>JAQVTI010000022.1 GCA_028700115.1 Candidatus Iainarchaeum sp. | reverse complement strand
ATTGAATTTATTGAAAAAGCTGCAGCTATAGTTCATCATATAAATGCAGGGGGAATTTTAGTAATTGATGAAATTGAATCAAGTTTACATCCAAAGCTAGTTTGTTTTTTAAATGAATATATTAATGGTGATCAAAATAAATCTGCACAAGTAATATATACTACTCATTGTTATGATTTATTAAATTTCAAGGTTTCTGGATTAAGGCATGATCAAATATATTTTACAGAAAAGAACAAAGATCAGAGCACTTCTCTTTTTACATTGGCTAATTTTAATGAAAGAAAAGATGTGAGTGTTTATAAAAAATATTTTGAAGGATCATATTCATTACAAAATTTAGAGAATTTGCAAAAGGGTGATATTAAATAAAAGAAATTATGCATATGAGATAAGGTCAATTTTAATATTTAAATATTAGAAAGCGGTTCAAATCCGTAAATATGCTAGAATAAGTTAGAGAGTTTGTTTGATCACGAGTCTCTAACTTATTTTATTGGACTTGTTTAGTCAATATATAATAAGAAAGGTTAAGAATATAAAGGTTTATTTTTAACTTAGTGAACTTATATACTGATTTTTAAGTCCTTTAAAAATGCAAAAAGGAGGACATCAGATGGTTAAGAAAGTAATAATGTATGGAACAGCGATTGTTGTTGCAATAATCTTCATTGCTATTATTGTTGCAGTTATTGGTGCACTTTAATTCTAAGAAATAATTATTGTACAGAGTTAGTGATTTGTCTAGTCATTGGGTTAGATATTAGAAAACAGAAAATAAGGAGAAAAAATTATGAATAATAAAATTGTACATAGGAAAGTAACACAAGTAATTGATGGCGATACTTTTAAAGTTGGAACTAAAGTAAATGGATCTAACTATATTCGTCTAGCAAATGTAGATGCCCCTGATAAGGGTGAAAGAGGTTATACCTCTGCAAAGCAAAATCTTACAAAAAAGATTGCAGGACAATCTGTTGCTATAAAACCAGTTGGACGTAGCTATAGCAGAGTTGTTGCTGATGTAAAGAAAAATGGGAGAAAAATAAACTAGGAGTGTGAAGAATATGTCATTTGATGAAACAACAATAAAACTGGCTTGGGATAGAGCTGATGGGAAATGTGAAAAATGTAAGAAACAACTTTTATGGGAAAGTCGTGGCAAAGAAAGTGAGTATGGTTGGGAAGCACACCATATAAAAGCAGTTTCTGATGGCGGATCAGATAAGTTAGAGAATTGTAAAATTCTTTGTCAAGAATGCCACAAAAGAACACACAGTTTTGGAAACCATTAGGTTTCCAATTCTTATGTTTATTACCGGACATTTACTCCAGAAAGCTATATAAACTTGAAAAACTAAAGGTATTTATTAAAGGTGAAATTATGGATTTTAATATATTTAAAAATAACACATTCAGATTTAATAGTGTTAATTATATGATTAAAGATCTACATGAGGAAAATAAACGATTACAGCGTTATTTAGATTCTTCAAAACCAAGGTTTGACGCAATAAAATTAAATATAAAAAGTACTAGTGATTTAGGTTCTTCTTTAGATGAATTTTTTAATCTAAAAGAGAAAGATTTTAAAGAAATTGAAGAAAGAATAGAAAGAAACAGGGAATTTATTCTTAAATTGCAACGAGGAGATAATCATTAAGATAATTAATGTGGGGGGATATTATGCCATTATCTGATAAAATAGGCCGGATGGATTTTATACAGCACATAGAAAATTTAGATGAAGAGACGGGTATTGTTACATTTAGATTTGAGCCAGATCCTAAAAGGTATGACCGAAAATTAATTGATGGAGAATGGTATTTGTTTGATAAATTTGATGAAATTCATATACTTGAAAAAGAAGTATATAATAAATTAATGAAAAATCTAGGCAAATTACCATTAAGATATAATCCTCCACAAGAAAACGACATAGAAAAATTATTATTACCTAGAATAGATTATATAAAACACTTTCTAAACATTGAGGTTCAAAATTATAATCCCGTAGATAAATCAGAAGATTTTTTATCAGAATTAAACAATGATACGCGTAAATATACAATATTATCTATTGACTTAAAAGGGTCTACAAAATTAAGTCAAAATTTGGCTCCTGATAAAAATGTAAAATTAATATCTCTTTTTTCTAGAGAAATGGATTATATAGTTACTAATTACCAGGGATTTGTTTTAAAATATTTAGGAGACGGGATTATTGCTTATTTTCCAGAACCGAATTTTCAAGGTATGACTGACAATGCCGTTTATTGTGCAAGCACTATGAAATTATTTATAGAAAAAATAATGAATCCAATTTTAAAATCTCAAGGATATCCAGAACTCCAGTTTAGAATCGGTTTAGATTCTGGTGAAGTTACATCTATAATAATTGGTGGTGAAAATAAACAACACAAAGATTTAATAGGCGAAACAATGAATATTGTTGTAAAAATTCAAAGTAAAGCAGATACAAATTCTATACTGGTTGGAGATTCAACTGTTAGAAATAGCCACACCTATTGGAGAGAGAAATTTACAGAAAAGCAAATAGATTGGGAATATAAAGAATATAAGATTTATGAATTGAAAGGATTTTTATAATTGGTTACATTTTTTTACTATTTTATTATTTTCTTTCCTTTATAGGTTTGCTAATAGTATGTGCTATTACTCTTTTTTATTTAATTTTGATTCATCAATTTTTCTTGCAAGTAAACTGGCAAATAGAATATATTCGATTGCTTTTTGAGGATCTTTTAAATTTAAATTAGCGTGTGCTTTTGGGTTTCTTATTCCTTGGACTGCTCCAACGAAAATATTCATAAATCCTTCTTGTTCATTTATGTCTGTTTGAGTTACAAGACTATTAAGTTTTAATAGAGGAGTTTTTTTAGATAAATTAAAAACTTCGCGCATTAATTTTGCCCCATCTAATTCGGATTCATTATTTTTATCTTTTGGGTAATTAGTTTTTTCTTTAATTAATAAGATAATTTGCTTAAATGAAGCTTCTATTGCTTCAGAATAATGTTCCGTTTTAAATAAAGATTCAGAAACATTTTTTATTTCTGGATGTATTTCTAATTGATCATAAATTGTATTGTATTTTGATAATTCGTCTTGTTGTTTTCTAAGATTTATAGTCATTCCCTTTTTTGTATTATCTATACTATTTATTTGCACTTTGTTTTTTGCCCAGGGAAATGGTTTACCACATTCTCCGCAATAATCATAAACTGATTTAGGGAAATGTGCAGCACTAACAATTATATCTCCATCAATTAATGCACCACACCTTGGACAGGAGTCAATTGTTTTTGCACCGCATTTAGGGCAAAAATCTTTATTATTTTCGGGATGGCGGGAAGTCATTCCATTTATCTTATGACCATTAATACAAACTTGCATATAATCTTTAACTGACATATTTCTTCTTTCTTTTAATGTACTTTCAGTAAATTACTGGTTATATATTTTTAAACTATTATATAAATAACTGCAACAAAACAAATTTAAACCTCTCAAAATTTGTGAGATTGTTAAAATTTAAGAAAAAGTTGAGGATTTACAAAAAACCAGCCAAACGACATGCTAATTAAATTAAATAGTGTTTCCTTATTTATTAATCTAATGCTAATCGTATTTTATCTTTATAGCATTTTATGTCTTCTAATATTTTAATTAATCCTTCTTTATTACATAAAATTATAGGAATCTGTCCATTAAAATTAATTTCAGATTCTTTTATTTTATAAGTTTCTGTAATCCAACGCTTAAATGCGGGATTTGTAAATTGTTCGTATTTTAATTTTGTTACATATACTGCTGAATTTATTTTTTGATTAGAAATACAAATAATAGGAAAAACAAGTATGGTTTTTTGATTTTTGAATTTATTAGAAAAGCAATATACTGTATGAATTGATGATTTAATTATCTGATTTAATGGAGAACTTGGTTTAACATCAGTTTCAACATTTGTGTAATCAGTTATCCAGTCAAAAAAAGCGTTGTTCTCTGTATAGTGTATTCTTCTAAATTGGGGTAAATTATTTCCTCCAGAAGTAAAAAAACCATATTCTGATTTATAGCCGTCTATTGTTCCAAGTTGTGTGCTATTATATTCATTTTGATCTTTACATTGAATCTCTAGAATAATAATTTTATCTTTTGTTTCAATATATCCAATTACATCATGATCAGTTATAGTAAGTCTATATTTAAAGATTTTAGGGACAATTCCGTTTTTTATCGCGTCTATATAACCGGCAGTTGTGGTTATGGTATTAATATCTGATTCAAAATTTACAAAGTCCATACTATATTATGTGATCAATATAAATAAAAATCTCTTTATTTTTATGATTTTATGCTTTGGGGAAGAATTTAAGAGGTTTTAGAAAATAATCGCCGAACAAATCATCTAGAAACCTTTTATATAATTAATGCAACTATATATTATAAGGTTGTGAAATGGTGTAATTATATGAATGTTCTATTTAAGGTTGACGAAAATTATATTAAAAGTAAAATAAAACAGCCATTTACTATTGTAAAATCAAATCCAATAAATAATGGATTTCAAATTTTAGTGCATAAAAATAAAGAAATATGTGGATATATTCGTATTTATTCGAAAAAAGATAATACTTCTAATATTGATTTCTCTCAAATAAAAAATAATCGTTTAGAAATAGAATCTAATTTTAAAGAAAATAATATTAAAATAGAAAAAGGCACTAGAATGATAAGTATATCTGTAAGTTTTAATTCTAAATTAGACAATTTAATTTTAAAAAAAATTGAGGATTTTTTAAAAGTTAAAGAATTTAAAGAACAACTATTCAACGGCCAGAAGAATTATAAATTTTTAACAACAACAATTACAATTTATAATAATGGGACTATAAATATCCAAGGAAAGGAAAGCAAAGATTTGAAAGATGTTATGGATTTTATAATAAATAAACGTACTGAAAAAAACTATAATACATTAAAATTAATTTTTGAAGAAAATCATAATGAAATAGATATAAATTATGATGAATTTAAAGAGAAAATGTTTAAATATCACGAGCGATTAGTAGAGAAATATAAATTAAGAGCATTAATTGAATTTTTATATTCAAATGATACGGTAGAATTATTAGATATGTTATCTATATACCAAATCGTTTCAGATAAAAAAGATTCTATTTTAAATTATGCTCAAATAGTGCGACCATTAGGTATTGTGTATGAAGGTTTTTTATTAAAATTATTGTATAATGTAGGAGAGCTTTCTGAAGATTTTTATCTGTCTTCAGAATCTATAAAAAATAATAAAATTGGTGCTTATTTAAAAGATAATAATAATATTGAAAGATTAAGAAATATATTTCCTACGATAAATAGAACTAATTCAACATTATTTTCTTTATTGTGGCCTACTTGGCAAAAAAGTAGAAACGAGTTATTTCATTCAGATCCTATAAAGCCACCGATTATTGATTTTAAAGATGCCGAAAAAATTATTTATAATATTTTAGAAATAATGAGAGATTTATTATCTGTTTATATAATTCAATTTGATGAAAATAAGAAATTAAATCAAGCAGATACTTTTAGTGCAATAGGCATAGATGAATCTGGGAAAGGAGATATTTTTGGACCATTAGTTACTGTGGCGGCATATGTTCCTGGAGATAAAGATTTCATTACATTTTTAATTAATAGTGGAATTAAAGATTCTAAGAAAATAAACGATAAAAAGATATTAGAACTATTCGATTTAATAAAAACTAAAAAAGAAATCTATTGGGTAAATGTAACCGTAAAACCTAAAAAATATAATGAGTTATATAGTAAAATAAGAAATTTAAATAAATTATTGGCTTGGGAACATGCGAGATCTTTAGAAAATTTGTTAACTGAGCTGTCTAAACAGAATATAAACTGTGAAACAGTAATTGCTGATCAATTTGAAGATAATGGATTAGTTGAGAAAAGTTTGATGAACTTAGGCAAAAGAATACATCTAATAAAGATTCCAAAGGCCGAGAGTAATATTTCAGTAGCTGTGGCTTCTGTAATTGCTAGGGCCCAATTTCTTTATGAAATTAAAGCGTTAGGAGAAAATATAGATTGTGTTTTACCTAAGGGTGCTGGTCAAAATGTAATCGAATTTATTAAACAATTAAAGCAGGAATCTAAATTATCTGATCATGATTTAGATAATTATATTAAAATGAATTTTAAAAATGTGAAAGAGATTATTGATAAATAAAAATTATTAATGTGTGAAAATATGTCTGCTGAAAGACAATTATCAATGATTAAATCAGAATTCCTATTAGAAATTGATGAGTTACTTAAATTATATTTAAATTATATTTCAGCAACAAATGTATATTTAGATTTTGTAAAACCAGTAAAATATCCTTGGATAATAAAAAAAATATGGCCAAATTGTGAAAATCCGATTCCTATTTATTATGTGTGTGAAGGACTCCCATTAATTGCTTCTGAAACTACTGATGAAATATATAAAAAATTTGAATCTGGTGGACACCAAATTCTAACAAATATAATTTTAACACAAATATATAATTTATGGGAGGATAAATATCGTCAAAAGATTGCAAACATTAAGAATTTAAAAAAAGACGAAGTATGTTATGACATTTTTGGAGAATTAAAAAATATAAGGGTCTCTATAACTCACAAGCAACACACAGCAAAGGGGGTATGTATAAAAAATAAAATATTAAAAAAATTTAAGCCCGGTGAAAAAATAATTTTTAGTGGTTACGAATTTTTTGATACCATCATTAAAATAAAAGAGCAGATTAATAATTTAATTTAAAAACAACAAAAACATCTTTCTTTTCATCTTAATCATTTTCTTTAAACCACAGAATATTTCTTCCAAGTCTTACTTTCTTTTT
>JAQVTI010000021.1 GCA_028700115.1 Candidatus Iainarchaeum sp. | reverse complement strand
CTTGCTTATAGATAATCCCGATAGCAGGACTTCCTTTTTCTATAATCTTTGAGGCATAATCTACCTGATAAAGATGTCCTTCTGGACTAAACATTGTTATTGAACGATCATAACCTGCAGCAGCAGCTCCAAGAGAATTTGGAATCAAAATTTTTCACCTATTTTTGTTTTTAAAGATATTTATGAATAAAAAGTCTATCTAATATATAATATAGATAAGTAAGTATTAAAAAGGGTATTTAAAATAAAATAGCCTCATTTAAAAGCAGCTTTTACTTGCTTATTAAATATCAAATTACGGTGATGCTTAATTGAATAATTCGTTGTAATTTTTAGAATAATAGTCTGTATAATACTCAGTCGCCCAAATTGGTTTCACGCCCTGTCCATCAGGGGTTGGGATTAAAAATACCGGAATTTTATCTTTACTTCCGTAAAGTTTTGAAAACCTCCACACCGCGTAATTTTTTTGCATTTCTTTTGAAAATATACTTATATCGTTAAATGCCGATTTTTCTATTGATATTATAGATTCGCCACTAGAAATCATCGTTAATGAACTATATTTTCCTGCACCATATGATTTTTGAATAGATCCGTCTTCAGCCAAACGAATAATGATATTTTGTTGTTTTAAATCAGCCACCACTCTTTCTTTTAAAGACAAAATCTGATCTGTTGTTAAATAACTCCTACTTACCGGATTATCTAATTTATATATATGCGAAAATATCATATCGCCATCTATATAATCCTGAATTTTTTGATGCTGATAAATCATTAATTGTGTTATATCATTCGAACTATATTCTGAATTAATATTTCTAAGTGCATATCCTATCGAATCGCTATTAAACGCCGAGTCATCTAAAGTAGTTAAACTATAATTATTTTTTAATGCATTATTTATTTTTATTTCAATTGTTTGTAAATTCTTTGTTGTACTATAACCGTGTTGATATGGATTCCTATTATGCAAAAAACCATCTCCAGTGGCTACGGCGCCTTTTGGAGGAGTATATAACAGCAAATATTCGTCAGCAACAAGACCTAAATCTGATATACTTCTTATTCCTACATAGTTTTCTACATACATTTCATCCGGAAGTAAATATTGCTTAAATCCAACACCCTTATAAGATTCCACTAACTCAAATCCATCCCCTACTTCTACATTTACCATCCGAGATATTCCGGGATCGTTTATTTCTACCCACGAGTGTCTTACATCTAGACCATCAATTTTTTTCCAACCTCTTACTATTGTTGACCTAATATCTATTTCATCTAATGCTAATTTATATAATAATGCTCGATGTCTACAAACCCCTATATTATTATTTATAAAATAACCTAATGGAACAACTTGCCCAGAAACATCTTTATTGTTAATTATATTTTTTAGTAAATTTGTTCTGTTTTCCAAATCTTGATAATGACTCATTACAGAATCCACTCTTTGTTTAACCAAAGATACTTTATCCAGAAATGTACCAAATTCATCCCTCCTGCTGAGGTTTTTTAAATCTAATTTTAAATCTGACAAAAAATTTTTTAGTATAGGGTCATTTAATTTATCAACAAGAATAATTTCTCTTCCATCCAAATTATTTGTACTTTTAAAAATAAATGTGTCTGGTAATTTTTTCGGTGTTTCTAAAAATGGTCCACCTAAATAATCATCAGTGTATGTATTTATATAACTTGTATCTACTAGTTTCTTATAATTATCTAGGTTTTTCATATTTATAATATCTAATTCATTATAATACCCTGAGGAACCATCCGAAAAATTTATCCAATATCTGCCATCTTGTGTTATTTGTATTTTTCCAATTTTATTAGTCGTACTATTTTCTATAACTACATAATCGCCTGATTTAATTCCTGGAGATGCCGTATTTTTTGGAACATAATTTGTTTGATAATATATTTGATCAGAAGTTGTATAGTTCTTTAAATTTCTAACATTTATAGTGTCGTCATTTATTATTGTATCTGTTGTGCTTCTTAAATTTACATTGTCTGCAAGCTTTCTAAAGCCAACCGGGTCTATTATTTTAAAATCTAATCCTTCTGGTGTTTGAGTAATTATTATATTTCTAGGATTAATATCGCCGTGAGCATATCCTTGCTTATGTAATTTTTCGACAGAATCTTCTATTCTCTTATAAAAAGAATCATCTAGTGTGCCGCCCCCTTCAATATAATCTGCAAGAGTAAACCCGTTTATTTTATCCATCTCATAACCTAATGGATTTCCAAAATCATCGTATATTATTCTTGTTGGTTTTGCAAAATGTTCTGGGTCAATTTCGTTGAATCTTTTTAAATCGTCAAATTCGTCAACGATATTTGCAAATTTAATTCCATGTCTTTCAGGCACTGTTCGGTTTGTCGCTAATTTAATAAATTTATCAGAAGATTCATCTAAATTTGCTTCAACCATTCTATTTATTTCTATAAGACTTTTAGTTGATTTAAATTTAGAAACTGCCGTTGCTCTTGTTGTTAAATATATATTGTTATTTTCTAAACTTTTTTTTATAACATCCGCACTTACAGAAATTTTTTGAGCCACTAGATTTTTTTGTATGGAATTAACAAGTTCATCATCAACAGAACCTGCCGCGACTTTAGGTAGTTTTTTAAAAAATGCATCTGTTGCAGACTCTCCGCTTTTTAATTTCAATAATTGCTCAGCAGTATCTTGATAATCTAAATTTAACGACTCTTTTATTGCAGTTTGTATTTTTATACTGTCTGCATTTTTTAAACCAGCATTTGTAATTATATCTGTAGTCATTATTTTTGCAGCATTATCCAAACTAGCTAAAGGTTTTTGAAAATTTCCAGCAACAACACCCAACAATATACAAGTTAAAAATGGATGTTTGCCCGCAACATTTGGCAATTTATAAGCTAACGCTCCGTATGTCCCGTCTATAACTACATTTTCCCCCAATTCATATACTACTCTCGCACCCACAGTACTCGCTAAACTTCCAGCTGTAGAAGTTCCTAATTTTGCTGTAAAACCGCCCGCAACTCTTGTAAAAAAACCACCTGTTCCTGTTGCTAGTCCATGACCTATACCCACAGTAGCCACTGTAAGAACTATTGCCACGGGATTAATTCCGGCATCTATAAATTTTAAAACACTACCAATTGTTCCGGGTTTAAATTTTGCAATATCTTTTTCTAATTCTATTTCTGTACTACTTAGTTGCACTCCATTATCAATATCTAAATTTATTTGACCTTTAGTATTATAGTGTTGTGTTAAATAATTAGTTATAGATTTTTTTTCTTTTGTATCATTTAAAATAATAGAAAGGTCTTTTCCATATTCTTTTGAATTATACAAATATAATATGTCTGTTGCACAATCGTCTGGATTTGCTCTTAATGTCCCACTACACCCAGATCTTTCAGTCACCCAACCAATAACATCATTTTTTATTTTATTATTTTTAGAATATGGACTGTAATTATCTTTAATTTCAGCAACCGTCCAATTCTTATAATTTGACACACCTTCTAATTCTCCCAATCTTTGCGCTATACAACAAGCGCCGTGTAATAATTTATTATATTTATCTCTATCTCTTTGTTCTAATTTCTCTACATCTTTTTTAGTCCCCGTAAAAATAAATGTTTCAAACCAACTACCAGTAATCATAAATCTTGCAGAATCTGTAAGATCAAAAAATCCGGCAGATGGATCAATAGACTCTTTAAATCTATCAAAATCTGTTTCATATATATTTTTATAAGCATCTAACCTCATAATTTTGTCTGATGCAATGATGCTTTTTAATTTAACGGTTGCTTGATACGCAAGAGCCGCATTTATATTAGAAATTTGTTGTCCAAGTCTGTTAGAATCATCATATTCTTTTAATGCGTTATAATTTCCATTCCAAAGCTCTAGTAATTTATAAGATAAAACTAATGCCGTTCCATAATTTTTAGTATTACCAGAATCTCTTTTTCTTATAGCTTCTAATTCTATCAAACTAAGAAATGCATTTAATTTATTAAATGTTTTAAGTTGATTTGAATTAAATGTAAGTTTGTTGTTTTTAAAAGAATCTATATCTTCAAGAAGTAATAAAGATCTATATGCAGAAGTATAATTATTTTGAAAGTCGTAATCCTGCATTAACCAACCCTCATTAAGATTGTTTGGATTATATAATGTCCCAAAATTTCCACTTTCAGAATTAAAATTATATGCAACAGAACAATAACTTTCAGAGAAATATTCGGGAAAATTAACTTTATCATAAGAACATGGCTTTTGTTCAAATCCAGTTCTATAAAATGGATACGATATTAATTGTTTATAGTACCCCCAATTTTGTTCATTCGCATTTTGGTCCACAAATATTTTTTGTGTTTGTGATTTAAAATCTGATTCATAAGAATCATACGAATCATATGCTGAATCTTTATTTAGTTCAGGATTATAAGACCTGTAATTGTCTCCTAGATATCCTAAAATCAAAAATTTAGTTAAATCTTTATCAACAAAACCTTTTCGTTCTAAATAAGCATTATCGTATAAATAAGGCATTGCTGCAGATTGATTTTCTATATTAATATTACTTATATTTTCTGGATTATCAATATAATTAACAAGCCCGTAATTAAGGACTAATCTTGTTTTATATTTAAATTTATATAGCCCACCCCCTTGTTTTGGAAAAGAAAAATCTTCAGTTAAAGAAATTAAATTATTAAATATAATGTTTTTTTCTAATGGAGTAAGGTTTGTATTTTTAAGAAAATCTGCAATTTCATCATATGTTTTCAAGTATAATGCGTCTTCATTATTAATAGTTTGTGCATTTTTCTTAAATGTAAATATAAAAAAAATAGGCAATTGTAATCTAATTAATTCTAAATTCTTTTGGCTTGTTGCTTTTATAATTGTTTTTTTAAGTAATTCTAAATACAAATTAGTTATGTTTGGTGTTAAATAAATGGTATTTTCTTCTTCAAGTAACAAAGTAATTTCAGAAGAATCGGCAAGTATTATTCCGTAATCCCAATCTATACCTAAATTTAATTTTTGATTTTCTGGACCTATATTAATTATTATCTTTTTATCTATAATAATAAATTTTGCAGGATTAATATTTGCTTCTGCAAGAATAGCTAACGATTCAGGGTTCCATTTTAATTCGTATCTGCCATTATTTAAACGAACCATTCCAGTTAATTCTATATTAGATATAATTTTATTTCTTAAAGCAGCTATGCTTTTATCAGGAATTACAAAAGCAAAACCTTTTTTATAAATTTCAGAAGAATCTACAGGCAACTCTTCTAATTGATAATAACTACCATAATCGGAATCCATTATTTCTAAATTTATTAATTGAGCCGTATATTTTATAGTTAAATTTTCTCCTTCTGTTAAATAAGGAATAGTATAGTTACTTATTTTATTGCCTTCAATTAAATTATCTTTTCTAATAATTCTATCTGTTGGTATTCCTTGTAAAACTAAACTTTGTTCTTTTAAAATATCATTAACATAATTTACTTCAACAAATATATGGTTAAGATCGCTACCTAAAAATTCACCTTCTAAAACATCTTTATTTTTGTTATTTAAAAACACAATAGTATCTGTAATTTCGTCATCTTGAGTTTCTATTTTTTCTGTGTTTTTTTCAAAATAATTTATTTTTAATAAAATTTTTTTTTCCACAAGATATTTCCCACCAAGATTAGATTCTAATTTAGTCAAATATTCAGAAATACAATAATCAGCATAAGGATTTATTGAATTATTATATTTTTTGTTATTTTTTAATTCATTAAGTTTATTATTAATAAATACAACATCTCTATCGGTATATCCGTTTTTTTTATCCGTTATTATTATATTCTTTAATAAATTTTCTTTCGTTCTTGCAATCAAAGTATTTGGATCTTCTGTAATTGGATTTGCTTGAAACCACTCTAATACTTGTTCGCAACCGCTCTCAAAAAAAAGAGGATTGTTATTAGTTTTAGATTTTTCGATTGCGTTCTTTATATCTATCGAAAAATAAATTGCTTCTAAATTCGCAGTCAAATTTTGGGTTTTATTATTTAAAACGGGACGGATTTGAGTGTCATTCAACCCAGTTGCAAAAATTGGATAATACTGTGTGTTTTGTGGATTGCTATTACTAACACTTATTGTAAATGCTTTCGGATAAGGAAATAATTCTTGTAATGTATTAAATTTGGTTTCTAAATTATTATATTCTGCATTTTTTTCATCAAGAGGTGTTGCAAAAGCAAAAGACGCTAAAAATAAAAAAAATACGAAAAACAAAAAACCCCTACTTTTACGAAGTTCTCTTCTATTTGTTTTTTCGTTTTTATCTTTTTGTTTATTAAAAAATAATATTGTAATCAAAATAATCAATCCTCCAAGTATTCCTAATCCAATTATCCAAAAGTTATTTTTTTCGCCCTCAGTTTTTAGTTCTTTAATCTGAGATTCATCGTTATTTAAAAGCACAAATGTTTCTTTATCTGCGTCTTGTTCTTTAATTTCATTCAAATATTCTCTTAAATTATTATTATTCTCTTGCATTATAATTATATTTAAAAATAAAGACTTAGTTATAAATTTTAAATCCCCATAATTAGGAGTTATTTTTATTTCATACTCTCCTGCTCTTATGTCAAAATAATGTGGTAATTTAGTGTTTCTTACTTCTTCTATAATATATCCATCTAAAATTAATAATATATCAAAATTTATGTTTTCATCACTAATTTTAGGAAAAGTAGTTAATTCAATTTCATTAGCATTCACGTCATCAAAATAAGTATTATTACAGATTGAATTAATACAATAACCTATATTTTCTATAATTGACAACTTCTCTAATTTTAATAAATGTTCTTGATTTAATATTTCTATATTGTCAAAATTATAATATACATATTTTATTTTCAATTCGTTATATATAAAATCCAAAGGAAAAGAAAAACTATAATCACTTAAATTAGTTAAAGACAAAGTAGCTTCATGATAGTTGTCCCCAATAGGTAATTGGATTTGAAATTCTGCACGATTAAAATCGTCGGGAATAATACCTACTAATCCAAAATTTATTTCTTCGCCAAAATAGTGTATATTTTGATCTAAAAAAACAGGTTGTAGTTCTGCAAAAGCAAAAGGCATTAACAACACAATAACAAAAAATATATTCAAATATTTTAACATAATAACCAACTCACTTTTTATAATTAAAATAATTCTAGAACACAATATTTAAAAAACCCTTCCTTTTATTTTCCTTTAAATTTAATTTTAACCTGCTCATCAAATATTAAATACCAAGCAATTACCCCGTTTATTAAAAATCCAACAATTACTGAAAAATTTCCTGTCAATAGCCCTAAAAAGGAATAAGAAAAACTAAATAATGAAAAGATTATGATTAACCATCTTGCCCAGGATTTTAATCTGTATAAACTTA
>JAQVTI010000012.1 GCA_028700115.1 Candidatus Iainarchaeum sp. | reverse complement strand
AGTGAATGGTTAGAATATTCTGAAGGTGGTATTACTTCTTATGATATTTTGACTAATTTAAATAGTTTAAGTTATAAAGATGTTTTTTTAATAAATAAAAATTATGATACTAGTGATGGAATTGGTGCTTTTTATAGTGATAGAGGGGATAATATAGATGATCGTGCCTTTCTTGTGGGTGGTCCTTGGTACGCTGGTTCTTATGCCGGAGTTCTTTCTCGGGATTTGTTCTTTAGTCCTTCGTCCCGACACTTTACCTTCGGTTTCCGGTGTGTAGTAGTTCCATAAAAAAGGATTTGATATTTTTCTATCTGGTATCTTGACGGGATAGACGGCAAGACGGCAAGACGGATTTGGCGAAGTTGTTAATGCATGAAACTTGCAAAAATTTGTCCTCTTGCCGTAAGGCAAGGTTCAAATTTTTGCTAAAGCTTTTTTTGAATTTTTTTTGATTTTTTTCTAAAATAAATAAGTATATATTTATTTTTATATATTAATATTAGTATTATGTTGTATAATTATTTAATAAGATATCCTTTTTCTAAGAAAGGAAAATTATTTTTAGAAAATCATAATATAGATTTATTATCAGTTAGTAAAGAAGATATTAAAAAAGCAGCTTATTTTCTTTTAAGGACAATTCCCCAAAACCAAATTGATAAAGAAAAACAATGGCATAATTATTTATCTGTTGAAGATGAAAATGTGGCTTTATTTTTTGTAAAGCTTTATCCTATTTGTAGAATTCTATTGAAAGTTGTAGATTATAATCCATTATATCAACAATTTGCCAATCATTTTCAAAAGCAATTAATTTATTTTCTAAATAAACCTTTAAATAATAAAGAATTTGATTCAATTTTAGAAGATATTTGTCCTAATTTAAAATATGATTCTCTTAAAGATAAATATTTTATTTCAATTGTTTCTTATCTTTTTTTAGAGCTTGGGGAGGATTATAAATTACAATATATGAATTTAGAAAATGGTTTTATTTTTTTAAAAAAAGAAGAATTAATTGATTTTTTTGGAATAATTATTAAAAAAAATATTTTGAAAAATATTGATTCAAAAATAGATTCTTTTCCAAAATTATTTATAGATTATGGAAATTCAATTAAAGATAAAGTTTTAAATGAAAATACTTTTAATGTTCAAATAATTAATAAGCCAGAAATTAGTTCTTTTCCTCCTTGCTTTCTTAAAATGTATAATAATTTAATTTCTGGGAATAAATTAACTCATATTGAAAATTTTACTCTTGCTGTTTTTTTATCAAATATAGGTTATACATTTGATGAAATTTTAGAACTTTATAAAAATTTACCTAATTTTGATAAAAAGATTGCAGGTTATCAAATTCAAAAATTAATTGAAAAAAAATATTCTGTTCCAAATTGTGATACTTTAAAAAGTAATGGGCTTTGTATAAATGAATGTAAGGTTAAACATCCTTTCCAATTGTTTAAAAAAAAGAGGTAATTGATTATGAAAAAAGTAGTTTTATTAATTTTAGATGGTATAGGGGTAAATAAAAATTATGATGGAAATGCTTTTTTAAAAGCAAATAAACCAAATATAGATTTTCTTTTAAAAAATTATCCTAAAACCTATCTTGGAGCATCTGAAACTTATGTTGGTCTTCCAAAAGGTCAAATAGGTGGTTCTGAAGTAGGACATCAAACAATTGGTGCTGGGAGAATAATTGATTCTGATCTTTTAAGAATAAATAAAGATATTAAGTCTAAAAAGTTTTTTAAAAATAAAATACTTTTATCTAAATTAAAACATGTTAATAAAAATTCTTCAGTTCATTTAGTTGGTCTTTTAAGTGATGGTGGAGTGCATTCTCATATTTCACATCTTTTTGCTTTTTTAGATATTCTAAAATCAAAGAATTTTAAAAATATTTATATTCATATTTTTTCTGATGGAAGAGATGTTAATTCTAAGTCAGTTTTAAAATATATTTCTCTTTTGAAAATATATTTACATAAAGTTAATTTAATTGATAATACTTCTATTGCTTCTATATCTGGTAGATTTTTTGCAATGGATAGAGATAATAGATGGAAAAGAATAAAACAAGTTTATGATTGTTTAGTTTTAGGAAATAATTTTTCTCAAGAAAATGTTTCTTCTTTTGTTAAAAATTGTTATAAAAAAAATATTACAGATGAATTTATAGTGCCGACTTTATTTGATAAAAATGGAATTATTAAAGAAAATGATTGTGTTATTTTTTATAATTTTAGAAGTGATAGAGCAAGAGAGTTTTCAAAAATTTTAACAGATAATTCTTTTAAAGAGTTTAAAACTAAAAATTTTAATTTAAATTTTATAAGTTTAACAACTTATGATGATTCTTTAAAAAAGGTGTTTCCAATGTATACTCCTAAATTTTCAGAAATTTCTTTAGGAGAAATTATTTCTAAAAATAATTTAAAACAATTAAGACTTGCAGAAACTGAAAAATATGCGCATGTAACATATTTTTTTAATCAAGGTTTTGAAAAACCTTTTAAAAATGAAGATAGAATTTTAGTACCTTCCCCAAAGGTTTCTACCTATGATTTAAAACCAGAAATGTCTGTTGATAAAATTACTAATAATCTTTTGAAAAATTTAAATAAAGATTATTCTTTATTTGTTGTAAATTTTGCTAATGGAGATATGGTTGGGCATACTGGAAATATTTTATCTACTATTAAAGGTATTGAAAAAATAGATTCTTGTATTGGTAAAATTTTTTCAAAAATTAATTTAGAAGATACTACTTTAATTATTACTTCTGATCACGGTAATTGTGATGAAATGGTTAATGAAAATAGAACTATCAATACATCTCATAGTTTACATAAAGTGTTTTTTATTTTAGTTTCTTCTAAAAAATATTCTTTATTGAAAACAAAATCTTTAGGTTTAGCAAATATAGCCCCAACAATTTTAGATTTATTAGATATTAAAAAACCTAAATATATGTTTAATAGTCTTATAAAAAAATGATTGATATATATGAATATTTTAGAATTAAATAAAAAATTAAAAAAATTAGTGTTTATCCCTCAAACTATAGAAGATTTATGGGTTTTAAAAAATATTTCTTTTGAAAAAGATTTAATTTCTGGAAAAAGTTATAGACGTCAAAAGCAGGAAGATACAAATAATTCTGAAAGAAAACCTGTTTTTGTTTGTTTAGAAATTAATAAAATTGAATATAGTTCTTTTTTAAATTCTTTAAGATTTACAGGGATAATTAATAATTCATCTCCAAGTGATCTTGCACCTAAGGGCGAATTCCATACTTTAGAAATTAAACTTAATGAAAAATATTCTTTAGAAAAAAAGAATTTTTTTGATCATGAAATTAATTTAATTAAAAATAGTTCTAAAATTACTAATAAAATTAATTTAGTTGTAATTGATGATGAATTTGCAGAAATTTTTGAACTTACAGATATTGGTGTTAAATCTATTTCTAAGATTGCTTCTGGAAAAAGTGGAAAAAGATTTTCTGAAAAATCAGATTATTCTTTTTCTTTTTTTGAAGAAGTTTATAATTGTTTATCTAAAAATAATCCTATTATTATTGCAGGTCCAGGTCATTATAAGTCTAGATTTAGTAAATTTTTAAAATCTAAATCTAGTTTATTAAGAATTTCAGAAGTATCTTTACAAAATACATCTAAGTCTTCTATTAATGAACTTTTTACTAAAAAAGAAGTTTCTTTATTTTTTAAAGATTCTATTATTTTTAAAGAAAAGGAAATGATTGAAAAATTTAAAGAAGAGTTAGGTAAGTCTAGTAATAAAGCTATTTATGGATATAATGATATTAATAAATACATGACATTAGGGATAATTGATTTTATTTTAATTTCAGAAAGTTTTTGGAGGAAAAATATAGATTCTATCCAAAATCTAATAATTGATGCAGATAAAACTAAAACAAAAGTGCATGTTGTAGATTTATCTCATGAAGATATTTCAAAAACTTTAAATTCTTTTTCAGGTATAATTGGTGTTTTAAAATTTAAGGTTTTTTAAAAAAAAGAAATTTTAAGAAATTTAATTTATACATGTATTTGTGTATCTTTTAATTTCTTAATTGGTGTTTTTGTTTTATCTTTATTTAAATTTGTTTTTTCTTCTTCTTTTACTTGTTTTTTAATAGTTCTTGTAATATATCCACACATTAAATTTATTGTCTTTTTAGATAAAGGTAGATTTATTCTTTTTATAAAATTTTTATTTTGTTCAAAATCTATTCCTAAATTTGATCTGAATTCTGTCATTAAGATTTTTGCTTTTGCTTTTATATTATTTGACATTGCTTTTCCCATATTAATTCACACTTATTATTTTCTTTATTCCATTATGATTTCTAATTACTGCTAATGGTATTGTTTTTTTTAAAAATTCTTTTTCTGCAAGACCATAAGCTGTATCTTCTTTTGTAGCTCTAAGTAATGGTGGGGCTCCAAAAGATATTTGTTCTGCTCTTGCTGAAAGTATTCTAGTTATTTCATATTTTGTTAATTTTTCGTCCATAATTATCTTTATTTATATTTAATTTTATTAAATAAAATTAGGTTTATAATATATTATAATATGAGAAATACTTATAAATATAGTTTTTTTGGAAAATTAAGTATTTTTCCAATATTTTATTTTTTTTTATGATTTTAAGTAGTATTTTTAATGTTTTTTATGTATTTTTAATTTAAATAAATGTGATTATTATGAATTCAGATTCAATTAAAGAAGGTTTTTCTGCGATTTTTTTGATTTTGTGGAGATCTATTATATTTTTTTATGATATATAATTATTCTATTATTTTATTCCTTTAAATCAAATGATATTTATTGATTATATTGCTTTCTTTTTATTTTATCCTTTTATATTTATTTTATATTATGTTTTTGAAATAGTGAAAAATAAATTTATTTATGTTACTGTTTCTAAAAATATTTTTTTGTATAAATATTTTGTGCCTTTGATTATTAATTTTATTTTTACTTTTTTTATTAATATAGATTTAGAATTAACTATTAATCAAATAATTTTATCAAATATTATTACCTTTTTAATAATTTCTTCTTTTGATAAGTTGATTTTATTAATAAAAAAGACTTTTAATAAATAAAATGTTCCATTTTGTATAATAAAAAGTTTTAAAATAAGTTTTATAGCCTATTTATTTGTGAATAATTATGGCTGTTATTAAAAAAATAGATGATTCTTTAAGAGTTAAAATTTTATCTTCTTTAACTTTAAAAGGATGTGTTGTTCCAAATATTAGACAAATTAAAAAAGTTACAGGTTTTCATAGAGCTACAATTAAATCTTCTATAGATTTTTTAGAATCAGAAAAATTTATTACAGGTTATAGACCTCTTTTAGATTCTTTAAAGATTGGATATAATTTGAAAAATAATAATTATTTCCAAATTGATTTAAATAATAAAGATAATTTTAAAAAAATTTTAGATATTATTAAAAAAGATAATAGTGTTATGTATTGTTCTGAAGTTATTTCTGATGGAAATTATAATATTGCTGTAACTTTTTTATCTAAAAATATTGAATCTCATCATATTAATATTAAAAAAAAATATATTTCAAATATCCCAAATTATTATGATATTATAAAAAATAATTCGAATTTTTTTTTATCTGGAGAAATTTATAAAAATAAAAATGAAATAGATGTTTTAATAGATTTATTAAAAGAAAATATTGGTGAATAATCTTTATGGAAATAGAAATAAATTATAAGCTATCTGCAGGAAAAAATGCTGAAGATAAATATATTTTAAGAAATAAATTAAAATCTAAAGTTGAAGGTTTAGATAAAGCATATAATAAAATAAAAACTTCTTTGGAGAAAACAAATAAAGATATTATTGATATTTCTAGTAAGATTGTTTTTACAAAAAGAGTTTTAAAAAATAAATTTTGGTTTTCTAAATTTAGATGGTTTTTTACAACAAATAATTTTCTTGTAATTGCTGGAAGGGATGCAAAAAATAATGAACTTTTAATTAAAAAATATATGGATAAAAATGATGTTTATTTTCATGCAGATATTTTTGGTGCCCCTCATACTATTTTAAAAACACAAATTGAAGATGTACCTATTATTGATAAAAAAGAAGCAGCTTGTTTTGCAGCAAGTTTTTCTTCGGCTTGGAAGTCTAAAATATTTTCAGTAGATGTTTATTCTGTTTCTTCTAATCAAGTTTCTAAAACTGCTCAAACAGGGGAATCTTTATCTACTGGTTCTTTTGTTATTTCTGGAAAAAGAGAATATTTTAGAAAATCTGAAATAGGAATTTATATTGTTTTTGATAAAAAATATGGAGTCATGGCAATTCCTTTAATTTCTAAAGATTTTAAAAAATATGATTTTTATATAAAAGTTGTCCCTGGGAATATAAAAAAAGCAGATATTTCTAAGCAAATAAGAGATATTTTAGTTTCTAAAAAAATAAATGCTTCTATTGATGAAATTGAGTCTATTCTTCCTCCTGGAGATTGTAATATTGTATAATATTTTTTTAAATAAATTTTATTTTTTAAATTATATTAAAAAGGTTTTTATATAAAATATATTTATAAATTATAAATTGTGTTTTTATGTCTCAAGATTTAATTAAATTAAAAGTTGCAGAAGCAAGAGAAGAATATATTGGAAAAAATATAATTACATTAGATATTTCTATAAAACAAAAATTAAATTTAATATCTGGAGATGTAATAGAAATTAAAGGAGATAAAATTACAGCGGCTCAAGTTTGGCCAGATAAAATTAGATCTGGAGATGAAAATATAATTAGAATGGATCAATATCAAAGACAAAATGCAGGAGTTTCTATTGGTGATTTTGTAACTATTAAAAAAATTGAACCAAAAATAGCGCATGAAATTATATTGACTCCTATAAAAGAAGTTAATCTTTTGTCTGAAAATACAGATTTGTTAATTAAAAAAAATTTTTTAGGAAGACCTTTTGTTTCAGGAAATACTATTCTTATAAGTATTTTTGGTGCTGGTTATTTTTATGAAGTAACTTCTACTATTCCAGAAAAAATTGTAATTTTGTCTGAAGAATCAAAATTAATTTTAAATAAAAAACCTTCAAAAAAAATATCTTCAAAAACAATTATAGGTTATGAAGATGTTGGTGGTTTAAAAGCAGAAATTGAAAAAATTAGAGAAATGGTTGAACTTCCTTTTAAATATCCTGAATTTTTTGAAAAATTAAATGTATCTTCTCCAAAAGGAATTTTACTTTACGGACCTCCTGGAACAGGAAAAACTCTTTTAGCAAAAGCATTATCTAATGAACTTAAAGTTAATTTTATATCTTTAGATGCCCCTCAAATTATGGCTAAATATGTAGGTGAAGCTGAAGAAAGATTAAGAAAAATTTTTAAACAAGCACAAGATAAAGCTCCATGTATTATTTTTATTGATGAAATTGATGCAATTGCCCCAAAAAGAGATAGTCTTATTTCTGAAGTTGAAAAAAGAGTTGTTGCAC
Source organism: Candidatus Iainarchaeum sp. (assembly GCA_028700115.1). Classification (GTDB taxonomy): domain Archaea; phylum Iainarchaeota; class Iainarchaeia; order Iainarchaeales; family CSSED10-239; genus Forterrea. The sequence goes on along the minus strand of JAQVTI010000012.1, from coordinate 23,343 downwards.
AACTTTTAGCTTTAATGGATGGTATGGATTCTAGAGGAGATGTTATTGTAATTGGAGCTACAAATAGGCAATCAGATGTTGATTCTGCATTAAGAAGACCTGGAAGATTTGATAGAGAAATAGATATTGGTGTTCCTAGTAAGTCTTCAAGATTAGATATTTTAAAAATTCATACTAGAAATGTTCCTTTAGAAAAAGATGTTGATTTAAAAAGTCTTTCAGAAGTAACTCATGGGTTTGTTGGAGCAGATTTATCAGCACTTGTAAAAGAAGCTGCAATTTTTGCAATTAAAAAAGTTATTTCAGATATTTCTGTTCCTAAAAAAGAAATTTCTTTAAAAATTTTAGAACAATTAAAAATTTCAAAAGATGATTTTGATAATGCTTTAAAAATTGTACAAGCTTCTGCTTTAAGAGAAGTTTTTGTAGATTCATCGAATATTAATTTTTCTGATGTTGGGGCTTTAAGTGAACAAAAAGATATGTTAAAAGATATTATTAATCTTTCTTTAAATAAAAAAGATTTATTAAAAGAAATGAATGGAACTCCTTTAAAAAAAATTTTATTATATGGACCTTCTGGTACTGGTAAAACTCTTTTAGTTAATGCTGCTTCTAAAGAGTTTGGAATAAATTATATTTATATAAAAGGTCCTGAAATTTTTGATAAATGGGTTGGAGGATCAGAAAAAGCAATTAGAGATATTTTTAGAAAAGCAAAAGATGTTTCTCCATGTATTCTTTTTATTGATGAAATAGATTCTATTACTCAAGATAAAGGAGATTATTCTGGAAATAATACTAAAGTTTTAGGTCAATTATTAATGGAATTAGATAATATTTCTAATAAAGATATTATTTTTATAGCTGCAACAAATAGACCTGATTTAATTGATAAATCTTTTGTAAGAAGTGGAAGAATTGATAAAATTTTAGAATTTAAACTTCCTAATAAAAAAGATAGATTAGAAATCATTAATTTATTAATTAAAAAAACACCTAATAAACTTTCAAAAAATTTTATAAAAGAAATTGTAGAATCTACAGAAAATTTTACTGGAGCAGATTTAAATCTTTTAATATCTGATTCTATTTTATTTGCACTTAAAAAAAATAATTATAAAAAAACAGATATTTTAGAAGACCATGTTATTAATATTTTAAAAAATATGAAATCTAAAATAAAAGATTCTTCTCAAGATTTATATAATTCTTTTAAAAATGATGCTGCGATATCTAAATATGTGCATTAGATATGAAATATGTTGATAAAGTCTATGGTGAATTTGAATTTAATGAAGATATTATTTTAAAAATATTAAATTGTAAAAGTATTTTAAGACTAAAGAAAATTGAGCAAATGGGGCTTCCTCCAAAGTTACATTATAATTTAGGTTTTTCTAGATTTGAACATACTTTAGGTGTTTTATGTTTGTGTTATAAATTTAATTTAAGTTTAGAACATAAAATTGCTGCAATTTTTCATGATCTTGCTCATACAGCTTTTTCTCATGTATATGATTATTTAGTTAAAAATTATGAAGAAAATTTTCATGATAATAATCTAAAAATTCTTTTAGATAATGATAAAGAAATTAAATCTATTTTAAAAGAATATAATATAGATATTAAACAATTTTATAATATTGAAGATAAATTTGAAATAATTAAAAGAAAAGATAGATTTCTTAATTTTGATAGATTTGATTATACTTTAAGAGAATTTTTTTATTTAAAAAAAGATTTAAATAAAATTAATATGTTTTTAGAAAATATTTTTTTAAAAGACGACTGTATTATTTTTAAAACATATGGCCTTGCAAAAAAATTTAAAGAAATATATATTTATTTTTCTCAAAATCATTGGGGTGATGCAAATCATAAAACAAGATATTCTATTTTTGTAGATTCTTTAAAAAAAGCTTTAGATTTAAATCTAATAACTTTTGATGATTTTTACAAAACAGATGATTATATTTTAGATATTTTATATTCTTCTAATAATAAATATATTTTGGAAAAATTAAAGCAATTAGAAACAGGAAATTTTAAATTAAGAGAAATTAAAGCAAAAAATAGAGTTTTAGATATAAAATATATATCTAAAGATAAAATTATTTCTATTTTATAAAACAAATAAAAATAATACTGGAACTGCTGTCATAATAATCCATATAATTGGATTCCATTGTAATATTTTTTTACCATCTAATGGTCCAAATGGGATTAAATTAAAAAATGCAATCCAAAAATTAATGAATATTCCATATGATATTACTGCACCAGTTATTCCAAACATTGCAAGTAATACAAATATAAATCCTATTAATATATTTGTAATTGGTCCAGCAAGAGATACAATTCCGTCTTCTTTTAAAGAAAGTCTTTTACCAAAAATATATACTGCTCCAGGAGCAACAAAAACAAATCCTAATATAAATGCTAGAATTATAGAAAATAATAATGATTTTTTCCACATCATAAATTGTGCTTTTGCTCCAAAATATATTGCTGTATATTTATGTGCAAGTTCATGTAATATAAAAGAAGATCCTGTAACTATTAAGCTTATCCCTAATAATGTAAAAAAATTAATTGAATTAAAATTAGAAATTAAATTTTTATTAAATATATTAAAATCCCCTAAAACAAAAGTAAAACAAATAGATATAGCTATCCATGCAAATATAAGTTCTTTACTTTCTTTAAATTTATTTGATTTAATTTTAATTTTTTCGTATTTTACTTCTTCCATATTTATTTCACAATTTAATTTTAAATAATTTTTCAAAGTTTTGTATTGTTCTTTTTTTTATTTGTGTTAAATCTATATCATATTTTTCACAAAATTTTTCATAAGATTTTATAACACTTTCAATATTTGTATTTTCTCCATTATAAGATACAGGAAAATCAGTTTCTATAAATATTTTATCAAAATGCTTTTTAATATTTTTAATTTCAGGAAAAGCAAATCTTTGTGTTAAATAATAATTTTTAGATAAAGCTTTATCAATTTCGGTTTCATTTCCTCCAAACCAATGTAAAATAATTTTTAAATCTGTCCATGAAGATAATATTTCTAAAACTGGTTTTGTGGCATATCTTGTATGAATAATAACTGGTTTTTTTAATTTTTTTGCAAATTCTAATTGTTTTTCAAATATTTTTTTTTGTTCTTCTTTTTTTTGTTTATTTTTAGTGATTTTATAATCTAAGCCAATCTCTCCAATTGCAATTGATTTTGAGAAATCTATTTTTTCAAGATCTTTTAAATTATCATTTATTTCTTTTTTTATTACATTATCTGGATGTAATCCATATGCAAAATATAAATTTGGTATATTTTTAAGTCTTATTTTTTCTAAATTTTCATAAGTTTGTATATTTGTACTTGCAGTTAGTGAAATTATTTTATTTTCTTTAAGCTTTTGTTTTAAATATAATGGATTTATTTCTTCATAATGACAATGTATATCAAGAAAATAGTTATATTTATTTTCATTCATATATATTATATGAATGATTTAAATTATAAAGATTTTTATTTATCTTTACCTAAAAATATTTATGAACCTAGTGATGATTCTTTTTTATTTTTAGAAGTTTTAAAAAAAAAAATTTCTAAAACCTATTTGGATGTTTTAGAGATCGGTCCAGGTAGTGGAATTTTAAGTTTTTTTCTGTCATATTTTTCAAAAAATTTAATTCTTGCAGATATTGATTTAAATGTTATTAATTATTTGAAAAGTTTTATAACTAAATATAATTTAGAAAATGTTACTATTATTTATTCTGATTTGTTTTCTAATATTAATAAAAATTTAAAATTTGATTTAATTGTTTTTAATCCGCCATATGTCCCATCTAATACTAAAACAATAATTTGTGATGATGGTGGTAAAAATGGTAGTGAAATTATTTTGGATTTTATAAATAATTTAAATATTTTTTTAAAAGATAATGGAAATTGTTATTTATTAGTTTCTACTCTAAATAATATAGATAATATTAAAAAAAATATTATTAAAAATAATTTAAAATATTTTCAAGTTGCTGAAAAAAAATTATTTTTTGAAAAATTAATTGTTTTTGAAATTAGGAAATAATTTTTAGATAATTAAATTAATAATAATGTGATTACTATGCCAATAAATGCATCTTATGAATTTTCTCTTGCTCAAAAAAAATATGATGAAGCTAAAAGCGATGAAGAAAGAGTTGTAGCTTTACAAGAGATGATTTCTAAAGCTCCAGCTCATAAAGGTGCTGAAAATCTTAGAAAAGATTTATCTAGAAAATTAGTTTCTTTAAAATCAAAAATTGAAAAACATGCAAATAATGCCAAAAAATCTGGATCTACAATAAATATTAAAAAAGATGGGGCTGGTCAAGTTGTTTTAGTTGGATTTGCTAATTCTGGTAAAAGTACTTTTTTACAAACATTTACAAATGCAAAACCTGTAATTGCTTCTTATCCTTATACTACTACTAAACCTGAAGTAGGTATTTTAAATTATGGGGGTGCTTTAATTCAAACTATTGAACTTCCTGCTTTTTTAGAAGGTCATGATTTAACTTCTCAAATTTATTCTATGATTAGAGTTTCTGATCTTGTAATTTTTATAATAAAAGATGGGAATATGAAAGATTTAGATTTTCTTTTAGAAATTTTTAGAAAGCAAGATGTTTATTTAAAAATAAATAAACCAGATATTTTAATTTCAAAAAGCGAATTTTCTGGGATTTCAATAATTAATCCAAAAAATTTACAATTACCTTTAGATCAAGCTTTAGATTTTTTGAAATCGTCAGGTATTAAAAATTCAAATATTATTTTAAATCAAAAAACAAGTTTAGAAGACTTATTACTTTTAGTAAATCCAAGAGCTGCATATGTTTCTGTAATTTGTGTTTCTATGCCTTTTTCTAAAAAATTATTATTAAGTAAATATAAAGGTATTAATTGTGTAGATTTTTCTGAAAAAGAAAATGTTAGAAATTTAATTTTTGAAAAATTAAATAAAGTCATAATTTTTACAAAGAAACCTGGACAAAAATTATCTAAAAATGAACCCTTGGTATTAAATAAAGGTGAAACTGTATTAGATGCTGCAAAAATAATTCACAAAAATATTTATAATAATTTAAAATCTGCAAAAGTTTGGGGATCTACAAAATATCCTGGTCAAACTGTTTCTAAGTCTTATATTTTAAAAAATGAAGATGTTGTTGAATTTAATGTTTAATTTTTATTTTTTTAAATTATAGAAAGTATTAAAAAGAATTTATATTTACTATTTATTAATAAAATATATTTTAAATGTAAATTATTATGTCTATTAAAGAAAATAATCTTAGTTTTGAGGAAAAACTTTATAGGATGTTTATACCGATTACAAAAAATTTAGATGTAGTTAGTGTTCAACAAAAATTTGAACAAGCTGATTTAGATGTAGATGTAAGTGAATATTTTTCTAAAAATCTTTTTTATTCTTTTTTTATTGCAATTATGGTTTTTGTTTCTGGGAGTATAATTTCAAATATTGTTCCAAATTTATTAATTTCTTTTTCTATTCTATTTATAATTTCTTTTGTTTTGTTTATTTTATATTTTGTTTTTTCTTTTTTAAGACCTTATATAATAATTAATTCAAAAGTTAATAGTATTAAAAATAATTTGCCATTAGTTATACTTGGAATGTCTAGTGTTGCAGAATCTGGTGCACCTCCCGAAGCAATTTTTTCTACTTCTAATGTTAAAGATAAAAATCAATATTTAAATAATGAATTTTCTAAAATTATTTATTATATAGATAAATTAGGTATTTCTCTTTTAGAAGCAATAGATATTGTTGCAAAAAAAACTCCTTCTTTTGAATTAAAAAAATTTTTATTAGATTTAAAATCTAATTTGGAAGCAGGGGGATCTCTTTCTGATTTTATGAAAAAGAAAGCTGATCATGCAAAATTTGAATATAATCTTTTACTTGATAATCAAAATAAAAAAGCAGAACTTTTTGGTGATATTTATTCTGCTGTTGTTATTGCAGGACCTTTATTTTTATTTTCTGGAATTATGCTTATGGGTATGGTAGGAGGTGCAATTGGAGGCTTAAGTATTGGTTCTCTTCTTGCAATTGGGGTTTTTATTTTAGTTCCTGTAATTAATATTCTTTTTATATTTTTAATAAATTTGGTAGGTAATTAATAATGGATAATAAAAATATTAAATTAAATCCAAGACAAAAGTTTTTTTTAAATTATGGGTCTAAAGGTTTAATTGGTAGTATTATTGTTTTTGTATTATTATTTAATACTAAAATTTTAATTTTTTCTATTTTTCCTTTATTATTATCTATTGGGCTTGCAGCAAGAATATATAGTAGAAAAATTAAATCTTATGAAAAAAATCTTTTTGTTTTTTTAGATGATTTAAAAGATCTTCTTCAAGGTGGTATGAATATTGTAACTGCTATTGAAATTACAACCAGACATGATTATGGTTCTTTAAATGAACCTGTTAAAAGGCTTGCAGCACAAGTTAAAATTGGGGTTTCTTTTGAGAGTGCTTTTAATGATACTTTTGGTATTTTAGATTCTCCAACATTTAAGCAAGTAACTCAAATAATTTCTGAAACTACTAAAGTTGGGGGGAATATTATTAAAATTTTTGCATCAATTTCAAATTATGTAAGAACTTTAAATGATATGGTTGCCCAAAGAAAATCTAAAACATTTTCTACAATTTTTTCAAGTTATTTTATGTTTTTTGTTTTCATTGGTATTGTTTTAATTATCCAAATTATATTTTTACCTATGCTTACTTCCAATTCTTTATCTGTAACTGGTGCTTCTAGTGGTATAACCCCTGTGTCTGATGTAGATTTTAATAAATATTTTTTATATTTAATATTAATTCAAGGTATTTTTGCAGGTCCAGTAATTGGTAAAATTTCTGAAAATAATGCAATTGCTGGTATAAGGCATTCAATTATTTTGTTAGGGGTTTCTATTCCAATTTATGTTCTTACAACAATTTTGTTTATTTAGTTTATTTTTATAAAATAAATAACATTTATATATATATGGGTAATATATTTATTATATTTTAATAACATTTATTAAAAAAATTTAGTAAATTAAGATTTTTATGAAACAAAAAGGAATTTCTCCATTAATTGCAACAATTTTATTAGTTGCAGTAGCTTTATCTTTAGCAGGAATATTATATTCTTGGTCTTCTCAAAATGCTAAAGAAACTACTGAAAGTTTAACTAAAAAAACAAATGAATGGATTGATTGTACAGCTATTGATTTTTATATAGATTATGGTTGTAGTTATGATTCTACAAATGGGCTAAGTTTTATTTTATATGATAAATCAACTGTAGAGATTGATGATAATTTAATATTAACAGTAATTGATGCAAATAATCATATTGTAAGTTCTGATTTTGCACCAAATTTTGTAGGAAATGCAATGGCTATAGATAATAGTGTATATTCTCCTATAGAGGATTTTCAAAATTTATCTGAGCCTTTAAAAAAAGTTCAAGTATATATTGATAGCTGCCCAGATAAAATTGCACAAACTACAAATTGTAATTAATATTTATTAAAAATTAAAATATCTTTTAATATTTAAAATAGGTGATTAATAATGAATTTAAGAAATAAAAAAGGAATTTCTCCATTAATTGCAACAGTTTTATTAATTGTTGTTGCAGTTGCATTAGTTGCAATTGTATTAAATTGGGGTAAGTCTTTTACTACAAATAGTCTTTCTGAAACAGGTAATATTATTGATACAACTTGTACAGGGGCTAGTTTAACTATACCTTCTTGTTCTGTAATAGATGGGAATATAGTTTTTTATGTTAAAAATATTGGTTCAAATTATGATTTTACAACAGCAGATGATTTTTTAATACAAGTTTCTAGTGATGGTGGGGATTATAATGGTTCTAATACTATATCTTCATATTCTACATGGGCTGGATTAACTTCTGGTCAACAAGTTAAGGTAAATATGGATATTTCAGATTTAGGTTTAACTGGAGACACCTTTAATGTAACTGTGAAGTCTTCTGTTTGTAGTTCTGATGCAACTTACACATTTAAGAATTGTCATAGTTAAATAGATATATTTTAAAAAAGATTTTAATAAAATCTTTTTTTTATATTTATTTTAAATTAAGTTTGTTTTATATTTAAAAATAAAAAATAAAGAAGGTTATTTTGTGAAATATATAAAAAAATCTATATCTCCATTAATTGCAACTGTTTTAATTATTGTTGTTGCAATTGTTTTAGTTGGATTATTATTATCTTGGAGTCAAAATTTTGTTCAAAAAAGTACATCTGATGCTGATAATGCTATTGATACTAGTTGTATAGGTGCTTCAATTACTTTTTTAGGTTGTGATTATAATTCTGTTGGGGAAAAAATTTCTTTTACATTTGTTAATTCAGGAGATATTTCTTTTAATGAAGATCATAATTTTAATGTAATTTTAATTGATTCTGATGATTCTTTTGATAATAGTAATGTTAATATTTTAGATTCAAATTCTCTTTCTAAAGGAGAATCAGCAAATGCTTTAATTGAATCTTATAATGGTCAAACTCCAATTAATTTACAATTAAGAAATACTCAATGTACAGGATATGTTTGGGAAATAACTTGTAGATAATTTTATATTATTTAAATTTTATTTTTTTTATTATATTCTTTCTATTTTTATTTTTGTAATTTTATTTTCTAAATCTATAATTGCTACAATATATTTTGTTTTTATACTATTTGCAAGTCTTTCTGATTTTATAATTTTACTCATTTGATCTTTATGGCTTCTTTTAACATCTACTACATATTTTGTGTGATTATGTTTTTTTGATTTTTCATTTTCATAAATTTTAAAATCAAATCCAAATTTTAATCCATCTTTTATAATATATCCGTTATTTCTAAAGTCTTTAAAAACTAAATATTTGTCTTTAAAATTTTTAATTTTTTTTAAACAATATTTTTCAAGTTCTGAAATATTTGATATGTTTTTTATTTTTATTTTGTTTTTTTCAAATAGATACATTGTTTCAAATAAATCTAATTTTAAAATTAAATTATCTTCTTTAATTCCATAATTTTTTTGTATTAATTGGGATTTTAAATTATTATTTTTAATTTCACAAAAATTATTTTCAATTTTGTTTTCCATAGATTATCACTTATATAATGTAAATAAATTTCTATCAATTCCATAAAATAAACCTATCCTTACCCCTGAATCGATCCATCCATATGCATATGAAAATGCAGCAAGTGCTCTTTTATGATCTTTTTTTTCTATAAAGATATTTCCATCTTTTAAATAATTTTTAGCCATCTGTTCATAGTCTTTTGCCATATCTCTTAAAAAAGACTCGTTTTCTATATTTATTTTTATTATACTTAGTGCTTTTTCTAAAAGTAGTTTATATTTTAAAGCATATTCTTCAAGTTCTGTGTTCATTTATAGCCCCTTTTTCAAATTCATTTAAATTCCCACAAATTATCAAAGATTGTGGGTATTTTTTTATTGTTTTTATTTCTTTATATTCTTTAAATTTAAATTTAATTATTTCTTCTTTATTTGACCCCATTGAAAAATATGCAACACATTCTTTTTCTTTTAATATTTTTTTTTCATCAATTTGTTCAAGAATTTCACATGCTTCTTTGCATGTCATAAATTTATTTTCATCTACTTTTATGTCAAGTAAACATAATGTGTGTGCTCCTATTTTAATATTTTCTAAAATAGTTTCATAAAAGCTTTTTGGATTAAAATTTTTTAAAGGATAAACAATAGATACAGTTTTTCCAAATTTATACTCATAAAGCCCACATGCTCCTCTATAATTAAATATTGAAATTCCTGTTATTATTTTTGTTTTAATGTTTTTTTTTTCAGCATCTTTTATTATTGAAAAATGTGTTGTTGCAGATAATGCATTTCCAATAACTAAAAGACAATTTTTTTTTTTAATAAATTTTTGTTCTTGTTCTAATTCTTTTCTATTTAATGGAATTATTTTTTTATTTATTATTTTTTCTAAATCTTTTATATTTCCTTTAGAAAATATATTTGTATAATTATCTATATATATTTCTTTACATTTTGTTATAGTTTCAATTGCTTCAAAACTTATTTGCTTTGGTTTTAATCCAATTCCTATTATATAAAACATATTTTCCATCTTTTTACAGTTATTATTTTTTAAATATTTTTTTAAAATAATTTATTTATATATTCTAATTTCTATATATATTTCTTGATTAGATTTATTAATATATGTTGCTTTTTGTGAAATAATATCACAATTAGTACATTTTTTTCCAATTTCTTTAATTTGATTATTTATTTTAATATATCCTTTTTTATTTGGAAATATTTTTTTAAAGTTTTTTTCTAATATGTTTATGTTTTCTAATTCTATATGTTGTGATGTTATTAAAAGATCTGATATTTTTAAAAGTGTGTCTAATTTTTCAATTTCTTCTAGATTATTTGTGTTATTAAGATTTATAGTTATTAATAAACTTATAAATATTAGTGCTAACATACCATCTATAGTAAATAAAATGCCTTTATTTTTCACAAAAACTTACCTCTATTATTTCAAATTTATTATTATAAATTACTGCTCTTGTATAGGTTTTATAATTACATTTTATTGTGTTTATTTGTATTTCTTTTTCAGATATTTTTATTTTTTTTAAGTTATTTATTTTTCTAAGTTTATCTAAATTTTTTATTTCAATTTTATTTTTACAATCTATGTTTTCTTTTTGTATTGCTAGATAGTTACTATCACTAATCATTGTTTCTATTAATAATATGTTTTCTAGTTCTTCTAAGTTTTTATATTCTTTTTCTTTTATGATTATGTTTTCTTTTAAATATTGTGTTTCTATACTAATTATTAGTAAGCAAATTATTAAAAATATTAAAATATCCATTAACATAATTTGTGCTTTTACAGAAATCATTTTTTATTTCTCCATTTTTTTCTATAATATATTTTTCTTTAAGTGTACATATTTTTAGATTATATATATTATCATTTTGTTTTTCATATTTTTCTTTAAGAGATATATTGATATTTATAAATAAGGTTAATATTATTAATAGAATAAGTATACAAAATATAAATTCTAATGAGATTTGAGCTTTATTCAAGAATAACCACCTTTGTTATTGAATAATTTTGTGGAAATTCAATTTCTGTTTTATGATTATTTATTTTTTGTATAATAATTATGGTTTTGTCTTTTGATATTCCATTTGTAATTATATATTTTTTTACAATAATTTTATTAGAAGGTTTTATAATTAATACTTCTGATATTAAATTTAATTTTTCTAGGGTAATTTTTTCTAATTCATTTGTTATTTTATTCTTTATATAAATGTCTTTTTCTTGTGTATATTTTTTAAGTTCTATATTTATTTTTTGTTTAATTATTTCATTATCGGTTTCTTTATCATCTAAATTATTTTCTATTATTTTTATAAAATTATTTTTGATAATTTCATTTTGTGTATTTAAATTATTAATTATATAAAAGTCATTAAGTGTTTGATAATTATTAGAAAAAGATATAGTTATAAAAATTAAAATAAAAAGCAAGGTAAATACACTTAAAAATGCTTTTTTATTTTTTATAATATTTTTTTTTAGCACAAATAATTTATAGATATTATATTTATAAATTTTGGGTTTATTTAGTATTTTTAGTTCAAAACATTTTATTTAAAAAAATATTTATTGCATTTTTAATTTGCTTTTTTAATTTCTGATCTGCTTTCTAATTCCCCAAGTATATCTATTAGCATATTATTATATTTTTTAGTCATATATTCCCCAAATTCCATTCTTTTTAAAAGAGTTTTTTTAATTTTTACTAAAAATCTTGTTTGCATATTCATTAAGTCTTTTCTATATAATTTATTCATTTTTTCACCTTTTTTGTATTTTTATAATATATAAAGATTTTTGTTAATATATAGATTATCAAAGAGAGTAAATGACCGAGAAAATAAAAAAAGAATTCTTTATAAATTATATTATATATTATTTAAATATGGTTTCTAAAAAAAATAATATTTTTAAAGAATATTTAAATTCAGAAATATCTATATTTAAAGATGAATCTGTTTTTTATCCAGATTATTTCCCAGAAAATATTGTTTCTAGAGATAAACAAATTTCTGATCTTCAATTTTTTTTAAAACCCTTACTTTCAAAAAAAAAAGCAAATAATCTTTTGATTTTTGGTCCTTCTGGAACAGGTAAAACTTTAATTTCTAAGTTTGTTTTAAATCAATTATGTGAATTTTCTAATAATATAAAATATATTTATATTAATACTATTCAAGATAATACTAGATTTGCAATTATTCAAAAAATTGTTTCTTTTTATAAAGTTATTTTGCCTAGAAGAGGGCTTGCAATTGATGAAGTTTGGGATAGATTAGTTGAATCTTTTAAAAAGTCTGATTTTTATCCTGTAATAATTTTAGATGAAATTGATAATTTAAAAAAAGATGATTGCTCAAAACTTCTTTATGATTTAAGTAGATTTTCATATAATTCTAAGTTTTTTACATTAATTTTAATAACAAATAATAAATTTTTTATAAATTATTTAGATTTAAGAACACAAAGTTCTTTATTTTTAACAGATTTAGAGTTTCCAAAATATACTCCTTCTGATCTTAAAAATATCCTTTTAGAAAGAATTAATTTTGGATTGATTGAAAATGCAATTTCTACAGATTTAATAGGATTTGTTACTGGTTTTGCTGCAAAAAATTCTGGAGATGCAAGAATTGCAATTGATTTAGTTTATAAGGCTTCAAAGTTTTCTGAAAAAAATGGTTTTTTAAAAATTTCTAAAGATATTTTAATAAGTTGTTCTAGTTTAGTTGATTCTGTAAAACTTTTAGAAAAATTTAAAACATTAAATGATAATGAAAAAAGATTTTTTTTAAGTTTAAAAGATCAATCAGATTCTTCTTTAGCTCATATTACCGAAAATATTCCTTCAAGATCTGCAAGAAGATATTTAGAAAAATTAGATAAACTTAATTTAATTTCTTTAAAAGATAATAAAAACGGTAAAGGTAATTCCAGAATTATAATTATTAATGTAAATAGAGATATTCTTGATTTTTAAAAATAATATATAATATAAAAAAAGAAAAAAAGGGGTTTTTTAAAAAATTAATAATTTATTCTGAATCTACTCTTGGTGCTAAGAAATATCTTATTGCTGCATTTCCTATAGTGTAACTTAATTCTAAAGGCATATCATCTTTTAATTTTAAAGTTATAACTGTTTTTGCATTTTTAATCATATTTTGAAGATAGTCTAATGGATACATAGCCTTTGCTTTATTTCCAGAAATAATTATGTTTTTTGAATCAGATTCTATTTCTTGTTTAAATTTTCCTTTGCTACTTTGTGTTTCTAAAAATAATTTATTATCTTCTATTCTAAAAATAATATGTGAACTAAAAAGATTTGCATCTTTTATACCACCCATAAGTTCTTCAGAAGGAATTTGAACATCTACATCAAATTGAACTTTTGGAAGTGGTTGTTCTTGTTCTGATACATCTATTAATGGTATACTAAATGTTCTTTTTGATTTTCCAATTAGTTCTATTTGAAGAGTTGATTTGTCTTCTTTTATTTCTAAAACTAATTTTTCATCTATATTTGAATGTGATAATATTTGTAATAGATTATTCACATTTATTCCAAATGTTACTTTATCTATATCTTGATTTAAATCAACTACATATTCTTCAAAAGAATCTTTTGGCATTACAAAATCTACTAAGCTTATTTGACTTGGGTCTGTAGCTCTTAAAAACATTTTTTCATTATCTATAGTAAAAAGTCCTTCATTAATTAATACTCCAATTGCATCAATACTTTTATGAAATTCTTTTATATCTTTTATTACTAATTTAATCATAAAATTCCCCCTTAATTATAATATATAATATATAGAAACAATTATAAATAATATTTTTTATTAAAAAGCTTCTTTTTATAAAGTTATAAAAAATAAATTATAATCCATCCACATATTAAAATTATTCTAAAAATGAAAGATTGGTCTAAGTTTTTAAAAATAAATGCTAATATTAGTACAATTATTGTTAATGGTAAAAACAATAGGTTTATTATCCATTTTAACATCCCATTCCCAGAATAACTATTTTTTATAGCTTCAAAAACTATTTTAGAGTCTTGTATACTTGGTACTGATGAATATAATGCAGATACCCCTATCCATATAAATATAATCTTAAATATTGTTAAATAATTTTGTTTTATTAAAAATACACAAGCAATTGAAATAAGTATATTGAATATAAATGGAAAAAATGAAATTATTATACTTTTAAAAGTATTTGTTTTATTATAAACTACATAACCTCCATTTATTCCAAATATTTTTGTTTTTTTTATTTTAACCCCTAAAAGTATACATGCTGTAATATGTGCTAATTCATGTATAGTTATTCCTGGAAAAAGCAAAATATTTAGTGTTTTTTCAAGATTCATTTTTTATCCTCAAAAGTAATTGTAATAATATCATTTGTTTTTTTTATGATTATTTTATTTTTATCAAACATTTTTGTTTTAATTATTTTTATATCTTGATTTGTATTTATTGAATATTTTTTAAATTTGTTAATTATAATTATTTCTTTTCCAGATTTATATATTTCCCATTCTTTTTCTGTATCAATTGTTATACTTTTATAATATTCAGGCATATTTTCAGAAAAATCTAAATTTTCTTGTAATTGTGTGTATAGATTTTTTAGTTTTTTATTATCTATTGTTTCTATATTTTTATTATAAATAGTAATAATTTGATATGAAAGCATACTTAAAACTGACAAAATTGTAAGAGCTATTAGAATATATTCTAGTGATATTTGTGCTTTTTGGGATATCATTTTATTAACTTTCTAATTTTTTAATTTATTAGTTGATTTCTTCAATTTTTTTAAAAACATCATCTGTTGTTTTATCTACTGCTTCATTTGCTTTTTTTGTAGTTTTTTGTAATTGTGTAACAACTAATAAAATTATTGCAACAATTGCTGCAATTAAAATAATCATTTCTGCAGAAAGTTGTGCTTTTTCTTCTTTTAGAAAGTTTTTTAGTTTTTCTTTTAATTTCATATAATATATTTTAAGATAGATATCATTTTTAAATTTACTTATTTTTGTTTTTTAAGGTATATTTTATTTTTGTTTATTTATCAGTTACTTTTATATTCTTTTTTTATATTATATTTATTAATGATTAAATCTATTTATTTAGAAAATTGGAAAACACATTTAGATTCAAAAATATTCTTTCAAAAAGGATCAAATATTATTCTTGGATCAATTGGTAGTGGTAAATCTAGTATTTCTGATGCAATTTGTTTTGCATTATATGGTTTATTTCCTTCTTTAAATAACAGAAGACTTTCTTTAGTAGAAAACATTATGTTTAAACCAAATTTAAAAGATTTTTCAAAAATTATTTTAGAATTTGAAATAAATAATATTAATTATTCTGTTCATAGAGAAATTTATTTATCTTCAAAACCATCTATTGCAAAATTATATGCAGATAATAAATTAATTGCAGGACCAAAACAGTCTGATGTAAATAGTAAAATTTTTGAAATTTTAAAAATTGATTATAGCTTTTTTTCAAAAATAGTGTATTCTGAACAAAATGAAATTGACTATTTTTTAAAAATTCCTCCTTCAAAAAGAAAAGAAACTTTTGATGATTTGTTTGGGATTTCTCATTTTGAAGATATGAAAGAACTTATAAGAAAACTTAATAATTTTTTAAAAACAGAAGTTGATAAATTATATTTATTATATAATCAATATAGTGATCAAATAAAAAATTATGATATTTTATTAATCACAGAAAAAATGAAAAAATATTTTGATAAAATTGATTTTCTTGAAAAAAATAAAGATTTAATTTTAGAAGAAAATAATATTTTAAAAGATAAATTAAAATTTTTAATAGTTCTAAAAAAAGAATATGATTTTTTAAAATTAAAAATAAATGTTTTAAAAGAAAATATTTCTTCTTATGAAAATAAAATTAATTCTTTTAATTTTTCTAAAAATGTTTTTGATGTTAAAAATAAAATTAATGATTTAGATAAATCTCTTTTTAATAAAAAAGAACAGCTTTTATTAGAAAAAAATAAAAATAATTCTATTTTCTTAAAAAGAAAAGATCTTGAAAATAAAGTTTCTTTTTATGAAAAAGAAATTTCTATTTTTTTAAAAAAAATATCTATTGAAAAAGATAATCTTTTTAAAATTGATAAAGATATTTTTTATTTTAAAGATATTGTGGATTCTTTTGAAAAAAAGTTGTTATTTTTAAAAGAAAAAAAATATAATTATTTAAATGAAATTAATATTTTAGAAAAATCTATTTTAGAATTAAAAAAAGGTTTTTCAAAATGTCCTGTATGTGATTCTAAAATTAGTTCTGAGCAAATTAATTCTATGATTATTGAAAAAGATAAGTCTTTAGTTTTTTTAAATGATAATTTAATTAATATTCAAAAACAAATCGATGAAATAACTAATAATTTAAATTTAAATTTGTCTTATTTAAAAAAAATTGAGCAAAATGAAATTTTATTAAAAAATATTTCTTCTTATGAAATTTCTTTGAATAATTTAAAAAATAATTTAGATTCTTCTTTAAAACTTTTAAAAGATATTCCTGAAATTAAAGATTTATCTGTTTTTGAAAAAGAAATAGATTCTTTAATTTCTTTAAAAATATCCTTTGAAGATTATTTAAAAGATTTAAATAATTTTGAAAAGTTTAAAAAAGATCTTGAAAATATAAATTTACTTTTTTCTAAAAATTGTTTTGATGAAAATGAATATATTTCTTTAAATTCTAAAATTATGTCACAAGATTTAATATTTAAAGAAAATGTTAAACAAATTAATCTTTATAAAGATCTATTATCGTCAATAACTAAAGAAAAAAATATTTATGATTCTTTAATATTTAAACAAAAACAATCTTTTGACCAAAAATATGAACTAGAATTAAAGTTACAAGATATTTCTCATTTTTTAAAGTCTTTAGAAAATAGTCAATTTCAATTAAGAAAAGTATTAATAGATAATATTAATAGTGTATTAAATATTATTTGGCCAAAAATATACGCTTATAAAGATTTTATTTCTGCAAGACTTAGATCTGAAAATGATTATATTTTAGAAGTTAAAACTTTAAAAAATGATTGGATTAGAGTAGAAGGATTATTAAGTGGTGGTGAACGAAGTTGTGCATCTCTTGCTATAAGAATTGCAATTTCTTTAGTTTTAACAGAAAGTTTAGGTTTAATTATTCTTGATGAACCAACTCATAATTTAGATAAAGAAAGTGTATTACTTCTTTCAAAAACCTTAGAAAAGCAACTTCCTAATCTTGTAGATCAAATTTTTATAATAACTCATGATTCTGAATTATTAAATACACTTAATGCAAATAAAATAGTTATTGAGAGAAATAAAGAAGTTGATGGTGTTTCAATTATTAAATAAATTTATTTTTATAAATTTATTTTTTTACTTTGTTTATATTTTTTTAGAAATTTAAAATATATTTTTAATAAAAAAGTAATTTTTCTGTTAATTATAACTGTTTTAATTGTTTTAGTTTATGTAGTTTTAATTGCAGGAATTATTTCTTTTTATGTGTTTTTTGAAAATAATAATATTACAGCATTTCCTAATATTAATCAATGGGGTGTTTCAAATGTTGTTATTCTTATTTATATTTTTAAAAATACAAATATTTCTACTGTAAATTGTCAAGCTACAGCAACTGCTTGGGGTCAAAGTTTTTTAACTTTAGGTTATTCTTGTAAATTTATGGTTTTATATTAAAAAACTATATTTTTATTTCTTTCTTATATAATATATATTATGCCTAAAAATTCTTTTTTTACAATAAATTATATTAGACAGAAATTTAAAGATTTTTACATGCAAAACTATGTTTCTAAAATTATAGATGTTTCTAAAAGAGAATTTGGTATAGGGGATTTTGGTAAAAAAATTAGTTCTAGGCATCTGTTTTTTAAAAATCTAGATGATTTTAATAAATATTTAGTTATAAAAACTCCTTTTTTTGTATCATATTCTGTTGGTTATTATAAATTTCCAGATAGAAGACCAATGGAAAATAAACAATGGTATGGAGCAGATATTGTTTATGAATTTGATTCAGATGATTTTGATTTGCCATGCCATGATAAACATAATGTCTGGGTTTGTCAAAATCCTTCTTGTCAAAAAGAAGGTTTTGGGAATTTAGAAAGATGTCCATATTGTAATTTTCAAACTAAAATTATTCAATGGACTTGTGATGTTTGTTTAAATAAAGCTAAAGAAGAAACTATTAGATTAATTGAATTTTTAGAAAATGATTTTAATTTAGATTCTTCTACTTTTATAATTAGTTTTTCTGGTTCTAAAGGATATCATTTAAGAATTACTGATAAATCAATTATTTCTCTTTCAAAGTCTTCTAGATTAGAACTTATGAATTATATTTTAGGAAATGATCTTAATATAGAAAAACTTGGTTTTGTTTTAGAAAATAAAACTTTTAAAACCCCAAAAATAGATTCTAATGGATGGAGTAAAAAGATTTTAGAAAAATTAGTAGAAATTATAAGTTTTTATGATGTTGATTTATTTTCTAAAAATTTTAATATAAGTAAAAGGAAAGCAAATATTATTTTTAAAAATAAAGAAGTTATTTTAAAGAAGTTGTATCATAATAATATACTTTGGAATGATTTTACTGATGCAAATATTTTTTGGAAAGATGTTATTAATTTTTGTGTAATGTGTATAAGATTAAAAATTGATCCCCAATCTTCTTCAGATATTTATAAAATAATGAGAGTTCCAGATACTATTCATGGTGGTTCTGGGTTTTTATCAAGTTATATAAAATCTGTAGATGATTTAAAAAATTTTGATGCATTTTCAGATCCTATTATTTTAGGTGATAGTTTTAAAAAAATTAAATTAAATCATATAACCCCTAAATTTAGATTGAAAGATCAATTTTATGGACCTTTTGAAAAAAATCAAATAATTGAAGTAAAAGAATATGTTGCAATTTTTTTAATTTTAAAGGGAGTGGCTAACTTTGAGTGAAAATTATATTTTAGATATTGATGAACTTAGAAAAGTATATAGATTAGAAACTAAATCTCCTTTATTGTCTAAATTAGATCCTGATTTTTATAAAGAGTTAAAAAGATTTTTAATAGATGAAAGAAAAAAATATGCTCAAGAAATGAAAGATTCTTTTTCTGCAAGAAATATTAAAAGATTAGAAACTATTAAACAAATGGTTGAAAAAATAAGAGAAATTAGATTAAAAAAATGTTTGAATCTTTGCTTAATGTATAGTAGAACTAATGATTTTTCTGAAGATGGGCTTATTGATTTTGAATTAGATTTTGCAAAAGGTATTATTAAATTAATAGATAAACAAAATGATCAAACTCAATCAATAATGGGTATTAAAAAAGCAGATATTAAGAATGTAAAAGATTTATTAAAAGTTAAATTTTTACAAGAAATCCCTGCTTTTATTGGTGGAGATTTAAAAGAATATGGACCTTATGAAAAGGATCAAATTTGTGAACTTCCTGAAGATGTCTGTAAACTTTTAGAGTCTAAAAATATTATTGAGGTTATTGATTAATTTTTATAAAATTAAATTATGTAAATTAAAAAAGGTGTATATATGAATTATCCAGAAATTAATGAAATTATTATAGGAAAGGTTACAAAAATTACTGATTTTGGGGTATTTATTGATTTATTAGAATATGACGGTTGTGAAGGATTTGTTCATATTTCTCAAGTTTCTTCAACATGGATTAAAAATATACACAATCATGTAAAACCAAATCAAATGAGAGCTGCAAAAGTTTTAAAGATTGATTTTGAAAAAAACCATATAGATTTATCTTTAAGTAGGGTTACAAGTCAAGATGAAAAGAGAAAAATTTCAGAATATAGACTTGCTTTAAGAGCTCAAAGTTTACTTGGAATTATTGCACAAAATTTAAATATTTCAAATGAGAAGGCTTGGGAAGATATTGCTGAGCCTATTTTAGAAAAAGATGATGAACTTTATAAGGGTTTTATTAATATTTTAAGATATGGTTTTGAAACATATAATATTGATAAAAAATATCATCAAATTTTATTTGATGAACTTTCTAAAAATATTACTATTAAAAATAAATTTATTTATGGGATAATTAAAGTGCATTGTTTAAAAGAAGAAGGAATTGAAATTATAAAAAAAGTTTTTCAAAAAATTTTAAAACAATATCCAAATGCACAAATTTATTATTCTGGACCTGGGGTATATGATTTAAAAGTTATTGGTAAAGACTTTAAACTTGCTGCAAAAAGCTTTGAAAATATTTCAAAAGATTTATCTAAAGAGTTTAAAAATTCTTCAAATTTAGAAATTATTAAAAAAGATGATACTAAAAAATAATTTTTATATAAATTATTTTTTAACATTTAATAAAATTATTTTAAAAAAGGTGTTTTTATGGCAACAAATATAGATCTTATATTAAAACCTAAAAAATTAAAAAAACCAATAGTTTTTGTTGGGCTTCCTGGAATTGGTCTTGTTGGGAAAATAAGTGTAGATTATTTATCTAAAGAACTTTCTCCAAAACCAAAACTTTTTGCAAATATTTATTCTGATAAATTTCCTCAAGCAATTCATACTAAAAATTCTATTTTTGAACTTATTCATGATGAAATATATATTTATTCTACAAAAACACAAGATTATCTTTTTTTAGTAGGACCTGTTCAGCCTGCTTTAGGGAATATTTTAAATTCTTCTGATCATTACGAATTTTCTCAAAAGCTTGCAGATTTTTTTAAAAAGCAAGGAGTTAAGGAAATTTATACTTTTGCAGGTTTAAATGTAGGAGATAAAAGAATTAAAAATAAACCAAAAGTTTTAGCTGTTTGTAGTGATGAAAATACTAAAAATTTACTTATTAAAAAAAATATAAAAAATTTATTTTTTGAAAAAGATAATAAAGATACATTAATTTCAGGTGTTGCTGGGCTTTTACCTGGAATTGCATATACACAATATAAAATTAGTTCTGTTTGTTTTATGGGTGAAACTAATGGGAAATTAACTTTTGGAGATCACGGTTCTGCTAAGGAACTTTTAGAAATTATTTCTAAATTATTTAAATTTAAATTAGATCTTAAAAAAATTGATAAAAATTCAAAAAAAATTGAAGAATCATTTAATGAGATTACAAAAAATATTAAACTTTTAGAAAAAAAAGAAGATACACCTTCTAATTATATTAGGTAATTTTCTTTTTATATATTTTTTTAAAAATAAAAAAGGTTTGTTAAAAATGGATATTTTGGATAATAAAGATTCAAAAATAGGGATTGTTATTTCTACTATTGATTCTCCTTCAACTACAAAAATCTCTTTTGTAGGTGTAAATAAAGAAATACATAAAGGAGAATATATTCAAATAAAATATAAACAAGGAATTTTAATTGGTTTAGTTATTGATGTTGTTAAAACAAATAGATATTTTGAAAACAATGATTCTGTAAAAGAATTTGAAAATAATAATATTGATATTAAAGATCAATTTCCTGTAAGTGATTGGGAATTTTTAGAAGGTGTTGTAAAACCTTTAGGTGTATTTAATGAAGGAATGTTTTTAAGGTCTACTTATCCTGTATCTCCTGGTCAAGAAGTATATTTAGCAGATATTAATATTTTAAAAAAGTTTTTACATTTGAAAGAAGATGGGATTTTTTTAGGTAATATTCAAAATCCTTCTTTAGAAGTTAAATTTGATATTAATAGATTATTACAAAAACATCTTGCAATTTTAGCACAATCTGGGGCTGGTAAAAGTTATCTTACATCTGTTCTTTTAGAAGAATTATTAAGTAGACCTGAAGAAAAAGGAGGTGTTGCAACTATTCTTTTTGATACTCATGGTGAATATTCTCATTTTTCTGAAGTTTTGTCTTCTTCTAATAATTCTAATAATTTAAATTATAAAGATTATTCATTTAAAACTAAAAAAATTAATTCAAAAGATATTAAAATTGGTTGTAGTAGTCTTTCTGCTGAATTTTATTATTCTCTTCTTCCAAATTTATCTCATGCTCAAAAAAGAGAACTTTCTAAAATTATTTCTAAACTTCAAGAAGATAAAAAGCATGGTGCTGGGCCTTTTGATTTAAAAGATATTATTAAAGAAATAAATTCTTCTGATATTAAAGAAAATATTTCTTCTATTTTAATTTCTGCTTTGTATGAACTTGATTCTTATAAACTTTTTGGAAAAATTGATTTTCCTTCTATCTTTGATATTGTTTCTTTAAATAATTTAACTATTATAGATATTTCTAAAGAGATTAATAAAAAAAAGAAACAAATTATTTTATA
The DNA here is from genome assembly GCA_028700115.1 of Candidatus Iainarchaeum sp. Taxonomy (GTDB): domain Archaea; phylum Iainarchaeota; class Iainarchaeia; order Iainarchaeales; family CSSED10-239; genus Forterrea. The sequence continues at coordinate 715 of JAQVTI010000012.1, read as the reverse complement.
TTATTTTGCACATAAACTTTTTTATGCAAGAGTAAACAGTAATGTTATTGTACCTCCATTTCTTTTAGTTGTAGAAGAAGCACATCAATTTGCTCCTGAAAGTGCAAGTAGAGATAAAGCACTTGCAAAAGGTATTTTAGAAACAATTGCACGGGAAGGTAGAAAATTTGGTGCTTGTATTTGTTTAATTTCACAAAGACCTGTTCATTTATCTACTACTGTTTTATCTCAAGCAAATACTCATATAATTTTAAGAATTACAAATCCATATGATTTAAATCATATAGCTCAATCTTCAGAAGGTCTTGATCAAAAATCTATGGATATGATTACTTCTTTAAGAGTTGGAGAAGCTTTAATTGTAGGAGAAGCTTCTTCTTATCCTGTATTTTTTAAAGTTAGAAAAAAGAATTCTATTGATTCTTGCTTAGATGTAACTTTAAGTTCTCTTTCAAAATCATATCTTGACTTTAAAATGTCTAAAGATAAAGATGTTTCTGCTTTTATTTAAATTTATTTTTCTTTTTTCTTAGTTTTTTTATTTTTTTTTAAATACCCTAAAACCATACTTATTTAAACTTTTTCTTAAATATTATTTTTGATAACTTATGTTTTTAAACTTTTTACCCTTTTCAAAATCCAAATCTATAAGTCCATTGATCGCAACCGTTTTAATAATTTTAATATCTTTAGCTTTGGTTGTTATTGTTTTAAA
>JAQVTI010000011.1 GCA_028700115.1 Candidatus Iainarchaeum sp. | reverse complement strand
TATGGCAATAAATTTTATTAGAATTATATTCTTTTTGTAATTTTTTTAAAAAATAAATTGTTTTTTTTAAATTAGAAATATTATTTTTATTAAAATTTTCTAATCTTAAAATATATAAATTTTTTTTAAATTTATTTTTTAAATTAAAAAAATAAGTATAATTTATTTCTATATTTCCAATAATTTCTTTTTTAAGACCATTTTTTTTAATTGCATTTTTAATTAAAATTAAACTTGGTAAAATTATTTTTTTTTTAATTGGATCTAATGGTGCTTTTATTATTTTTGTAGATACAATAATTTTTGAAAAATCTAATGTTTTTTTAGGTGTATATTTTTTATATAAATTTACCATATTTATAACCATTTTTTTTTCCATAAAATTGTTAATATTAAAAATGTGAAAAATAAACACATAATCATTATAATTTCAAAAGCAAAATTAGATCCTTGAAATGGTAAAATAACATTCATACCATATATACTTGCAATTAATGTAGGAATTGCAATAATTATTGTAATTGATGTTAAAATTTTCATAACTGTATTTAAATTATTTGAAATTACAGACCCATAAACATCTAATGTATCTTTTATTATTGTAGTATATATTTGAGTCATTTGAATTGCTTGTCTATTTTCATCTATAATATCTTCTATAATTTCTGTATGTTCTTCTTTTAAATTAAATCTTTCAACTTTATATATTCTTTCATAAAGAATTTGATTATTATTTAAAGCAGCACTAAAAAATACTAATGATTTTTCTAAATTTAAAAGTTCTAAAATATATTTGTTTGTTTGTTTATTTTCAAGATTATGTTCGACAGTTTTTATTTTTCGATCAATTTCTTTTAGATAATATAAGTATTTTCTACTTGAAAGTAATAATAATTTTAAAATAAAATTAATATGTGAATGCCCACATTTTTTAGTTTTTATAGATTGTATAGTTTCATTTTTATAATATGTAATGGTTATAATATATTCTTTATAAATAATTATCCCCAAAGGATGAGTATAATAATCTACTGCATGATAAGTTCCTTTTTGAGGAGTTCTTGTAATTATAAAATATCTTGAGTCCCATTTTTCTAATAAAGGAATTTCTTCGGTATCTTCTAAGGATTTTATATTTTCTTTAAAATCTTCTAAATCATCTGATTTTATTTTTAAAATTTTAGAAATATTTATGATTTCTTCATCTGTAGGCTTATATAGATGTATCCATATATTATTTTTTGGAGTTTCAATTTTTTTTATTTCTTTTTTTTCTAAATCATAATATTCTATCATTTAATTCACTTTAAATATATTTTATAATATAAAACATAATATAGATATAAATCAAAATATATATAAATATTAAAGTATATATATCTTTATATAAATAATTAGAATTTAATTAAAATGTTTAAATAAGGTGAATTATAATATGTTTTTAATTTCACAAATTGTTACTACTGATTTAAATTATTCTAATTTATTTTCTTTATTTTTAGGGATATTTTATTATTTTATATTGATTATAATATCTATTTTATATTCATATAAAGCTATAGCAATGCAAACTATTGCAAAAAAATTAGGATATAATAAACATTGGATTGCATGGATTCCTATAATTAATTTTTTTTTATATCCTATTCTTGCAAAAAGAAATTGGAAATGGGGATTAATTATTTTTTTACCATTAATTGGATTAATTATATATTTTCTTTTTTCTAAAATTATAATATTTAAAATAATTAATATATTTTATTTATTTATACTAATTATTATTTTTAAAATAGTTTGGTTATGGGATATTTATACTTTAAGAGGATATTCAGGGCATTTTGTAATAATTAATGCAATTACATTAATTTTTATATTAATTCCATTTGTTTTTTTAATTTTTGGTTTAGCTTCTTTAATTATTTTAGGAATTGTGGCTTGGATAGATATTAAATCTAAAACAAATAAAAATATAAAAGTTATTCCTTCTAAAAAATCTTTTAAAAAAAATAAAATTATTAAAAAAAATAAAATTATTAAAAAAAATAAAATTATTAAAAAAAATAGTTTAAAAAATAATTTAAAAGTTTCAAAAAATATTACCAAAAATAAATTAAAAAAAAATAATTATTTTAATTAATATTTTTTTATTTTAATAATATCCAAATCAACTATTTTTTTATATAAAAAATCTGTAATTTCTAAATCTTTTTCCAAATATTTTTCTAATAAATCAAATTGCTTGTTTTTACAAAAAAAAGATACATCTGAACCGTCAACATCTAAGATTTCTTGTCCAAGAATTAATGCAATTTCTTTTAACTTACCTCTTGTTTTCCCATATTTATATGCATGTATTTTATCTCTTAAATCTAATATTTCTGAAAGACTAAATGGATATATTTTCACATTATTTAATAAGGATCTTGTAGTTAAAAAAGATATATCAAAAGAAATAATGTTAAATCCAATAATAGGTATTGCTTTATTTTCGGTTTTAATTTCTTTTAATTTTTGCCAAAATAATTCTAATATTTTTGATTCAGAACCTAATTTTTCAGAAAAAACATAATTTTTTTCTTGAAATCTAAGTCCAATTGCAACTATTTTTGAATCAATTGGATTTAATAATTTTAATTTTTCGTCTTCTTCTTTTTCAAAATAGCCATCTAAATTTATAGGGCAAGTTTCTATATCAATTATAATTCTTTTAGAATACATAAATATTTTAAAATAAAAATACTTTTTAAATCTATGGATTATATAATATTTTAAATAAATTTATTTTTTTATAATAAAAATATTATAAATAATTATTTTTAAGATAAATTATAATTTTTGATAAAATATGAGTAACAAAAATATAGAAAATATAAAAGGTATTAAAAAAGGATTAATTGGTATACAAATGCTTTTTGTAGCATTTGGAGCAACAGTTTTAGTTCCTTTACTTATTGGAATTGATCCTTCAATTGCTTTATTTACAGCAGGATTAGGAACTTTAATTTTTCATTTAATAACAAAAGGAAAAATTCCTGTATTTTTAGGAAGTTCTTTTGTTTTTATAGCTCCTATTATAATTTCTACTACAAGTTATGGATATGCTGCAACTTTATCAGGGCTTATTGCTGCAGGTATAATGTTTGTAATATTTTCTATAATTATTAGAAAAAAAGGAATAAATTTTATTAAAAAAATATTTCCCCCAACAGTTATTGGGCCAGTAATTATGGTTATAGGATTATCTTTATCTACAACTGCAATTTCTATGGCTTCAAATAATTGGATTTTTGCAGGTATTTCATTAATTATTGCTATATGTGTTTCTATTTTTGGTAAAAAAACTATTAAATTATTACCTATTATTAGTGGTATTTTATTAACTTATATAATTGCTATATTTTTTGGTAATATTGATTTTTCAATTATTACTTCTTCTAAATGGATTGAAATCCCAAAATTTATATTTCCTCAATTTAATTGGAAGGCAATAATTTTAATGCTTCCAGTTGCAATTGCTCCTATAATAGAACATATAGGAGATATGTATGCAATTGGAAATGCAACTGGGAATAATTTTATAGAAAAACCAGGACTTAAAAAAACTTTATTAGGAGATGGGCTTGCAACTATTTTTGCAGGTTTTTTAGGGGGTCCTCCAAATACAACTTATTCTGAAGTTACTGGGGCTATTATTATGACTAAATTAAAAGATCCTTCTATTTTAAGAATTTCTGCAATAACAGCCATTATTTTTTCTTTTATTGGTAAAATTAGTGGTTTTTTACAAACTATACCAGATGCTATTTTAGGGGGGATAATGATTTTATTATATGGTATGATTACAAATGTAGGTATAAAAACTTTAATAAATAATAAAATTAATTTAGATAAAACAAGAAATATGATAATTATAGGAGTTATACTTACAATTGGAGTTGGTGGAGCTATAATTAACTTTGGGAATTTTAGTTTAGAAGGTGTAGGTCTAGCTTCAATTATTGGAATTATATTAAATTTAATTCTTCCTAAATAATTAAAGATTTATTTTTTTCTTAAATTTTTAATTTTATCCATTTCTTTTTTCATTAATTCCTTTTCTTCATCTAAACTTAATATTCTATCATATTTATTTGCTTTTGATGTTACAATTTTTTCATTTTTTCTAATTATTCTTTTTCTTTTTAAAATAGGCATATTTATCACAATTATATTATATTTTTAAAGATAATTTTTAACTAAAACTAAAGGAGTATTTGAATCAGCAGAACCAGAAATTAAATCTGCAAGAGAAGATATTAAATTTTCTATTTTTCGTGGAGTTGTTCCTTCTGATGAAAAATCATTTTTATTATTTTCTTTTAAAACTCTTTGTTTTTCATTTTCTATAAATTCTAATATTTCTTTTTTATTTTTTCCTTGACTATAAAGTTTTTGCATTAAATATTTTGATTTAACACCTGTTTTATTTTTATTTTTAATATTTTTTGTACATCCAAAACATGAAACTGGATCTGCAAGTTCATATATTCCTGATTCTGGATCTTTATAGGCACCGTCTCCATATATTAATACTTCTATATCTTTATCAAATTCTTCAAATATCATTTGTTTAATATTTTCACATAATAAATCTCCATCTTTTGGAGCAAGTTTTAATATATTTTTTTCTGGATCTAATATATTTGACCCCAAAAGTCCATATTCTGAATATTCTTTTTTAGAAGAATTAGAACAAATATCTTGTAAAGTAATTATATTTTTATAACCTAATTTTTTAATTTCATTTAAAATATTTTGTCTATTATGAACATTACAACAAATAATTCCATCTGGTTTTGAATTAATTATGTAATTTAGTTTATTTGCAAGATAGATTTCTACATTTTTTGATTCTTTTTCTACAATTTGTTTATAAAAATCAATATAATCCATACCTGTTTCTGGATGCAAATATCTTTTTCCTAAATTATCTAATTTTTTTAAATCTAATTTTTCGTCTAAAGTAATATTATTATCTATACAAAAATCTTTAGAAAGTATAGGATTACCTTGTTCATCTCTTGGGAAAGATAATTGAATAATTACTTTTCCTAAAGGAACTGTTTTTGCAATTGCTTTTAAAATCATTGAAAATCTATTTCTTGAAAATATTGGAAAAACAATTCCAATTGTAGAATTTTCTTTTAAATTTAATTTATTTTTAATTTCTATAGATACATCTTCTAAATTTACAAAATTTTTTTGAGTAATTGCAACAACTGCTTCTGTCATACATAAAATATCTTTATTATTTAATATATTTTTATTTTTGTCAAAATATTTTTTAACAACATCTTTCATATTATCATCAAAAGTAATAATACCTGTTTTTAGTCCAAATGCACAAACTCCTATTTCTGTTTTATTTATTTCCATATTTGTTTCTCCAATATTTTAATTTTAATTAATTTTTATATAATTATTAATCTTTATTATTAATTAATTTATTAAACTATATATTTATAAAGATTATGAACTATTTTTATAATGTGAAATATAAATTAAATATATGTGATTAATATGCTATATAAATATTGCCCAGAATGTTATTCTTTAAATTTAAATTATAAGAAAGAAACTAAAAAATATATTTGTAATGTGTGTGGATATTCTGGGAATATAAAAGAAGATAGTATAGATAAAATTAATTCTTTAAGAAAAAGATTTTTAATATCTCAAAAATCAGATGTTGAAACAGGTTTTACAACTAAAAAAGAAAAAGATGAAAGTAAAGATTTAATTTCAGTAAATGATAAAATTATAAAAAAATTTGGATCAAATTCAAAAAATAATGATTGGGAACTTTTATAATTAATTTTATTAAATTATAATTTATTATATATATTTTTTATAAATAAACAATCAGATACTGTTTCTGGGGATTCACAAATAATAGTTCCTTTATAATTTCTATCTTTTAATTCTTTCAAAATATATTTATATGGAAAATCACTTTTTCTAAAAGGTAAATGATTTATTTCACCTTTTTCAGTATAATTTATACCAGAAATATGCATATGTAAATTTTTTTTTAATTCAGGATAACTATCTAATTTTTCAAAAAAATCTAATATATTTTTTTTATTATTAAAATAACCATTTTCTCTTGCATGTTGATGTGCAAAATCAATTACAGGTAATACAAATTTAGGAAATTTATTATAAAAATAAAAAAGTTCATCTAAAGACCCAACTTGAGATTTTTTGCCAGTAAGTTCAATTCCTAAAAGGGTATCTCCTTTATAATTATTATATATATCTTGTATATTTTCAGAAATATGTTCTAAAACTTTTTTAGGTTCTTGTTTTAAAAAATAACCAATATGTACAACTATATTTTTTGCACTTATTTTTTGTCCAACATTTAATGAATCGCATTTTCTTTAATTTGTGTAATTTTTTCTTCAGAAGTATTTTTTAAATAAACTTGTCTTACAAATTCAATTTCTAAAGCAGAAAGCCCTATCTCTGAAATTAAAGAAATAGAATCTGCAGTAGGATTTTTAGAAGATTTTGGTATTTTGTATGATAAATCTGAAAATCCTGCTATACCAAAGTTTAATTTTTTATCCATAATGTATATATATATTTAAAAATTAATAAATCTTTCTTATTTTTATTTCTTTCTTATTTTTATTTTTTTTCTAATTTTTATAAATATGTTTTTATATATATTTTATAAATTTCTATTAGCTCTTTTTATAGAATTTATAATTATTTCTTCAAATTCATTTGTTTTTAAATTTTCAAAGAAAGAATTATCTAATTTTTTATTTTTATTATTTGCATATTTTTCAATTTCTTTATATAATGTTCCTGTTTCTATATTAATTATTTTTAATTTTATAAATTTTTTAATTATTGGTTTATTTAATCCATTTTTAAGATAATTATCTGATGTAATTAAATTTGATTTAATTAAATTTCTTTGTAATATAGTATCTTCTATAAATGCAGATAAAGAAGTTATTTTTTTATCTTCCATAAATTTATTTTTATAAATAATATCTAAAAAATAGGATAATTTTTTATAATAATTTAAATTTTTTAGTTTAATTTTTTTAGTAAAAACATTTGATTCTTCTTTTTCTTTAGTTTTTCTTTCTATTAATTTTTTTTTTAAAGATTCTAATGATTTTTCTGTAATTATATTTTTTTTAATTATATTTTTTGGCATATCTATCACTCTTCAATTTCAATACATCTTACAGGGCAAACATCTGCAGCTTGTCTATTACAGCCAATTTCTTTTACTTCTGTTTTTTTTGGAATTGGTTTATTTCCTTTAAATTCCCAATTTTCTGGGCATACTGAAACACATGCCCCACATCCAATACATGCATTTCTATCTTGTTTTATTTTAATCATATTTTCACACCTTCTAATTTTATTTAGTTTTATAATTTTAAAGTAAATAAACATATATTTAAATATTTCTTTTTACTTAATAAATATAATATATATTAATTTTTATTTAAAATATAAAATATAGTATAATTTCAAAATATAGTATAATTTCAAAAAATTAAAAATTAAAACTATAAATTAAAAGAGAATAAAAATGTCTGATATAATAAGACCCCCAAAAACAAGTCCTGGAAAAATATATAGTTCAATATCTATAGAAAGTAGAGATTTTTCTAAAAATATAAATAAATTAGAAAGAAAAAAACAAAATTATTATGTTATTTTTTGTAAAAAAATATATAATAAATTTCCTAGTCTTGGTAATAATTCTTCTTTTAGACCAGATTTAAAAAATGCAGTTGATTTTCTTAATTGGGATTTATCTGGAAAAGAATATTCTGCTACTTTAAAATTTATTCTTTTTTTTGGTATTTTTCTTACAGGTCTTATTAGTTATTTAATATATTTATTTGGTTATGATTTATTATTTTCTTTATTTGATATAATTATAATGCCTATTATAATTACTTTTATTCTTCCAATATTTATTTTTATAATAATTTATATAAATTTTCAAAATTATCCTTTAAAAAAAGTACAATCTGAAAAAATTTTAGCATTAACTTTTGTTCCAGAAATTTTAGGATATATGATAATGTCTATGAAATTAGTTCCAAATTTAGAAAAAGCAATTGAGTTTGCTTCAAATCATGGACATGGAAAAATTGCAGATGATTTAAAAAAATTATTATGGGAAGTTAAAGTAGGTATAAAAAACAGTGTTTCTGAAGGAATAGATGAACTTGCCTATAAATGGGGAGAAGTTTCTACTGAGTTTAAAAAAGCTTTAATGAAAATAAGGTCTTCTGTTATAGAAAACTCAGAGGCAAAAAGATATCAAATCTTAGATCAAACAATGTCTGAGACTTTAAAATCCATAAAAGAAAAACTAGAAGATTATGCAAGAAGTTTAGCACAACCAGCAATGGGTATTTTTTATTTAGGGGTATTACTTCCTTTACTTTTAATTATTGTTCTACCAGTTGGTTCTGCTTTTTCAGGTTCTGCTCTTGCAAAACCAATTTATTTAATTTTAATATATAATATAATTATTCCTATAGGTTGTTTGTTTTATGCAAAAAAGATAATAAGAAACAAACCTTCTACTTACAGACCTCCTAAAATACCAGACAATTACCCAAAGCTTCCTCCTAAAAACACAATAAAAATAGGAAAAGCTCATTTACATATAGGTATTTTAATAATTATAGTAAGTGTAATTTTAATTGCAGGAAGTGTATTTTTACAATCTGAGTTTGGTCAAACTAAAAAAAGTATACTTATTCAATCTGGTTATATTACAGATAGTCAAGAAATAAGTGAAGCAGATTTTTATTGTACAAAAGCAGAACAAGTTGAAAAAGCAGCAGATTCTGAATTTAAATGTGCTTCAGAACAAGAGTTTTGGGCAAGATCAGAAAATGATATTACTCCTCATTATATAATTTATGGAATGTTAATCTTAATTAGTTTATTAATTTCTATAGTCTTATATTCTCAAAGTAAATATAAAAGAGAAATACAATTAGAAACTGAAAAAATGGAAGACGAATTTAAAGATGCACTATATGTAATTGCAAGTAGACTTGGTGAAAACAAACCAATTGAAGATGCTTTAAGTCATACAAAAAACTTTTTACCAAAAGCTTTAATTTCTAAAAACATATTTGGAAAAGCAATTGATAACATAAGAGTTTTAGGACTTAATTTAAATTCAGCTTTGTTTGATCCAAGTTATGGTGCTCTTAAAAATAATCCTTCTAATCTTATTAATTCAGCTATGAGACTTTTAGTAGATTCTGTTCAGTTAGGAGTTTCAGTTGCTGCAAAAACATTAATGTCATACTCTCTGCAGTTAAGAAACACTGATGAAGTTTCTAAAATGTTAAGAGACTTAATTAGTTCTGTAACAACAACTCTAAAAAGCATGTCTAAATTTATTGCCCCTATAGTTTTAGGAATAACTACAGCTCTTCAAAAAATTGTAATTTCTACACTTTATTCAATTGCAAACAGTAATACAATGGAAGATATGACTTCTGCAATTGAAGGTGTAAAAGATGGGGTTAGTGCAATTGGTGTAAATGTTAATGCAAGTTCAATTAGTAGTATGGGTTCAATTGATACTACTGTAATTTCTCAACTTGCTTCTCCTACAGCCTTTTTAATAATTGTTGCAATCTATGTTATTCAAGTTGTAATCATTATAACATTTTTTACAACTATGATAGAACAAGACAACATTACTCTTGCTAAATTAAATATTGCAAGAACTTTACCAATTGCAACAATATTATTTATAATTACAACAATTCTTGCAAATATGATATTTTAAGGTTAATTAATATGGATTTTAATTTATTTACAAAAAAACAAAAAGCTCAAGCTGAAGAATCTTTTAGACTTTTAATTGCTTTTGTAATAACTGTTGCTATTCTTTCTATTATTTTAGTAATGGTTAGAAATATTAATAATAAAGCAATTATTATTAGTCAACAAAAATTAGAAGAAGGAATTATTTCTGCAAGTAAAGCTCCTGGAATAAGTACACAAAGTAAATATATTATTGAAGATTTAAAATTAAAGGGCACAATTTCAAAAGAATGGATTTCTGGAATAACTGGTATTGAAAAAGGATGTATAGGTATAGATAATGGTCCAGGAATTGAACCTATTGCAGAATCAAATGAATTAATTTATGAAATTACTGAAAGAAACTTAGATATGGATGTAACTATTTATTGTAATATCTCAAATTCAGATGAACCTTCTAGTATTTATAATTTATTAGAAAAAAACACAGAGGATTGTGAAAAATTTATTGTTTTATTTCTAAACAAAAATGCTCCTGATGAAATATATAAGGAAGGCAATTAAATATGAATTTAAAAAACACATTAAAATATTTTTTATTTGCAATAATTATTCTAGTTTGTGGTTATTTGTTTGGTACAATTATTCTTTTAGTTATAGGTATAATTATAGCTTTAATGACAATATTTTTTATAATAAGTATGTTTTTTACAAAAGGACTCTATCTTTTTGCAAATAAAAATTTTAAATTGTTTTTTTATATGTTATTTTCTAGTTTTTTAAGTATTTTTATAACTTTAATATCTTGGAATTTAATAAATAAAATAGTTAATCCAATTACAAAAATTATCTTAGTCTGGGTAATTAATGCGGTTTTATTTGGAACTTTTTGGAACTTATTAGTTTTAAATAAAAAAATAAAATATTCTAAAAGTAAATATAATTCAAACATAATAGAATATAATGAAATAGATACACATATTAAATTAAGAGACATCATATTTATGTTAGTTATTCCAAGTATAATTACTTACACAATAAATTACATTTATCTAATAATTTAAGAAAATGAAGAAAATAAAAATATTTAAATAAGTTTTGATTTTCTTTAATATTAGTTATATATTATATTTAATAAAAAAAGTTATTTAATTTTTTATTAGGAGGAAAAAAAATGTTTAATAAATTAAAAGAAAAAGGACAAGCCTTTTCTACATTTCAATTATTAATTGCAGCTGTTGTTGCTCTTGCAATTTTAGGAGTACTTCTTCCAATGATTACAAAAAACATAAATATTGGTGGAGATGTAACTGATTCAATTAATACAACTCTAAAAACACAAGTTTCTAATTATGGGAATTTAGCTTATACAGACGAAGTAAAAGTTTCTTCAAAAAACACTGAATTTGTTTCAACATCTTCAATAGTTGCAGGAACTGGAATTGATTCTAATCAAGTATATTTTGACATAGCAGGAAATGATAATTTCTTTGCAATTGGTTCTAGTGATACATATACAACTGGAAAGACTTTAAAAATGAAAAGTTCTGAAAATACAAAATTTAAATTTGGTATTTTATGTGCAGATAGTTCTAACTCTCTAATTAAAATTATTAATGATTATGATTTAGTAGAATTAGACACATATGAAGAGTTTGGAGAAACAGATGCCACAGTTTGTGTAATTTTCCCTAAGAAAATATAGATTTAATTAAAAATGGTTTTTGAGAAGATATGAGATTAAAAAAAGAATTTATTAAATTCATAAATGAAGAAAAAGCTCAAGGTGAGTCAAATTCTATATTTATGATAATAATTGTTGCAATTATTGCAATTATTCTAATTGCAGTAGTTAAGCCTATGTTTAATAAATCAGTAAAAGCGTCTTCTCAAAAAGCAAATCTTCCAAACCAAACAGTAACTTCTGAATAAAAATAGTTTATTTTAAACTATTTTCTTTTTCTTGTTTTTCTAAATAAAAACAAAAGTTTTTTTAATACTTTATACTATCTTTATAATATGATATTTGTTAAAAAAAAATATAATAAACAAAAAGCACAAATAGGTGCTCCTTTTGAACTTCTAGTTGCAATCATAATTATGGGTTTTGTTATTCTAGCAGGAACTTATGCTCTTAAAAATTTACAACAAAGCACATGCCTTGGAGATAAAAAAGAAGAACTTAGTAATTTTAATTCTTCTCTAAGAGATGTTGTCTTAGGCTCAGATCTAGTAATTAGAAATATATCTTTAGATACAAAAGCGTGTTTTAATCAAAGATATGAATATGTAAGACTTAATGCATATGATGATAAAGGAAAATGCGGAACTTATTGTGGTGGGGGAGATAGTTGTTTATTATTAGAATATACTTATGAAGATAAAGATACTTTTGATTATAAATATCCAATTGAACCAATCTGCACACATCTTCCAACAACTATAAATTTTGCAACAACTCCTGATGAATGCTTATCTGAAGATGAAATATCTGAAGATTTATGGCAAGTATGGAATCCAAAAGATTCATCTGATGGATCTCCAATAGGTCTTCCTCCTGGAAAATATAGAATGTTTAAAAAGACAAATACAAATTCAAGTAATATACAAATTTGTCTTTTAAGAAAAAAATAAATTAGTGATTAAAAAATGTTTGAATTTGCTTTATCAAAACTTAATATGCTTTTATTTGCAACAGCAATTGCTGCAATTATTCTTTTTTTTATGAATACAGTAAATTCAAATCTACAAACTAGACAAAGTTATGAATTAGCTTATAATATAGGTAGAGATATTAAATTAATTACAGATAGTGAGAGTTATTGCTCTATCAAATATATAGATATCCCAACAAGAATTAAAAGTGGACAAAGCTCAACTACTACATTTAACAAAGCATATGTCCTAAATATTATGGAACTTGAAAAAGAAAATCCAGAAAATAATTATAATAAAAAACTAGTCATATCTATTTTAAATCAAAAACAAGATAAAATATATGGTGCATATGATATAGATTTTAATGGAGATTTTACCTTTTATAATGCAGAGCATCCATATGATAATAGTAGTAATTGGAGTTCTAAACAAGATTATGGAATATATGATACATTAAGAGTAAAAAGTAATGATTCTACTCTTATTCTAATCAAAAATAAAATAGAAGGACAAGACAATTATTATATATTGCCTTGTGCAAAACAAAATGGTATTCTTACATGTAAAAAGATAGTTTGCGATGATTCTATGTTTGAAGATGTAAGTTGTAAGTCTGTAGATATTTGTATAAATGAATATAATGAACCTAATAATGGTTAGATTAAATATGAAAAAAAAACAAAAAGGTTATATTGGTGCAATAGGGGATGATCTTCCAAGTCTAATACCTATATTCATAGGTCTATTAATTTTTTTTTCAGTATTTTTAAGCACATATAATAATTATAAAACAGAAACTCAAAACTTTGATTTACATCAAGATGCAATAGATATTTCTATGACTTTAAGATCAGAACCAGTTATAATAGATTATAATCATTTTACAAACATATGTAATAAAGTAAACACAAACAGAAACTGGACTGCCTTTTTAATAGACCTACCCCAAGATTTAGATAATTACAATGAGGTAGATTTAGAATTTCTATTAACAAATGATGAAGATAATACACAAATAATTGTTCTAGATGAAAATATATATGATCCAAATTCAGAACAAAATATATTTTACTGTCCAAATACTTCTAAAAATTTAGATAAATTTAAAACAAAAGTAAAAACCCAAGATGAAAAACATAAAGTCTTAGTTTATGTTTACCCTATTAATTTACAAATAGAATATCATGCAGTTCCTGTAAGGCTATATGTTGCTGTATGGGAATAAATAAAAATAAATTTTGAAAAAATATGAATAAATTAAAAAGACAAAAAGCACAAGCTGCAATTACAGATGCTTTATTTTTCTTAACAATAATTATAGTTCTAACTGTAATGCTTTTTAAATATTCAGCAAGCTATGGAGATAGAGTAGATCTTGCAATAAATAATTTATATTTTAAAGAATATTCAAATTCTGCTTTAAAAACTATATTTTATTCAGAAATTCCTTTAGATTATAATAAAAACATATTTGAAAGTGAAGAAATTGATTATCTAATGACAGCAGTAAAAACAGATTTTTATCCTGATAAACATATAGGTTCTGGTGATTTAAATTATATGTTTAATCCAATAGATGAAGATATTCCAAATCCAGATGTGTCAAATCCTGATGATATTGCAAAATATAATTTATTTCACACAATAAAATCAGTTATGATGCCTCTTCCTAGTTATGATTTTACTTTTTATTTATATAATACAAATGATCAAAAATTTGAATATATTATGTTAAAAATAACTGATTTTGAAAACTCAGAAAATGATTCTAATAAAACCTATAAATTAAATGATATAAATATGGGTCTTTCAAAATATTATTTATGCGATCCTTTAAATTATAATGATATAAGAGAAGTTATTTCAAAAGCAAATGATATACATGCTTCTTCTGTTCCTTTAACTTTTACTGCAAAAGAAGGTAGAGATGAAACTGAATTAGAAATAACTTCAACTTTTGCAATTTGGCCAGCTAATAAAAGCATAGCTCAAAAAGAATTAGAAAAATTAAATTGTAAAATTTATAATGATTAATTTTTTAATTTTTATAAAATTAAAATTTAAGTCCTAAATCATCATCAGAATCTAAATCATTATCATCTAAATCTAAATCATTATCACCAAAAAGATCATTTCCAGAAACTTTTTCTTTTTTCTTAGAAGGTTTAATTTCTTTAACTTCTTCTTTTTCTATAGATTTTTTTCTAGATCTTATAGAAGTTTTTTCTTCTTTTGGTTCTTCTTTTTTAAAAGATTTATTTTTATCTTTAGAAATTTCTTTTGTGATTGCTTCTTTTACATCACTTTTATCCTTTTCTATAGACTTATTCTTGATTGCTTCTTTTTCAACTTGAACATAAACATCTTCAACAACTGCTTTTATATCTTTTATTTCTAAATTTTTATTTTGATCACTACTTGCTCTAAAATGTTTATTATTATCAATTGCTTTTTTTATTTCTTGTTGTTTAATATTTAATGCAGTATTCTTAAATTGATTATATAAAGCATCTGCAATTTCTGAAGAATCAGGATTTATCATATCTGATAATTCATGTAAAGTTTTTTCAATAACTTGATCTTTTTTAGGAAACTTTGTTTTTATATTTTCATCAGCTAATTCAGCAAGACTTGTAATTCTTCCTTCTTCTTTTTTCATTTTATAATTATTTTTAAACTTATTATCATAAGTACTTTCTTTATGCCCATCAACAGGAGCTGGTTCATACACTATATTTCCATTTACATATCTTCTATAGTGTCTTCTCTCTCTTCTAATAATATCAGATTTATTCATAAATTCCATACCTATATATATATTTTAATAAAAATTACAAATATATTTAGATAATAATGCTTATAAATGTTTCAATTTATATATATAAATATATTTTACACAAAATATATATTTTAAATTTAAGAAAATATAAATTAAAAAGATAAACTATGAATATACTTTCTACAATATTTAATTATATTTGGTTTTTTATAAAACTATATGGAGTTAGTGTATTAATTTCTTTACCAATAATTCTTTTTGTATACTTATTTAAATTTTTATTTAAAAAAATAAATAAGAAAAAAAGTTTTTTAATTTCTATGTTTGTAACTATTTATTTAGTTTCATTAGTAATAATTCTAGGAATTTATTTTATTCCAACAATTTCAATTGATTTTCAATATACTTTCTTTGAAGGTTTGTTTTTTATAATATTACATTTGTTTAGATTAATTATAACAAATATATTAATTGCAGGTATTTTACTAGTATTTGCATTTATTATAAGTTTATTTTATGATAAGTTTAATAAGTCTAAAAAAGAAATTAATTTTTTACCATTATTATTTTCAACTTCAATTGCTTGTCTAATATTAATTATAATAAATATAATTTTTCCAAAATTAATCGCTATGATATTGTTTATAATTTTTGTATGAAAATTAAATAGGTAATAAATATGCTTGATAAAAATAAAATATATTTTAATTTAATAAGTTTTTTCTTTCTTTTAATGTTTATAAACTCAGTTTTTGCATTTAATGTAGATATAACAAGATTAGAAGAAAATAAAACTTTATACTCAACTTGTTCTATTAATCTAGAAGAAATAAATAATATTGATGATTTTGGATCTGGGTGTTTTACTCAAGAACTAGATTCTGAAAGTGTAGAAAGATTATGGGATGAACTTTTAGTTTCTGGATTTAAAGTAGACTTAGTTGGTTCTGATCAAAAAGAAAACACAAACAGAGATACTTTAGAAGAAAATGATTTATTACTTACAAATAAAGACACAAAGGCAAATGATGTTGTGCTGCAACAAGAAATGCCAAATCAAGAAATTAACCCTCTAGAAGTGCCTGCACTTTTAGGTCAAGCATGTTATGGCCCTTTTTCATATGGTATAAATTTAGAAAACACTCTAAGAGTTGGAAGATGTAGTGGAGATGAAAATGAACCTTGTTATTTAGAAGAAGTTGGTCTTTTTAGAGAAAATGGTAATAATGGTTTTAAAGATGAATTTGTATCTGTTGGAAAAGATATGCTTGATATGATAGGTATTAATAAGATTAAAGAAGAAGCAGGAGATATAATAAACCCAGAAGCAGATTTTGAAATTAGTGAAGATATGGGTATATTTTCTGAAATGTCATATGAACAATTAGAATATATTAAAAGTATTCAATTTGATGAAAATGCAACTGAGTTTGAAATGAAAAAATCTCAAGTTCTTTTAGAAAATGCAATTGAAAATAGTATAAAAACACAAACATTTAATGCAAGTATGGAAACTACTTGTCAAGGTGAAAATTGTTATATTAATGTTTATTCTTTATTTGATAAAATGTTTAATCAATATTTCTCTGCAGACTTAGTTGTTTCTTCAGCATCTCCTTTCTTATGGAAAGGTGCAACTAAGATTTTTGGGGATATTGGAAATTTTTCTAAAAATAGATTAGGTTTTGATATTTCTAAAAAGATAAATGCAAAAAAAGGTGGATTTATTGACAATATGCTTTCAGAAGGAGACAACCCTCTAAAGGCTTTAACTAGATCAATTGAGTTTAAAAATGCTTCAAAAAATATTGATAATTATACAAGTTATTTAAAAACAACTCAAAAAGAAATAAGACAAGTTGTTGATCAATATGGTATATATGATGAATATAAAGCATATACAAATGCTTTAAGTTCAAAGAAAAATATAGACACAATTGCAAAAGAATTTTCAAAAGGTGGAAAATTTGATAAACTTACAAAACAACAAAGAAGAGTTTTATTTGAAAGTGCACAAAAATATCAAGATAATTTAAAAATGACTCAAGCAATACAAGAGTCTTTAATAAAAAATAAAGATTATGATACTGCTGTAAAAAAATTAGTAGAAATTATTGAAGACCCAAACTCTAAAGCAGGAGATATTTATAAAAATCTTTCAAGTGCAGATTATGATATTATAATGAAACAAACAACAGAAGTTAGAAACTTAACAAATAGAATTGATGATTTAACAGAAAGTGCTGTTAAATGGGATAAACCTTTAAATGAAAATCCAATAATTACTTCTAGAAAAACACTTTATAAAGATCCAACTACAGGAAAAACAGAACTTGTTATGACAAACAAAGTTCAACCAACAACAGGAGCAAGCTCTTCACAGATAACAGATATTGGTGGAGGAAATAAGGCTTTTGAAATTAAATATAATTCTGATAAAGGTATGTATGAAATGGGTGCAAAAACAGTTAAAACTGAAACTGTAGATGTAACTTTTTCTGATGGAGTTACTAGAAAAATACAAAAAATACCAGTTTATAGAGAAGAAATTAATATGGCAAAGGGAGAATATTTAGAAAGAATAGATCTTTCCAAATATACAAATAACCCTAATATTTATATAGGATATCAAGATAAATCTGGAATAATGAAACAAGTAAAAGCAACTGATTTTAAATTAGATGATGTTGATCCAAGTTTTGCAAATTTTAAATGGTATCCAGTAAAAGAAACTCCATTAGATGCAAAAGATTTTGGATATGATCCAATTGAACTTGCATATTCATATGTTGCTGATGGAACTAAAATGGTTAAAGATGCAAGTATAGTAAATACATCTATGATGGATGTAATGAACAATAAAGGCTGGGTTTCTGGAAAAGGAATAAACTGGATAAACCAACAAATGAAAGCTCCAGTTAATGGGAAACATACAAACCAAGCAATGAGTCTTTTAGGAAATTCTCTAAATGCGTATGCTCTAAACTGGGCATATTGGGAATGGAAAACAGCAGGTGCATCTCTTCCTTTTATAGGAGATTCTCTAAGTAAATATAGTGCATATCAAATCCCAGAAACATATACATCAGTTTTAATTAATCACGGAGAAGATGGAGATATTTACAAAGATGCATATATTGATTACTTTGTAAATGATGGTTCTGATCAAGGTGATTTATTTTCAAAATATTTTAATAGTATGTTATTTTATTTGGTTTCTTTGACTAAACTTGGAATTGAAAGTGTAGATTCTAAATTCACAAATTCAGTAGATGATTGGATAAAACAAATTACAGAAGGACATATTAGAAGAAGCACAGTTGATGAAGTTGCTTTATTTACAGATGCAGAAAACTACGGATGTAATGATAATTGTTATGTGAAACTTGGAAACTCTTCTCTTTTAGAAAAACAAACTTATGAAAAATCAGCTCTAAAAGAAAAGATCTTAGAAACACAAAAAGAAAATTTAGAAGAAACAGATATTTCTATAGAAGAAGTTTCTTCTCAAGAACCTATTAAAGATATGCAAATAATTTATAGTATTCCAGGTGGAATTACAGTACCTACATACTTACTAGAAAACACAACTGAAGAAAATCTAGAAGATGAAGGAAAAACTTTAATTACATTTTCTCATCATACAGATTATGGTGGATCAATCTCAGGAGAAACTGATGATAAAACAGTAGTTTTAACTGATGCAAAAAATAATGGAGATACATGTTCCCAAAGAATAGATGAACTTGAATTAATTGGTGTTCCTATTGGTTGGACAACTAAATGGACAGGAAAAAGTTACAGAGCAGGAATGGTTTCTGCAATCACAAGTAATTTAGCTTATTATGCAATTTCTGCTCCAAGCCACAGAATGATTCTTGGAGTTATTCTAGGAGATTTAATTCCTCAAACATTAATCACACCACAAGTTCAAGACTGTGTAGATGATGAAGAAGGTTATTATACACATGTTTTTGTTTCTAAAAATGAAGAAGAAAGAATAGAAAAAGATCCTAAAAATAAAATAGGAGATGCAATTTCAAACGGAGCTTCTGCAATTCAAAAAAATATTTCAAACATGGCAGATGGAACTACTTTAAAAGAAAATTTAAGTGAAGCTGCAAAAGAAGTTGAAAATTTTGCAGAAACAAAAATAAAAGACAACCCAATTGTTCAATCTAGATTTGAAACTATAGGAAACACTTCAGCTTCTGTTAAAGGAATGCTTTATTTTTTTGAACTTGGAGAAAAATCAACTTGTAGAGCAAGTGCATATAATGACAAAGGTGTAGAACATCTAACAGATACATCTACAAATGAAACTTTAGTTATTGATAAAGATGAAGGAAAAATAGAAATTGTAACAGAAGATGGAACTATTAAAAATATAATTGATTCAGAACACAAAGACTGGGTAAGACTTACTGCAACTAACTTAGGAATTCCTGCAAAAGTAATTCCTCATAGTCTAAGTTATATACCAGTTCCAGACACAAATGTTCCTTTGTTTACAATGGATGCTTATGGAAATATAACTATTGAAAACGTTGGATTTTTAGATTGTTTTAAACTAAACTATGAATCACAAACAGGACTTACAATGCAAGGAAATTCTTTAACAGATTATCTTGGTTCTGCAAAAATTTTAACAACAACAAATATCACAAACCCAACTACACAATATGATATAATGCCAAAAACATCTGAAAATAATATAGAGATTGTAGCAGAAGGAGTTCCTAGAAGATCAGCAAAAGGAAATGCTGCAAAAGTTACTGTTTATGGTGGAGAAAGATTTACAAAAATGTATCCAATTGATAACCAAGATGTAAGAGTTGGTCAAAACATAGCTATTCAATTTGAAAGAGGACAAATGATATATAATGGAGAAACAAATAGTTATATTTTATGGGTTGAACAAACTTATACAATGCATCAATCTGAAATTGAAGATTTAGATACAAAAGTTGTAAATTATAACAATGAGGTAACTGGTTGTGAAGAATTTGCATTAGATTTTGATGTAAAAGGTAAAAAAGATAGTGCAGATGCTCAAAATAAAGCTGATGAAATGAATGATGCACTAGAACATGTTGGTCCTTTCCAGATTTTCGACACAGCTACAAAGACATTTATTTTTTATACAGGAGATCCTCCTGAATGTGAAAAAAGGATGAAAATAATTGATAAAGAAACCGGACAAATAATTACTGATCAGGCAATTGATGAAATTATTGAAACACCAGATGGAATGATAATAAAAACTGCAGATGGAAAAGAGCATAATTTTGAATTTAGTGCAGAAGATGGTGTTCCAAGATTACAATATAATGATGAACTTGAAACTTTACTTTCTGCTCAAGGAAAAAATGGTTCTTTTTGGTATGATCCAAGCACAGGTAATTGGTATACAGAAAATGGACATTTAATTCCATTTAATCCAGATTTTAAAGACGGAATGATGTTTCAAGTAGGAGAAGATGGAAAAGTTGTAGGTACAACTTCTCAAAACCCTATGAATATAAATATAGGGGGAAATTCAGGAAGTGAATCAAGTGGTTTTAATATACCTTTAAGCCCACAATCTAATTTGATGTTAATTTTATATATATTTATAATTATTGGTGCTTTTTATATTATACAAAAAAAAGAATCTTATTTTAAAAAATAGGATTTTTTTATATTTTTTTTAAAATAAAAAATATATTTATAAGTATTATCTATATATATTATATATTATAAAAAGTTATTTTCTAAAAAATTATAAATAATAAGATATTAAATATATATGTGATAAAAATGGCAAGAATAGATGAATTTGAAGAAAGTAGAAAAACACATTTTGAAAATATAAAAAATGCAGGAATAGAAGTATATCCTTTTTCTTTTAAAAAAAATTATAAAACATCAGAAATTATAGAAAAATATAAAAATATTGAAGAAAATTCTTTTACTGGAAAAGAAGCTAATATTTCTGGTAGAATATTATTAATTAGAAACTTAGGTAAAATTGTTTTTTTAGATTTACATGATACTTATGGAAAAATACAAATAGTAATAAAAACTGATGAAATTACTGAAAATGAAAAAATAATTTTAAAAAATTTAGATACAGGAGATTTTATTGGAATTTTGGGGGAAATTTTTAAAACAAAAAGAGGGGAAATTTCTATTCAGTCAAAAAAATTAATTTTTTTATCAAAATGTTTTTATCCTCTCCCAGATAAATGGAAAGGATTAATTGATTCTGAAGTAAAATATAGAAAAAGACATTTAGATTTAATGATAAATAAAGAATCAAGAGATATATTTATTATAAGATCTAAAATAATTTCTGAAATTAGACATTTTCTAGATCAAAAAGGATTTATAGAAGTAGAAACTCCACTTTTACAACCTCTTTATGGTGGGGCAAATGCAAGACCTTTTACAACTGAAAGTTTTGTTTGGAAAAAAAAATTATATTTATCTATTTCTCCAGAACTTTATCTTAAAAGACTTTTAGTTAGTGGTTTTGAAAAAGTATATACTATTTGTAAAAATTTTAGAAATGAAGGTGTAGATAAATCTCATAATCCAGAATTTACTATGCTTGAAATGTATCAAGCTTATTCAGATTATAATGAGGCAATGGAAATTTTAGAAGAAATGATTGAAAAAATTACAATTAATGTTTTAGGTTCTACAAAAATTGAATATAATGGAAAAATTTTAGATTTTAAAAGACCTTGGAAAAAAATGAAAATGAAAGATGCAATTAAAGAATTTGCAAATATTGATATTGATTCTTTAGATGATAATGAAATTAAAATAATTTTAAAAGAAAATAAAATTGAAATGGAAGAATATAAAAGAGGTCTTGCAATTTCAGAAATTTTTGAAAATTATTGTGAAAATAAACTTTTAGGTCCAATTCATATTATAGATCACCCAAAAGAAACAACACCTTTATGTAAAATACATAGAATAGATAAAAATTTAATAGAAAGAGATGAACCATATATAAATGGAATGGAACTTGCAAATATATATAGTGAATTAAATGATCCTTTTATGCAAGAACAATTAATGATTGAACAAAAAGATCAAGGAAAAGGAAAAGGAGAAAACCATCCAATTGATACAGATTTTATAGATACTTTAAAATATGGGATGCCACCTGCTTTTGGTATAGGTATGGGTATTGATAGATTAATAATACTTTTAACAAAATCTCAAAATATAAGAGATGTTATATTTTTCCCTCAATTAAGAGATAATGAAAAGGAGAATTAAAAATGGTACATAAATGTATAGAATGTGGTAAAATAATAGATGGAACTAGAATCTATTGTAAAAAATGTGAAGAAAAAATTAAAGAAAAAATTGAAAAAAGAAAAAATTTTAAAGCAATGTATGAAAAATCAGATTTTTTTGAAAAGCAAAGAATGAAATAATTTTTTATATAAAATAAATTATAATAATAGTTATTTTCTTAAAAAATAATGTGAACGAAAAATAATGTGAACGAAGATGATTAAAAAATGTATTTAATAAATTTATCAAGATTTGTATCTTATAGAGAAAAAAAAGATATTTTTAAAGAATTAAAATCTAAAAACTATAATATAAAAAATGATTCTTGGTCATATAGAAGATTTATTTTAGATAAACCTATTAAAAATAAACATTATATATCAAGTATTATAAATATTAAAGAAGAATTTTTTGCAAAAACAATTTCTGAAATAGTAGATAGATTAGAAAAACATAAAATAAAAGAAATAAAATCAAAAATAAATCACGATGTTCCTTTTCATGCAAGAGGTATACAAGAAAGATTTCTTAAAAAAAATAAATTTGATAAAAATGGGGAAAAAATATATCTAGAAGCAAGAAATAATGATTCTAAAATAGAAGTTAGAATTGGATATTATATAAACGAAACTATAGAAAATAATAATTTAGAAAATAAAAATAATACTTTAAAAAATAATATTTCAGAAAATAAAAATATTTCAGAAAATAAAAATAATACTTCAACTAATAATTTTAAATACCCAGATCTAATTTTAGAATGTCCTTTTACATTAGGAGAAATTTCTGATTTTGTTAGAATGTCTAAAACTTTTAGAAATATAGTATATTTAGTTACTTTAAAAAATAAATTTTCTAAACTAGCAATAAATAATTTCTTAAAAGAAAACAGTTTTCATAAAGCAAATGTTAAAGTTATAAGTCATATTTCAGATATTAAAAAAAATTATGATGAAATTATAGGATTTAGTATGTGGGGTAAGAATACATTACCTGAACTTAAAAGTCTAACTTATAAAAAAACACTTTTTGTTTATGGAAATGAAAAAAAAGGTCTTCAAAAAGAAACAATGGATTTTTGTTCTAAAATAGTAAAAATAGGTAATTCTTCTGAACCTTTAAGAGCAACTCAAGCTGCTTCTTTTGCATTTGGTTATTTATTTTCTTCTATAAAATAGAAAAATAAAAAAACTTCTTCTCTATAAAGAAGCATCTATTTCTGGTTTATTAAAACCAATTATTATTTTTCCATTAATATCAATTACAGGAACTCCTTGTTGACCAGATTTATGAATCATCTCCATAGCTCTATTCATATCTTGTCCTACATCTACATCCTCAAACTCAATGTTTTTAGATTTTAAATATTCTTTTGCCATTACACAATAAGGGCAAGATTGTGTTGAATAAACTATAATTTTTGACATAAAAATCACCTTTTAAATTATTTTTAATTTTAAAGCTTTTTAGAATATTCAAAAACTTTTAAGATAATTTCTTTGTTTTTAAGTTTTATACACTTACTCTTACTAACTTTATTTACAACAATAATACCTTCTTTTTCTAATATATCTAATTGTCTTGAAATTGTAGATAGATCCTTTTGTGTAAAATCAGCTAAATCTGAACAACATGTATTATCTTTAAAAGATTTACAGTTTAGAAGTTTATCAACAATTCTAAATCTAGTTTCATCTCCTAAAACTTTAAAAATCTTAAATAAATCTTTTTGTTTTCTCATCTAAAAATACCTCTTAACAAATTATAACTTGTATAAATATACAAGCAAAGAAATGTTTATAAATGAATCGATATGCCATATATTATATAATAAAAGTAAGATATTTATGAATAAAAAAAGTATATTTTTAATAATTACAATAATATTTACTTTAGCTTTAATTCTTCCACAAGTTTCTGCAAAATATTATTCAATAGAAAATTATAATATAACTTATAATATACAAGAAAACACACAAATAATTGTAAATGAAGCTATAACTTATTACTTAAATGGCAGTTTTACAGAGCTATATATACAAAAACCAGATGATATAATAATTTCTGAATATAATGGGTATATTGAAAAAGATAAGAATGCAGAGTTTATTTTTAAAAACAAAAATGAATCCATTTCTGGAGAAAAAGAACTTATTCTAAAAG
Source organism: Candidatus Iainarchaeum sp. (assembly GCA_028700115.1). Lineage (GTDB taxonomy): Archaea > Iainarchaeota > Iainarchaeia > Iainarchaeales > CSSED10-239 > Forterrea. The sequence goes on along the minus strand of JAQVTI010000011.1, from coordinate 10,516 downwards.
GAAATTTTAGTAATGAACAAATAACTGCTTATTTTGAATATACAATTGAAAATGCTATTTTAGATATTAATGATTCTCATCAATTCTTTTATAAGATATATGGAGAAAAAACAAATAAATCTACAAAAACAAATATACAAATTATCCTTCCAGAAGACATAAACAACACAACATATTTCATGCATGTTTTTAATAAAGATAATTATAAAATAGAAGAAAGTAAAAATATACTTTCAATTTCTAAAAATGTAAAATCAAATGAGTATATTGAAATAAATATGCTTATTCCAAATACATATTTTACACAAAAAAGTAATTATAAAAAAGAATATACATCTAAAGATGTTTTAAAAATTGAAAATAAACTTAAAAAAAAACTAAACATAGGTCTATTTGTTCTAGAACATAAAAAAATATATTTATTAATATACACATTAATAGGGTTTATTGGCTTTTATTTAATTTGGAGATTTTTTGGAAAAGAATATTCTAAAAAAGAAGTAAATTACTTTGGAGAATATGAAAGAGATTTACCTTCTAAACACGATCCTATACAAGCAAATTATTTTGCAAATGGTAGATTTACAAAATATTGGTTTGGATCAATTATAATGGATTTAGTTAATCAAAAATATTTAAATTTTGAAAAAGATAAAAATGATGATTTAATTTTAATTAAAACTAATAAAAAAATAGATATTCTAAACAGTGCTTATAAGTCACTATACAATTACATAACTAAAAAAATGATTAACAACAGATATAACCTTACAAAAAATAAATTTAATCTAGTAATGGATTTAGAATTTAAAAAAGTTCAAAAAGAAATTTTTGAATATTATAAAAACTGGAAAACAGAACAGGAATTATTTGAGAAAAAAGGAAATATTTATTTTTCATTATTATTTTTTGGCTATATTGCAATATATATAATATTTATTTCATTAATTTTTAGTAAAACAAACTTAATAGCTCCTGAAATAGCATACATGACAATTCCTATGATTTATATTTTTATAATTAGCATCTATCTAAAAATATTTACAACTTTTCAAAAATTAGTATACAAAGATAGAAGTACTTTTTTAAGTAATAGATTTACAAAGAAAAACAGAGTTCTTAATCTAAAATGGATGAATTTTAATAGATATATAACAGATTTTTCTCAAATTAAAAAATATCCTCCAAGACATGTAATTTTATGGGAAAAATATATAGTTTATGCAACTGCTTTTGGAAGTGCAAAGAAAGTTAACAAAATAATCAAGGCACACAACCTAAATGTGTCAAGTAACACCACAAACATGATGTTTTTAGCAACATATACAACAAGTATAACCTACACATCACTATCTAATGGATCTATATCAGGTTCAGGTAGTAGTGGTTCAGCAGGAGGATTTGGTGGAGGTATGGGTGGTGGAGGTGCAGGTGCTAGATAAAAATAATATAATAAAAAGATTTATAAACATTATGTAGATCAATTAATATATAATTTGAGGTGATAATATGATGTCAACTGCAAATATTGCAACAAATATTGAATCAAAAAAAATAGAAATAAATAAAAAAAATATAAAATTAAATATATTAAAAAGAGCAGATACAGTACCTTGTGCACATAATCAATTTTAATTAAAATGGATAAAAAATACCAAGATAAATTGTTTGCAAAAAAAGCACCATTACATGTTCATATAAGTATAACTTCTGATTGTAATTTAAAATGTATTCATTGTTATGGATCATATGGAATTATAAAAAAAGAAATTCCATTTAATATTTTAAAAAAAATATTAGCTTATTATAAAAAAACAAATATATTATATGTCAATATATCTGGTGGAGAACCTACAAAATATTCTAAATTTATTAATTTAATTAAATATTTAGATCATATAGAATTACCTTATTATTTAACTTCAAATGGATTATTCTCTTTAAAAAAATATAATTTAATTAAAAAATCAAAAATGTTATTAGCATTTAAAATATCTTTAGATGGAACTAATCCTCAATCTCATTTATATATAAGAGATCCAATTAAAAAAAATAAAAAAATATACAATAATACTTTAAAAACATTAAATCAACTAAAAAAAGATGAAATATATACGATTGTAGGAACTTTAATTCATTCCAAAAATTATAAAGAAATTTTAGAATTTCCTAAATTTTTAAATAAATTAAATGTAAAAAAATGGATTATAGGCCCATTATTATCTAAAGGAAGAGGAAAAAATAATAATAAAAATATAAATTCTAATGAAATTATTAAACTTTTTAAAGATAAAAAATTTATTAAAAAATTAAATAAGGAATGCATTATAAACAACATAGAACTAGATTTATCTGATTTTAAAACATTAGATAAAAAAGATTATTATTTTAAATGCGGTGCTGGAATTCATTATTATCATATTTCTACCAATTTAATAGCATATCCTTGTCCTTTATTACCTTATACAAGATTTGCTAAAAATTATTCTTACAAAATTAAAAATAACTTGAATAATATAAATAAAATATGGAATTCAATACAATTTAAAAATTGGAGAATTCAACAAATAAAAGGTTGTCCAGATTGTAAATTATGAAAAAAATGCGCAAGATGTCCAATACAATTAGATATATTAAATAAAGATAATATATTAGATAATATAGATTATTGTTTAAAAAAAGATTGATATGTATTTCAAAATGATATTAAGAGAAGATTTAAATAAAATATACTTTATATTTACTAAAAAAAACATTATTTTAGATTATAAAAATAAAGATTGTAAAAAAATATATAATAAAATAACTAAAATAAGATATAATAAAAATTTATATAAAATTGAAAAAAATAAAATAATTATAAAAATTATAGAAGATATAATTAGAATTTATCCAAAATCAAAATTTTTTCTAAATAAATAGATTACATTATAAGCATTAAAATCTTTTTCTGCTTTTTGTTTTAGTTTATCATCTAATTTATCAATTTTAATAAATAACCTCTTAGCATCAATATAATTAGTTTCTTTTAATACATTATAATTTAACTTATTATAATTTTTTTTAACTTTATTTTTATAAATTTGAACAAATAATATAGGAGTATAACCTAAATTTAAATAAAAATTTTGAGCAGATCCAAAAGCCCCTAATTCAATATACTTTTTATTTAATTTTTTTACATTCTTCTCAAATTCAAAAATAAGTTTTCTACCAATACCTTTTCTTTGATAATCATTAGAAATAGCCATTTCTCCTAATAAAACTTTATTTTTTTTAATATACCCAAAAACAATTCCTATTATTTTATTTTTATCATATGCACCAATAAATAAAGAAGGATTTCTTAAAAAATTTTTATAAACTACAGACCAAGGTCTAAATCTTTTACATTTATTTGGATTTAATATAGCCTGTTGAAATAAGTCTGCATTTTTAATTTCTTTTTTAGAAATTTGTTTAATAATCATAATAAAATATAATATACAAATATATTTAAATAATACTATTTATACATGATATATTCACCTTTCATCCACAAAAAACTTATAAAATATAGCTAAATAATTATGAATACAATGTGCAATTGTAATAAATATTAAATTAGGATAGAAAATAAATATAGTTGCAAATAAAAAACCTTCTATAAAAACAAATAATAAATCCATAAATTTAGTTGAATAAATTACATGAATTGACATAAAAAGAATAGAGTTAACTAAAACTACAATAAATAAAGAATCTATAAATATAAATAAAACAGGTATTAAAAAAGCTCTAAATAAAAATTCTTGTAAAAAACAATTAGGTATTAAAAATTTTAGATGATGCTTTTTTTCTGTCCAATAATGTACGTAATGTGTTCTTTTTAAAACTGTATTAGATAAATATACAATTACAATAGATATTAAAATTGTAAATAAAACATAAGGCACTAAATGCCCTTGTAAGTTATCTACTCTAATTCCTAAATCTGTTAAAGTCCATTTCTGAACAACTACTAAAGAAGTAACTGCAAGTCCAATTAAACCCATTGTATGAAGTCTGTACTTAAAGGGTATGATTTTTTCATACATTAAAAAAACAGGAAGCACAAATATGATTAAGACTTCTAAAATTGCAAGCCAAGCAGGAATATAAATCATAAATAGCACCCATATATAAAATAATTATATAATATATGTCCTAAAAAGTATTTAAAAAAGTATCTAAAAAGAACTATTAATTAAATCTTCTTTATTTTTATTAAAAACAGATTTACGATTTTTATTAATAATTTTTTTATAAGAAGGATTCATTTGAATTAAAATGTCACACATTTTATTATATGTATATAAATCCCCAAATCCACCAAAAAGTCCAATCTCAGAAACTTTTGCTAAAGAATATAATAAATTATTAATTTTTTCTTCACCTTTTAATAAACCCTTATGTTTATAAGTTTCTACTAAAATATCTAAATCGATTGGAATTAGTGATTCATTATTTTTAAATTGTGCAACTAAATCATAAGGATCATAACCTTTCTTTGCAATCTCAGAAAGTATCCAAACCATTTCTTTTTCATTAAATCCTAAAAATTCATTATTTGATAAAAATTTTGATTTTCCATTTTTAATATATGCAGGAGTGATCTGAACACATTCTTCAACTCCTGATTTATTTTTTATTTTTAAAAAACACATCTTAGGCAATAAAGTAGTTTCTTTTCTATTTGGATATTTTGGATCTTTTGGAAGCTTAATAGAACTTAAATCAGAAATTATTTTATTATAAAGAGGGATATCTTTAGAAATATCATATTTATATTTCTTAATTGCAACTTGTCTTTTAGTTCCATACTTAAAATAAACAGTACCTAAATAAACATCTCCTATCTTCCCAGAACCAAGTTTAATAAGTGTATTATTTTTATCTTTTTTAAAAGAAATTCGACTAACATTTATAACTTTGTTTACAACATCTAATTTTTCAATAGGTTTTCCAAATAAATTTTTTCTTTTAAAAACAGGCATAAAATCATCTTATAAATAAAAAATAAAGAGGAAAAAAATCCTCTTTTATAATTTAACAATTACCAGTTGCAGATGCTCCTTGTGAATCTAAAACTTGAGAACAAGCTTCAGGTTGAGTAGAGTATCCAGAACAAATAACTGTTTTAAAAGCTTGAGCATTTCTTGCAACATTAACTTTCACACCATTTACAAATAAACTAGGTGATCCAGTTACACCATATTCTTTTGCTTTATCTGCATGTGTTTTTACTAATTCATCTCCTTTAGCTTCAACACATTCTAAAACTTTAACAGAATCAATTCCTAAACTATTCATTAATGCAATAGATTCTTCTTTATCACAAGAGATATCTCCACTACATTTAGAATAAATATTATTTGAAAAACCAACTGCAAAGTCCCAATATTTATCAGAATAACCTAAATCTTGAATACATGCTTGAATTTTATTTTGTTGAGCTTCATAATCTCCATGCCCTGCATAATATAAATAAACCTTAGCATCAACAGTTTCTCCTAAAACAGAAACAACTTCACCAAAAGGGCTAAGAGCAGTAACTCCATATGGACAATATGACCAAATAAAAAGTTCAGTTTTTGGTTTTTCTACCTTTTCAATAGATTGAGCTTGTGCTTTTTCTTGTTCTTTTTGAGCTTCAAGTTCTTCTAAAAATTCAGTCTTATTGATTGGTTCTTCACTTAAAAATAAAAGCTCACCATCTTGACTTGTATAAATTGAAAGTTTTTGACCTGAAATATCTAAATCCATTTTCAAAAGACCTTTCTCTTCAGAAACATTATTAAGTGTTAAATCTGTAATATTAAAATTTACTTTTAAAAATTCAATTGTTAAATCAGCGATTTTCTGCATATCATCTTGAGCTAAAATTATTTCTCCAGTCATTGGAGATTTTTCTTTATTATCTACAACTTTAGAGTTATTATTTAAGACAATAACCATTGACCCAATAAATAAAACTAAACAAATAGCAGCAAAGATTTGCCAAACTAATAATTCTTTTTTATTTATTTTATATTTATTTTCTGTTATATTATGTTCTTTATGTTTTTTATTTGACATATTATTCACCTAAATTATTTATAAAATTTTAAAAAATTATATTAAAAATACAAATATATATAAATATAAAAACCTTTATAAAATAAAGGAAAAAATAAAAAAACTATTTATTAGGAAGTCTGTTAATCTTTTCTGAAGAAAAACCTGCATCTTTAAGTTCAGTAAAAGAATATCCTGCTTCTTTTAATTGTTCTAGGTTATATCCAATTTTTTTTAATTGTAAGGCAGTAAATCCAATTTCTTTTAATTCTTTTGCAGCATAATGTATAACTTTTAACATTCTTATACCTACTCCAACTTCATAAAGTTCTTTTGCAGAAAATCCACCATAATGAAGTTGTCTTGCAGAAAACCCAACATCATATAACTCTTTTGCAGAAAATCCTGCTTTTTTCATAGATGCAACATCAAATCCTGCTTGTTTTAACTCTTTTGCAGAATAATTTCCTTTAAGGTCTATTGGTTTATATCCTGCTTGTGCCATTTCTTTAGCTAAATATCCTGCTAAATAAAAATCATTTATAGAAATTCCAATTCCTGTTAATTCTTTTGCTTTATATCCTGCAAATCTTAAACTAGAAATACTAAATCCAATTTCATAAAGTTCTTTTGCAGTATATCCTACAGAATGGTATTGTTTTGCAGTATATCCTATGTGAAGAAGTTCTTTTGCAGAAAACCCAGCCATTCTAAGATCATATAAAGAATATCCTTCTAAATGTAATTCTAAAGCATTAAATCCAGAATTTCTTAAATCTATTAAATTTAATCCATATTCTATAAAATATTTTAAAGTACATCCTAAAAAATGAAGTTCTCTTATATCAAATCCTACTTCAATTAATTCTCTACAAGTAACTCCTTCTACTTTTAATTCTTTTGCAGAATATCCTGAATTTTTTAAATCTAAAACAGTATACCCCATTTCTAAAAGTTCACTTATAGAATATTTCATATATTTTAATTCTTCTAAAGAATAACTTTGTTTTTCTTCTAAAGGTTCTTGTATAGGTTCTAATGCAATTAATTCTTTTATATTGTATCCTGCTTCTTTTAATTCTTCTAAAGAAACACCATTTTCAAAAAGTTTAATTGCAGAAAAATTAATTAAATAAAATTCTTTAATTTTAAAATTATTAATAAGCTCTTTTAAATCAAATTCTGCATTAATTAATTCTTGTAATGTAAAATTTGCATCAATTAATTCTTTTATTGTAAATATTTCTTTAAAATCTTGTAAACAATATCCAAGATTACATAATTTTTTTAAAGTATAATGCTTCCTTAAATCTTTAATTGTATATCCTAAAGCAAGAATATCTTTAAATTTATAATTTGCCTTTAAAAGATCTTTTAAATTATATCCTGCATCATGTAATTGTTTTGCAGTATATGCATATTCTTTTAATTTTTTTGAATTAAATTTTGCATTTTTTAAATCTTTTGCGTCAAATTCTCCATATAAAATACTATTTGTATCATATAATTTTACTAAATCAATTGGAAGATATCCAATTTCTTTTAATTCTTTAATAGAAACTCCTGCTTCTTTAAAATCTTTCAAAGAAAAATTAGCTTTTTTAAGATCAGATACAAGATATCCTAAAAAATAAATATCTTTTGCAGAAAAATCTAATTTTTTTAAATCAGATGCAGAAAAGTTTTTCTTTTTTAAAGATTCTGCATTAACTTTTCCTTTAATTAATTCTATTGGTTTATATTTTTTTAAATTTTCTTTATTTATTTCAATTATAAATAATTTTTTATTTTTAGAATCTGTTTTAACAATAATTTCTTTTTTTTCTTTTTTTACTTTTTTTACTTTTTTTTCAGTTTTTTCTTTTTTTACTTTTTTTACTTTTTTTTCAGTTTTTTCTTTTTTTACTTTTTTTACTTTTTTTTCAGTTTTTTCTTTTTTTACTTTTTTTACAATCCCAAGTTCTGCATCTGTAAATCCTGCTTCTTTTAATTTTATAATAGAATATTTTGCTTTTCTAAGTTCTATTAAAGAATATGTTCCATTATATAATTCTTTTGCAGAAAGACCTATCTTTTTTAATTGAGAAGCAGTAAAACCAGATTTTTTTAAATCTTTAATAGTAAATCCTACACTTAAAATTTGCTTTGCAGAATATCCTGCATTTTTAATTTCTTTAGCTAAATATCCTGCTTGTTTTAAATCTTTTAAATTAACCCCAACTTTTTTAAGTCTTCTTGCAGTATACCCCGCTTGTCTTAAATCTTTTGCCAAATATCCTGCAGTATATAATTCTTGTGCATTAAAATCAAGCTCTCTTAATTTAGTTGCATCAAATCCTACTTGTTTTAAATCATTTAAAATAAATCCTGCTGATTTTAATGTTTTTGCTTTAAAACCAAGACCTTTTAAAACAGTATAATTTGCTTTTACTTCTTTTAATTTTTTTGCAAATGTTTTAACATCAATTCTATGTTTTTTTAAAATAGAAATATCTATTGGGGATATAATATATCTTGAAGGAGAAGATATTTGTTTTTCTAAAACTTTTAAAAGTTCTTGCTTATTAGTATTATTTAAATCAATTTTTATCATATTAAAAACCTCTTTTTTTAATTTATGTATTTAAAAAAATTTTAAAAATTATATTTTTAATCAAAATTTTATTTTTATACAAATAACAATAATTATTAATTGTAATAAGTTAACTATTATATATTATATAGTACAAATAAGTTTATATATACTTTCTTAATAAAAATATACTTTTTTAACTATAAATTTATAATAAAAATTAATATTTTTTTAAATATTTTTATTAATAAAGATTTATTTTAAATAAATATATTATTAAAAAATTTTAAAAAATTATTTTGTGTCCAACAAATAATATAATTAAATTCAAACTATTCTAAATTTATTTATAAAACTCAATACAATTTCTGCGGTTTTATCATTTTCAGAACCAAATTCTTTATTTAAAGTAGTATGTGATTTTCCTAAAATAGTATGATGTTCTGAATAAATATTATTTTTTATAAGTTTTTTATAAAATTCTCTAGCTTCTATTTTAGATATTCTAAAAATAGTTCTTTCTGCATTTATTAAAAGTATTGGTGGGATATTTTTATTTTCATCAATATAATTTATAGAAGATGCATTTTTTAATATATTTTCTGAAGAACCAAAAGAAACTAATGTATAATACTTATCTATAATTTTACTATCAAGCTTTAATTCTCTTGCAAGTAAAAGATCATATCCAACTCCTTCTAAAAGAATACTTGCTTTTATATTTTCTAAACCTAAACCATTTTCTTCTAAATAAACTTCATTTGTAGAAATTAATGAAACAATTTGCCCTCCTGCAGAATGACCCATAAGATATATTTCTTTATTATTTCCTCCATAATTTATAATATTTTCATAAACCCATAAAATAGATTTTGAAACATCTCTTACATGTGTTGGAAATTTAACTTTTGGAGAAAGCCTATAATTTACATTTACAACAATAAAATTATTATCTGTAAAATATTTACCTCTTAAAATATATCTATGCCTATCATTTTTTGATCCAATAATTTCACTCCAAGCCCCTCCATGAACAAAAATAATTACAGGATAATTAGAATCTTTTGTAAATTCTTTTGGGGAATAAATATCTAGAGATGTATAATATGGATCAAAATCATCATAATTAATATAAGGAATATCTTTAAATAATTTAAATTTTGAATTCTTTTCAATATTTTTATAGTAAATAGAAGTATATATTATTGATATAATTACAAAAATAAATATAATAATTATAATTAATATTAATAAATGAAATTTTTTAGAAAAATCAATTGAATTTAAATCTATTTTCATCATAAATATATCTAAAGATAGATGTCTTTAAAAATAATTGTTTTAAAAAAAATTATAATTTTCTTTTTTTATTAATTAAAATAAACCCATAAATAATAAGCCCAAAACCTATTAATAAAATAATTATCTTACCAACAAAATTAGAAAAAATAAAATAACCAGTTAAAGCACTTTTTTCAAAATTTTCTTTTTCATCTACATCTAAAACATTAAAATTAGATTCACTTACATCTTCTATATCTTGAATTTCATAAATATTTAAAACTCCAAGTCCAAGTGTTCTAAAATTACCAGAATCTACTTTTTTATTTACAAAATATATAAATTCTTTTGAACTATTTTTATTAATTAAATCAATATTCCATTTAACAACAGGATCATTATTTAATACAGAAGGAGTATTCTTAAAAATAACTTCACTTACATCTCTTGCAACTTCTTTAGGTATCTCATGCCAAATATTAATATTATTTAAATTATTATTCCCAGAAACAACTTCAACAATAATTTCAGTAAAATATTCAATATTTCCTTCATGTTCTACACTATAAACTTTATAAGTTAAATTAA
>JAQVTI010000010.1 GCA_028700115.1 Candidatus Iainarchaeum sp. | reverse complement strand
TCCAACAGAGAGAGTAGATCAAGTAATTATTAACTTTTAAAAATATATATATATATAAATTATATATGAAATATAAATTTTTTTTAATATTTTTTTTTATTTTATTTTTTTCAATAAATATATTTGCATATGATTCAATTTTATTTAAGGAATCTTATGTTTATGATGAAATTATTTCTTTATCTATTTATTTTAATAAAATTGATATTAATTTTTTAGATTTACAAAAAATTGATTCTGTAAATTTATTAATTTTATCTAATATTTCAAAAGAAATATATTTTAATAAAAATCTTTCTTTAGAAGAACTTTCTTCTTTTAATTTTTATTTTACTCCTTCTTATGATTCTGATATTAATATATCTTATACTTTTTTTATAGATGAAAAAGAAATATATTATTTTTCTGATACTTTTTCTTTAAAAAAAAATATTTATAATTATAATTTTTTTTTAGAAGATAATTTAGGAAATATTTTTAGTTATTTTAATATTGATCAAAATATATATTTATCTTCAAATATGGGCTCTCTAGAAGATGTTAATTTATATGTGTCTATTTATAATTTTGATAATATGTATTTTTCTGAAAAAATTAATTCTTTACCATATATTTTTAGTTTATCTGAAGAAGGTGTTTATTTTTTAGATATTAATTATTTTATTAATAATATGAATTTTAAAAAAAATCTTCCATTTTCAATAATATCTAATTTTGATAATTCATCTATATCCTCAGATTCTTCTTTTTCTAATATAGATACATCTATTGATTTTAAAAATAATATTTTAAATTTTACATCTGATTCTTCTAATTTTAATTTTAAAAAATTAGGATTTTTATTATTTATAATAGTTTTAATTATTTATTTTTTAATCCCAAAAAATAAAATCAATAGACGTGAAATTAGATTTAAAAGAATTAATATTATAATTATTTTTTTTATTTTAATTTTATTTTCTACAAATATATTTTCTTTACCAGAAACAAATTTTGAAATAAATTCTTCTACTTTTGATAGTATTTTTAAAATTCCTGAAAAAATAGATATTATTACAACTCCAATAAATTTATATACTAATTATATTTTACCTATTGATCTTTCTTATGACTCTGAATATATTTCTTATAATTTTAACCAAGATTCAAATATTGGTTTTTTTGAAATTAATCAAAAAGATGTATTCTTATTAAATAATCTTAAAAAAGAATTAATTTCTAAAGAAAATTATTGTTATAATTTAATTCTATTTTTAGAAGATAATCCCATAAATAGTATAAATGATTTACTTTTAAGAACAGAAGATTCTCTTAAAACAAAAGTTTCTAAAGAATGTTTTTATTATTTAAAAGAAAAAAAAGTGATTTCTTCTTTTCCTTTATTATTAGATATTTCTTTTAGAAGAAATTCTAATTTTGATAAATCTTATAATTATAAAGAAAATATAGAATTAAATATTTCTACAAATTCAATTTTTTCTAAAAACTTTTTAATTGATATATCTATTTTAAATTTAAATAATCAATATATAAATATTTATAATTATTATGATAATAGTTTAGATTTTTTAGGTTTTTCAATAAATAAAATTTATAAATATTTTGATATATCTAATTTTGATGAAATTTATAATTATAGATTTAATAGTTCTAATGTAAAAATTATTTCTGAAAATAATATTAGTTCTCCTATTATTTTTTATAAAAATAAAAATATACATTTTAACGACAAATTTCTTTATTTGGATTATAATTTTTCAAACAATATTTTTTATATAAATTATTTGTCTTATTATGATAATTTTTATTTTTCAAATAAATTTAAAGTATTTACTTTTGATAAAATAATCCCCCAAAATTCAAAAAATACTTTTTATTTTAGTAAAGATAAAACTTATTTTAAATTAAAAAAAGATAATCACAAATCATATATTGAATTAAGAGGGGGTATACCTTTTTTATTAAATAAATCTGATATTGCTTATTTTTATACTATTTCTGATAATTTATATTATAATTTTATAACTTCTCAAGAAGATGTTTATTTATATATTTTTGATGCAAGAGATCCTTTAGAATTTAAAATTTCTTGGTTTATTTTAGATTTTTCCTCTCAAGAATATTTTTTTAATGGACTTAATAATTTTTCAAGAGAATTTTCTATAATAAGTGTTTCTAAAACACAAGATGATTCTTTATTATTTTTATTAGATTTAAATGGAGAAATTGTAGAAATTTTAGAAAACACTTATAAAATTTATGAAAATTATTTAATAGTTTGTGATTTTGAAAAAATAAATGTGTATTTATTAGATGATTTTATTTCAAAAGATAATCCTAATTATAATCCTAATTTATTAAATAAAATAGATTTAATTGAAGATATTAATTATAATATTTCTCAAGAACATATAAATCATATATATTTTGATTATTTTAAAAAAGATAAAGATTTATTAAAAAAATTTAATACAATGATTTTTGATATTTCAAATTCATTTGATTTAAATTTTGAAGATATATCTGTATTTTGGGCTTTATCATATTCTTTAAGTAATTTTTCTGGGGATAATTTTTCTACATTTATAGATTATAATTATTTTTGTAGTTCTGAAAATATTTCTCAAAGATATAATGATTTTGAACCATTTTTGTCTTCTGCAAATTTTAAATATTTTAAATATAATTTTTTTGATATTAAAACAAATCAAGACTCTATAAATTATTTTTCAGAAATTACAGGAAATTCAAATAATTTTACACAAGAAAATTATGTTTCTTTTTGTAATATGGTTATAGAAGAAGATGTTTCTAATAAAAATTTTGCATCTAATATTTTTTTATTATTAGATTTATTAAATACAAATTCTAAAGATCAAAGTTTCTTTTTAGAAAAAAATTTAACCCCATCAAAAGTGGTTTTAGATTTAGGGAAATATTCTTTTAAAGATTTTTATGAAAATTATATTGCTTTTCAAAATATTTTTTTAGATTTAGAAAAAATATCTGAATATGATGAAAAATATTTTTTTAAAGAAGGATTAATAGATGTATATTATGATTCTAATTTAGATTTTAGAATTCTTCCTTTAAAATATGATTATGAGAAAACAATTAATAATTTTTTAAATTTACAAAATAAAAAATATATTGGTAATTGTTCTTATTTATCTGCAGATTCTTTAAATAAAATTATGTCTATTTCTAAATCTGATAAATATTTCCCAACAGTTGATGCATGGTATAGAATAGTAGATTCTTCTTCTGTAAGTGTTTGGTTTGAAGGTGATGATGATTTAAATTTAAATCGTCTTTTACCTGGTATGATTTTAGGAATTAGAATTAATAATAATAAAAAATATATTTATAATGATGATTTTGTAAATCCTGATTGGTTTGATATTCCACAAAAATATAAACAATTAGGATATTATTCTTATAATTTAGAAGAAAAATCATTGATTGTACCTTATACTCATGTTGTTTCATATATTGGGGATTATAAAAATTTACATAATCAAATTTTAAATAGTGGGGATTTTGAAATTAATTTAACTTCTATATTTGATTATGTACCTATAATTAAAGAAAAAGATTGGATTTCAACAAAAATTGTAGAAGTTTTTTTACCATCTAATTATTATGATGAAGAAGAATTAGAAAATATTAAAAAATATATTACTTCTTAATTTGTTTTTATTTATTCAATAAGCTTATGTGTTTTTAAACTTAATTATCTTATATATTTTATAAAATATATTTTAATATTTAAAATTTAATGTTATTATTAATAGGAGATAGATAAATTATGGAATTTGTTTTTAAAGTTACAAGAAAAGTAACAGATATGGAAAATCCATCAAATAATGTAAAAGAAGAAAAAACTATTTATGCAGAAATTGGAGAAACTTTTGAAGATGATGGGAATAATGGGCATATTTTCAAAATACTTTCTGGGAATTCAGGGAAAGTAAATTTAGAATATGATAGGCATTTTTTAGTTAAAAATGAACATAAAGCATATGATTATACTACAGAAATTACATTAGGGCAAACAAAACAAATCACTTCTATGTGGGGTAGAAAGCAAATAACAATAACTATTACTTTTTCAGGAATAGAAGGTTCTAATGATGAAAATTGTAATATTGATGATAATAAATCTGATTTTGAATAATATGTATAAACAAGTTATAATTGTAAGAAATGATTTAAAACTTGGAAAAGGTAAAATTGCTGCACAAGTTGCACATGCAGCAGTATCTTCTTTTTTAAAAACTGAAAAAAAAAATCCAGAAATTTCATCTTTATGGCTTTTGGAAGGTCAAAAAAAAGTTGTTTTAAAAATAGATTCTAAAAATGAGCTTTTATCTTTATTTGAAGATATTAAAAATATATTTCCATGTTCTTTAATAAAAGATGCTGGTTTAACTCAATTATCTCAACCAGATATTACCTGTCTTGGAGTTGGTCCTATTAAAGAAGATAAAATTGATAGATTTACAAAAAAATATAAATTATTATAAAATTAGATATAAATTATTCTTTTCTATTTTTTAATTCAGTTAATGATTTTAAAGCTTGTTCATAAAGAATTCTATTTTTTAACCCTTTTTCTTTATCAGCATGTCTTTTTAGAGCATTTATTATTTCTTCTAGTTCCATATACATATTAATCTTTTATTTCCTTTTATCTATATTATATTTATGCATAAATATGTTTATAAATAGATTTTTATAATACAAAATTAAATTATAAAGATTTTATAAAATTAGAAAAATTTATTCCTTTTTCTATAATTTCTGATTTTTTTATAGAATATGCTATTTTTGTTTTGTTCATTTTTTTATAATATAAAAAATACCAATTTTCTTTTCCAAGTCTCCAAGCAATATATGATTTAAAACCAGATAAATTTTCCCAAATTTCAAGTTCTTTTATCTGTGTTTCTTTTATATTTAAATATTCTCCAGATTTAGTTTTACATTCAATTGCAAAGCCCTTTTTATTTTTAACAGCAATTATATCTGGGGTAGGAAGTGTAGATGAACCTGAACCTGCAACTCTAGAAACAGCAAAACCGTTTTTATAAAGTTTTAATAAAAGTTCTCTTTCTGCATTAGAACCTTTTGTTTTATTTTTCATAACTTACCCTATTTATTTAATATTTCTTTGTATATTGTATATATTTTTTTATAACCTTCTATTGCTTTTTTATCCGCATCATTTAATTGTGTGCCTGTTTTTTTCATTTCTTCATATAAAGTTAGTATATTTTTAATTTTTATTAATAAATTTTGTTCTAAAATTTCTTTTTTAGAAGGATTTTTTATATGTATTCTAAAATTAGTAACTTCTTTTTTTAGATCTTTTAGAGTATCTTTCATTATTTTTTTTGTAAATTTTGTTGCATAAAATTTAGGACTCATAAATATAATATATAAATCTTGTTTTTTAAATGTTTTGTTCTATAATATTTATAGTAATTATATAAATTATAAAATATAGAAGGTTTTAATTTTTAAACCTTTTACAAAAACTAAAAATCATCTCTAGATGAAAAAAAGATTTTTAGAGATTTAAAGAGAATTTATTATTTTTTCAAACAAAGATTTACTTTTAAAAATAATTTGAATTTTATTACTTTAAGATTATAAATATGAATTTAAAAAAACTAAAAAAAGATCAGATATTAAATCTTTTAATAATATGTAATTCTAAAAAACAAGATATAGATTTTTTAGAAAAAGATACATATAAAGTTAAAATACATTCACAGCCTTTAAAAGGAAAGGCAAACAAGGAAATAATTAGTTTTTTTAAAGACCTTGGCTATAAAATAGAATTAGTTAAGGGAGAAAAATCACATTCAAAGATAGTTAGAGTTATAGATATTATTTAGTTAATTTAAATTATTTTTAGATATTATATATAAGTAAAATTAAAATGACTTATATAAATTCTTTTTAAAAATCTATTTTTCTTTTTTAATTAATGATTTTAGAGATTATCAAATATAAATTATTGGTGATAATCTATGGGTAAAACTTATTTAGAAACTATTAAATATATGATAGTTGCAGATTTTGAAGTAAATGGTCTTGTTGAAAGACCAGATGTAATTGGTGCTATTTTTGGTCAATCTGAAGGACTTTTAGGCTCTCAATTAGATATTAAAGAATTACAACAAAATGGTAAAATTGGAAGAATTGAAATAACTTTATCTCATCAAGGAAATAAAACTTCAGGAAATTTAAAACTTCCATGTAGTTTGTCAATGGTAGAAACTGCAATAATTGGTGCATCTATTGAATCTATTGATAAAGTTGGTCCTTGTGATACTTCTTTTATTATTAAACAAATTGAAGATACTAGAGGACTTAAAAGAAAACAAATTAAAGAAAGAGCAATTTCTCTTCTTGGAAAACTTATGCAAGATCAAATTCCAGATACTAGAGAATTAATGGATGAAATTTCAGATACATTTAAAACAAGAGAAATTGTGAATTATGGTCCTGATAGACTTCCAGCAGGTCCAACAATAGATGCTTCTAAAGAATTAATTGTTGTTGAAGGAAGAGCAGATGTAATAAATATGTTAAAATATGGATTTACAAATGTTATTTCAACAAATGGTGCTAGAATTCCAAAATCTTTATCAGATATTTGTAAAAATAAAGAAGTTACTTTATTTTTAGATGGGGATCATGGGGGGGAAATACAGCAATCTCAACTTTTAAAAGCAATTAGAGTTGATTATATAGCTAGAGCTCCAGATGGAAAAGAAGTTGAAGAACTTACACAAAAAGAAATTAATCAAGCATTAAGAAGAAAAATTAAATCAAATTTAATAGAATCATCTATAACTCCTAGACAACCAGGTCTTGTAAAACAAACTAAATTTTCAATTACTCATGAACATAAGGTTAAGCAAAATGAAAAAGTATATAATAAATTTAAAGAACCTATAAAAACAGGAGATGATTTTGAAAATATGCTTTCAAATATTCCTAATGTTGAAAGAATTGATGTTTCAAAAAATAATTTTTCACATTCTTCTTTTAATAATATGAATAATAAACGAAATACATTTAATAATAAACCAAACTTTTTAACTAATAGATCAGAAAATATAAAATCAGATTCTGTATTTATTAATAATAATTTAAAACAATCTCCTATTGAAAATAATAAAATTATTAATAATAATTTAAAACAATCTCCTATTGAAAATAATAAAATTATTAATAATAATTTAAATGTATTTTCAAAAAAACCACTTACTTTAAAAGATAAAGTTGAAAATGCAGTGAAAGAATTTAAAGATCTTTCTAATAAATCTGAATTTCCTAAAAAAATATCTTTAGAAAATCAAATTTCTTCAAATTTTTCTAAAGAACAATCTTTTTTAAAATCTAATTTAAAACCACCTGTTTCTTCAAGTAATATTAATTCTTTAAAAAATATTAATAAATCTGGGAATATTATGACAAAAAATATATTTGAAAAAAAAGAATTTATTAAGAAAGAAGAAATTAAAGAACCTATAAAAGAAGAAAAAATAATTATTCCAAAAATTACTGATAAAATGAGAAAAAATTTTTTAAAAATTTTAGAAGATGTTGATGGAAAAGAAGAATCAAGAATTTTAAATGAAAAGCTTAGAAGAATTGGTAATTCTAAAAATAAAGATATTATAAATAAAATTAATTCTTTTAAAAGTAAAATATTTGCAATAGTTACAGGTCAAGATATTTCTGAAGAACTTTTAAAAACTGCAATTAATAATAAAGTTTATTTTATAGTTGCTCCAAAATCTAAATTAAAAGATCATAAAGAAATTGGAATAATTACATATAATGAGCTTAAAAAATAAGTTTCTTTAAAAATAAAAAATAAAAGAAGATTATTTCTTCTTTTTTATATTTTTTTTAGTTGTAATTTTTTTGGTTTTATTCTTTTTTTTAATTAATGGTTTAATTAATGGTTTTTCTTCAATTTTGCTTATTAATTCTTCATGATAATTTATTCTTTTTTTAGTTCCAATATAAACAAAATCACCAATAATTATTAAAAGTATGGAAAATAAAACTGCTATTGTTTCCCTTACATAAATTTTAATATATTGACTCTGTGTTAATTCTACTTGATTATCTCTAATTACAATTTTTAGACCATTTGAAGCATTATATTTACATGAATCTAATATTTCTGGGTTATAATCCGAAATTGTTATACATGTTTTATATTCTTCTATAAAATCAACATCATTAAATAAATTAGTTATAGAAAGAATTAAAAAAAATATTCCAAAAATAAAAAGGAAACCTCCAATTAGTTTTGTCATATAAAGTCTACTTGTCATTTAATATCACCTTTAAATATAAAATATATAATATTTATTAGATATAGAGTATTTAAATCTTTTTATTTTTTTAATTTATTTTTTTATTAATTTTAGATTTTAAAATTAATTTTATGTATTTAAATTAAAACATTTTTTTGATTTTTTTTAAACTACATAATATAAATAGCTTTAAATATTTTATTGTTCTTAAATATAAATAGAAATGTAGTTATTCTATTTTTAAAAACTTAATTTCTAAAAAGATCCTATGGTCTAGTGGTTATGATGTCGCCCTTACAAGGCGAAGATCGGCAGTTCGACTCTGCCTAGGATCATTTTTTCCTACTTTTTTTAATTTAGTTATTTTTATATTTTTAAATTTAATTATATTTTAAATTTATAATATATTTTATAAACCTTATTATCTTTAAAGAATCTTATTTTATAGGTGTTTTTATGAAAAAATATATTGTTATAATTTTTTTAATTATTTTTTTATTATTAAATAGTATAAATATTATTGCTGAAGCAAATTTAGAAGAATTAAACTTTGATGTTATTAAAGCTAAAAAAATTGATTTAGATTTAAATATTGTAATTCCAGTATCTTTTGAAAATTATAATTCTAATAATAATTTTATTTTTAAAACTCCTGTTTTTTATGATACTTCTTTTCAAAAAATAGTTTCATCAGAATATTATTATTTTGATTCAAAAGGAGAAAAACATTTTGCAGAAATTGAAAAAGATGAATTTGGTAATTTAATTGCTGTTTTTGAGATTTCTTCTATTGATAAAAATTATTATGAATTTATAATTTTTGCAAATATAATTTCAGAAAATAAATTTCTTCTTACAAATAATATTTATTCTTTAGAAAATGATATTAATGAATTTATTGAATATAAAGAACCTTCTTTAAATATACAATCAGATAGAGGAGAAATAATAAGTTTATCTAAACAAATTTCTAAATCAAATAATGCTTTTAAAGAACTTGTAGAATATACAAATTGGGTTCATCAAAATATTACTTATAATATAAAATATTCAGAAAAAACCTATGAATCTATAAAAGTATTAGAAGAAATGGAAGGTGTTTGTGATGAATTTTCAGTTTTAGCAGCATCTTTACTTAGAGCAAGAGGTTTTCCTGTAAGATATGTTAGTGGTTATTCTAATAGTACTTATGAATGGCAAGCACATGCATGGCTTGAAGTATATATCCCAAATCAAGGTTGGATTCCAGTTGACCCAACTTATGGAGAAGTAGGATTAGTAGATGCCTCTCATATTCTTTTAAATGTATCTAAAGATTCTTTAGATATTAAAGATAAAGTTACAACTGCAAATAACGTATCTGTAAATTTTCATGAAAGAATTTTTGATTTTAAGATAAATTCTCAAAATAATTTTCAAGATTTAGGATTTTCAAATGTTTTAGATTTAGATATTATTTCTGAAAAAACAATGAAAGAAAAAAGTGCTTTTGAAATAAAGGCATTCATTAAAAATACATCTATTAATCCTTTAATTACTTTAATACAAATAAATACACATAATCAATTTCAATTAATATATCCTAAAGAAAATAATCTTATTATATATTTAGATCCATTTGAAGAAAAAGAATTATCTTTTTTTTATATACTTCCAGAAGTTTCTTTTCCAATGTATTATAATTTTATAGTTTCTACTCAATTAAAAGATGAAAATTCATTTGTAGAAATATATAAAGACAAAGGAATTTTTAGAGAAGCATTTTTTGTATATGATCCTTTATTTCATTTTAAAGATGGTTTTTTACAAATAGATATTGATACATTTAATTATACTGATGTAAATAAAAATATAGATATTAATTTTTTTTATAATAATAAAGAAAATATTGAAAATATTACCATTTATTCTGGTGAATCTAAAAAAATTATAAAAACTATATCAGAAGATATAAATAGTTTATTTTTAGAAATTACAAGAGATTATGATTATTTAAATACAATTAAAATTTTTAAAAATGAAATTATTTTAGACAATAAATTAAATATAGATGTAAATAATTCTTTAAACAATATAATTGATACAGAAGAGGAATATGTTGATATTTGGCAAGAAGTTGTAAAAGATTATAGTAAAGATGTTTCTTATTTTAAAATTTTTATGTATGTTTTAAGTTTAATTTTTATTTGTTTATTAATTTTATTTATTACAAGTTATAAAAATAATTCTTAATTATATTAAAATAATAAAAAGGTTTAATTTAAAAAGATTTTATTATATAATACATATTAAAATATAGCACTCGTAGTATAGTGGTTAGTATGGAAGCTTGCCAAGCTTTCGGCTCGGGTTCGAATCCCGGCGAGTGCATACTAAGGTTTAAGTATGAGTAATAATAAATTAAAAATTAATGAATATATACAATTTTTAATTAATTTTGCAATAGTAGAAAATAAAAATATTAATTTAAAAAATCCATATATTTATGATTATATTTCTTTAATAATTGAATTATCTAAAAAAATTAATAAACCTTTATCTAAGGAATTTCATTCAAAAATTTGTAAAAATTGTTTGACAATTAGAAATTCAGAAAATACTTTAATTAGATTTAAAAATCTTAAAAAAAATAATAAAATTTATAAATATAAAATTTATAATTGTCTTGTTTGTGGGTATATTAAAAAAATTAATCTTTGTAAAAAATAATTTTTTTTTAATAAGCATTATTTTTAAAAATTAAAAATCAATTTTCTTTAAAAATTAAAAAATAATATATTTTTATTTGGTAAATATGAATAAAGAAGATCTTACAAAAGGAAGTATTTCAAAGCATATTAAAAATATAGCTGTTCCAGCAGCAATAGGTTTTATTTTTCAAACATTTTATAATTTAATAGATACATTTTATGCAGGAAAAATATCAGTAGATGCCCTTTCTGCAATGACTGTTTCTATGCCTATTTTTTTTATAATAATTAGTTTAGGGTCTGGAATTGGTATTGGAATGAATACTCTTGTAGGTAATTTATTAGGAGAAAATAAAAAAATAGATGCTCAAAAACAAATAGCTCAAGGAATTATTTTAGTTTTATTTTTATCTATATTTTTAGTTTTAATAGGAATTTTTTTTACAAAACCTATTTTAGATTTATTACATTTGAATTTAGAGGTTTTTAGATTAACTTTAGATTATGTTTATATTTTGTATATTGGGATTCCATTTATTCTTTTTATAAACTTATTAAATTCAATATTAATATCTAGAGGGGATTCAAAAACTTTTAGAAATTTAGTTGTAATAGGAGTAATTACAAATATTATTTTAGATCCTCTATTTATGAATGGATTTTGGATTATTCCATCAATGGGTCTTAAAGGTATTGCTTTTGCTACTATTTTAATTAATTTTATTAAATTTTTAATTTTATTATTGATTATTTTAAAAGATCCATTTTTTAGACAAATTAAATTAAAATATTTTATTCCTAAAATAAAAAATTATATGATTATTTTAAAATATTCATTACCTGCAAGTTTTAGTAATATTATTTTATCATTATCTTCAATAATTTTAATTTATTTTTTATCTTTTTTTGGAAATGAAGTTATTGCAGCAGTAGGTGTTTCTTCTAGAATTGAACAAATTATTATAACTCCATTAATTGGTTTAGTCATGGCTTTAATTGCAATTGTTTCACAAAATAATGGAGCCAAAAATATTATAAGAATAAAAGAAACTATTAACAAATCTTTTAAATATAGTTTTTTAATTATAGGATTATTTTCAGTAATTTTATTTATTTTTTCAAAATATGCAATTATAATTTTTTCAAAAGATCTTTCTGTAATAACTATTGGTGTAAAAATAATAAGAATTACGATATTATCTGTTTTTTCTGAAATTATTTTTATGATTAGTGCATATACACTTCAAGCTTTTAAAAAACCAGGATTTTTATTATGGGGTTCTTTTTTTAAAAAAATTATATTTTTAATAATTGGTTGTTTTTTTGTAGTTTTTATTTTAGATTTTGGAATTTATAGTATTTTTTGGGTAAATTTTATAATTTCTTGGTTTTTTGCTTTTTATTCATATTTTTATATGAAAAAACATTTATTATATAAAGAACAAAAAATTTAGTTTTTTTTAAAGAAAATTATTATAAAGAAAAGCTATTTAAATAGATTCTTTCTATAATATATATTGTTTATTAAAAAATCTAATTTCTAAAAAAGATTTTTTAAAAATAATTCTTTTTTTAAAAAAATTTATTAAAAAAGGATAAAAATATATAGTATTAATTTACTATGAGGTGAGAACTTTGACTAGTGTTAAAGATGTAATGGCTCATCCTTTAATCTTAGAAGTTGCAAAAGACTTAAAAGAAAATAAGGGTGTTTTGATGCCAGAGTTTGCTGTATTTGTAAAAACCGGCTCTCATAGAGAAAAAGCACCAACAGATCCAGATTGGTGGTTTATCAGAATGGCATCTATTTTAAGAAAAGTGTATATCTCTGGAAATGTAACTGTTTCTTCTTTAAGATCATATTATGGTGGTAAAAAAAGAAGAGGTGTTAGACCAGCTGTTTTTAGAAAATCTGGTGGAAAAATAATTAGAGTTTGTTTACAAGATTTAGAAAAGTTAGGTTTTGTAAAAATTTCTGATGATAAAAAAGGAAGAATTTTAACTTCTAAAGGTCAAAAATATCTTGATTCTATTGCTTCTAAAGTATTAACTAATATAAAAAAAGAAGAAAAAGAAGAAAAACCAAAGGTGGTAACTAAAAAACCTAAAGTTGATAAAAAAGAAGTAATTAAAGAAAAAATAGATCTTTTAGATAAAAATGATTCTGAACAAATAAAGGAGCCTGAAAACTAGGACTTAAGGAGTGATTTTTATGGCAAGAAATAAAGATAGAGAATTTAAAGAATTCCTGATTGCTCAAAGAAAAAAAGTAGGTTTTGGATATATGAATATTCCTGTTTGGATTATTCAAAAGGCTGGAAAGAGAATTTGGAATAGAAGACAAAAAAGAAATTGGAGAGAAACAGAATTTGGTTCTCAATATAGATCTTTAGTCTTAGATAAATTAAAAGAAAAAAATAGTAGTCCTATAAAAAGTGGAAAAAGAACTAAAAAAGTTAAATTTGGATTTAATAAAAAAGTAAGAACTAGAAATACTACTGCTATTACAAATAAAAGTATTAAAAAAAGTAAGAGAAAGAAGTGATGTCTATGCCTGCAGAAAGTTATATAATACCATTAAGAAAGGCTTATGATAAGCCTAGAACTAAAAGAGCAAATGTAGCTGTTGGGTTAGTTTATGATTTCTTAAGAAAACATACAAGAAAAGAAAAAGAAAATGTTTTTCTTTCAAAAGAAGTAAATGAATTTCTTTGGAAAAATAGTATTAGATATCCTCCAAGGAAAATTGAAGTTTCTTTAAAAAATGATAAAGAAAATATATATGTTTTCTTAAAAGATTCAGATGCTTTTAAAAATTATGATTTAAATAAAGCAAAAGAAGTAAAAAAGAAGCAATCTGTTAAAGACAAACTTGAAGAAGTAAGAGATTCTATGGTGGAATCTAAATCATCTAAAAATAAATCTAAAGAAACATCAAAAGTTGAAAATAAAAAAGAAAATAAAATACAAAATAAAAAAGAAAATAAAATAGAAAAAAAAGTTGATGTTAATAAAGATTTAAAAGATGAAATAGATCAAACAGAAGTTTTAGAACAAAATTTAGATAAATCTTCTAAAAATTCTTTAAATGAAATAGAATCTTCTAAATAATTAATAGATCTAAAAATAAATTATTTTTGATTTTTTTAATTATTTTATTCTTTAAAGAAAAAATAAACTAAAACAATTAATAAAAGAAATTTTTTTCTTTTATTTTTTTATTTTATAATTAATTTTAAATAGGTAATTTTAAATGAAATTAAAAAAAACTACAATAAATAATAATCCTTATTTAGGGGTAAATTCTTTTGTAACTGAAGAATTTTGTTTAGTTCCTAGTAATATTCTAAAAAAAGAAGAAAAAGTATTAAAAGAATATTTTAAAGAAACAAAAATTATAAAAACATCTATAAATCAATCTCCATTATTAGGGGTTTTTTCAATTGGACTTAAAGATAAAATTGTTGTTGGAACAGATGATTCAATTTTAAAAGAAATTGATATTTTAGAAAAAGAAAAAATTAAAGTAAAAGTTATAAATGATTATAATGCATTAGGAAATTTAATTTGTTTAAATTCAAATTATGGTTTTGCAGCAGATTTTTTAAAAGATCAAACAATTAAAGAAATATCTTCTTTTTTAAAAGTTGATATTGAAAAAAAAAATATTGCTGGAATAGATTTAATTGGATCTTCATTATATGTTAATGATCATTTATTTTTAGTAAATCCAAATATATCAGAAATAGATTATAAATATATTTCAAAAAAATTAAAAGTAAAAGGCATACCTATTACATTAAATTATGGTGGGTCATTTGTTGGAAATGATGCTATTGGAAATAGAGAAGTTTTATTTATTGGGAATAAAACTAGTAATGCTGAATTATTAAGAATAGATGATTTAATTGTAGATATTAAATAATTTATTTAAAAAATGTTTTTAAAATAAAATATTTATAGAAAATATTTAAAAGGTGAAAATATGGTTGAAAATAAAAAAATTACATTAAATAAAAATCAGACAATTTCATTATATAAACAAAAAGAACAAGAATTATCTGGAATTACATCTAGATTAAAAGAAATTGAGAATTTATTATTAGAAGTAAATAAAGCAGAGCAAACATTAAAAGAAGTTTCAAAGTCAAAAGATAAAGAACAAATAATGGTTAATGTTGGTGCTGGGATATTAGTAGAATGTGAAGTTGTTAATAAAAAAGAAGCAAAAGTTACTCTTCCAGGGAATATAATGATTGATAAAGAGTTATCTGTAATTTTAGAAGATTTAAAGAAAAGAAAAGAAGAACTTTTAGATCTTAGAAAAAAATTTACAGAAAGTTATAGAAAGAATGTAGGGTTATTACAACAAATTTCAAAAGCATTAAATCAAATGCAAATATCTGAAAATAAAAAACAAGATAAACAAGTTGTAAACTAATTTTTATAATTTATCTTTTTTTTATTTTTATTTAATTTATCTTATTCTAGTTTATTATTTAAATCTTTTTACCTTTAATATTTTATATATTTTATAATTATTAGTGATTTTTATGTTTGGGATGCTTAAAAAAAAATTTAAAGGGTTTGCAGAAAAAGTTTTTGGGAAATCAGAAGAAAAAGTTAAAGACTCTTTAAAAGATTCAAAAGAGATTTTAGATAATAATTTTAAATCTGAAAATTTAGTTAAAGATTTACAAAATAAATCAAATATTGAAACTATTCAAAATAAAAATATTTTAGAAAAATCTGATGAAAATATTTTAAATAAGGAAAAACCATTATTTCTTGGACATGAAGCTAATGACAGTCAAAATAATAATATTAATATAATAAATAATAATGTTAAGTCAAATAAATCTATTTCAATTAAAAACATTTCTGAAGAAGAAAAAATAAAATCTGATGTTGAAGAAGAAAAAATAAAATCTGATGTTGAAGAAGATCTTATACAAAATCAAAATTTATCTCGAGATTCAAATAATTTTTTAAAATCAGAAGAATATATAGAAAAACAAAAAATAAAAATTAAAAAAGAACAAGATATCCCCCCAAGTGGTCATTCTTTTACAAAACAAGAGCTTGCTTCTGGTTTTAAAAGAGAAATTGATTTTTCTTCAAAGGAATATCAAGATTTAAGTTTTAAAAAGCAAGATTCTATAAAAACAGGTATTTCTAGTTCGTTAAAGTCTTTATTTTCTTCAAAAATTAAACTCTCTGAAAGTGATATTTCTTTTTTTTTAGAAGATTTTGAGTTATCTTTACTTGAAGCTGATGTTTCAATAAATGCTTCTCAAGCAATTGTAAATAGTTTGAAAGAACAGTTAAAGTCTGCTTCTTTTTCTAAAAAAAATTTAATGGAAGATATTAAAAATGTGATTAAAGAAAGTTTACTTTTAGAGCTTGATATTGATTGTGATTTTAATAAATTTATTCCAAAAAATTTACAAGAACCTTTAATTATTTTATTTGTTGGTCCAAATGGTGCTGGGAAAACTACTACAATTGCAAAGTTTGCAAAAAAATTTAAAGATAATGGTAAAAAAATAATTTTATCTTCTTCAGATACTTTTAGAGCAGGAAGTATTGATCAATTACAAGAACATGCAAATAGAATTGGAGTTAAAATAATTAAACAAAATTATGGTTCTGATCCAGCTGCTGTTGCTTTTGATACTGTTACTTCTGCAAAAGCTAATAATTATGATATTGTTTTAATAGATACTGCTGGAAGACAAGATACAAATTCTAATTTATTAAGAGAACTTGAAAAAATTAAAAGAGTAATAAAACCACATATAACAATATATATTGGAGAATCTCAAACTGGGCAATCAATTGTTGATCAAATTTCAAAATTTGATTCAGAGATTGGTCTTGATGGAATTATTTTAACAAAAATAGATACTGACCCTAAAGGTGGTGTTGCAATTTCTATTTTAAATGAGCTTAAAAAGCCAATTTTTTTTATAGGAACAGGTCAAAATTATAATGATTTAGAAGATTTTTCTGCAAGTTATATAGTTAATAGGATTATTTAGTTTTTCTAGTATGTTCTCTAATATGTTTTTTAAATTCTTCAATTGCTTCTTTTTCTGTTAATCCTTTTCTTTTTTCTTGGATTATTTTTTTATTTTGTTTTTTTTTGAATATTTTTTTAATTGGCATTTGTTTCACCTTTTTTTCTTTAGTTATTATTTTATATAAGATAAACCCTTTATATTTCTTTCTTTACTAAATATATATAAATATATTTTAGTATTTGTTGTATTTTTATAATAAAAGAGTTGTTATATATGGGTTTTGGGGATAAGTTAAAAAGTGCAATTGATAAAGTTAAATATTCTATTCATGTTGATAAAGATCTAATAAAAGAAGTAATTAAAGATATCCAAAGAGCTTTAATTTCTTCAGATGTAAATATTCAATTAGTTTTAAAAATTTCAAAAGAGATAGAAGAAAAAGCTTTTGAAAAAATCCCAGAAGAATTAACTAGAAAAGAACATATTGTAAAAATTTGTTATGATATTATTTTAAAAAACATAGGTGGGGACCAAGAAAAAAAATTAGAAGAAAACCCAGAAAAAATACTTTTATGTGGACTTTTTGGTTCTGGAAAAACAACTAGTGCTGGAAAGCTTGCTAATTTTTATAGAAAAAGAGGAAAAAGAGTAGGTGTAATTTGTGCAGATGTTTTTAGACCTGCAGCTTATGAACAATTAAAACAGTTATGTGATAAGGTGGGGTGTTTTTTTTATGGAGATAAATCTATAAAAATTGCAAGTGAGATTGTTAAAAAAGGTTTAGAAGAATTAAAAGACAAAGTTAATTTAATAATTGTAGATACTGCTGGAAGAAGTGCTTTAGATGATCAATTAACTCTAGAAATTAAAGATATTAATTCTGTTTTTTTACCAAAATATTCATTTTTAGTTCTTTCAGCTGATATTGGTCAAGCTGCAAAAGAACAAGCAGAAAAGTTTAACCAAGCAATTGGTATTAATGGGGTTATAATTTCTAAGCTTGATGGTTCTGCTAAAGGTGGTGGAGCATTAACTGCATGTTATATTACAAAATCCCCTATTTATTTTATAGGAACTGGTGAAAAGTTAGAAGATATAGAAATATTTGATGCAAATAGATATCTTTCTAGAATTTTAGGTTTTGGGGATTTAGAAGGTCTTTTAGAAAAAATTAAAGAACTTGGAACTGAAGAAGATATTGATGAAAAAATGGCTCAAGAGCTTATGAAAGGAGACTTTACTTTTAATCTTTTTAAAAAGCAATTAAAAGCTACAAAAAGATTAGGTCCTTTTTCAAAAGTTATAAATATGCTTGGAATAGGTGGTAAGATTCCTAAAGATCAACTTAATATGGGTCAAGAGAAAATAAAAAAATATGGTTTTATACTTGATTCTTTTACAAAAAATGAATTAAATTCAATTCCCCAAGATATTACTAGAAGTAGAATTGAAAGAATTTCTAAAGGTTCAGGAACTAAATTTGAAGAAGTTAGAGAAATGATTTCTCATGTAAAAAAGATGAGGAAGATGTTTAAACAATTTGGTGCACGTGGTGGGAATATAAATTCTATGATGAGAAAAATGGGTGGTAAAATACCAGATTTATCTAAAATGGAAGGAATGGACCCTAAACAAATGGAACAAATGGCAAAAAATTTTAAATTTAAATAATTTTGAAAAAATATGGATTTGTTAATTTTAAAAATTATAGTTATAGTAATTGCTTGCTTTATTGCAAGCTATACAGATTTTAAAAAAGGATATATTTATAATTGGCTTAGCTTTCCATTAATTTGTTTAGGATTAATCTTTTTAGTTTTAGATTGTTTTATAATTAATTTATTAGGTTATATTTATTTTTTAAAAGTAATTGGAATAGGAGTTTTAATTTATCTTATTGGATATTTGTTGTATTATTTTGGGAAACTTGGAGGAGGGGATATTAAATTATTTATTGGTCTTCATTTAGTTTTGCCTTATCTAAATAATCAACTAACTATTCTTTGGGTAATTTTATTTTCTTCATTATTATCTGTTTTTATAATTTCTATAGTCTATTCATTTAAACTTATTAAAGTTTTTAGAATTAAAAAAATTAAATTTTTAGATTTATTAAAATCTAAAATAAATTATATAATTAAATCTGTATTTTTCTTTTTAATATTTTTATTTATGCTTATATATTCTTTTTCTACTTTGTATTTTAATTATTTATATTTTTTAATATTAATTCCTATTTTATTTGGGCTTTTTATTGTGATTTTTGAAAAAGAAGTTAAAGAATATATTTATTTAGAATATAAGTTAGTAAATGATCTAGAAGATGGAGATGTTTTAGCTGTTGAGTATCTAAAAGATTTATCTTTAGAAGATTTAAAATTAAAAAACAGAACAGTTATTGAAGAAAAAGATATCTTAAGATTTAAAAAATCTAAAAAAATAAAAAAACTTCCAATTTATTATAATCTTCCTAAGTTTGGTCCTTTTATTTTTTTAGGACTTATTGTTTTTTTATTAGTTTCTAAATATTTATTTCTTATATTTTAAAAAAATAAAGTTGTTGATTATATATGTGTTTTACAATTTCTAAAAAAGATAAAAATACACTTGCAAGAACAGGTGTTTTAAAAACTAAGCATGCAGAAATTAAAACTCCTTTTTTTATGCCTGTAGTAACAAAAGGTATTGCTAAGTATTTAACT
The DNA here is from genome assembly GCA_028700115.1 of Candidatus Iainarchaeum sp. Lineage (GTDB taxonomy): Archaea > Iainarchaeota > Iainarchaeia > Iainarchaeales > CSSED10-239 > Forterrea. The sequence goes on along the minus strand of JAQVTI010000010.1, from coordinate 16,764 downwards.
TTAGATCAATTAGAAAAATTGAATACAAAATGTTTTATTTCAAATTCATATTTACTTTATCTAAAACCAGGAGAAGATCTTTTAAAAAAAACAAAAGATTATCATAATTTTATAAATTGGAAAGGTGGAATTTTTACAGATTCTGGAGGTTTTCAATTAAAAAATCCAGAATTTATGATTAAGATAAATAATAAAGGAGTTTGGTTTAGATCACCTTTTAATGGAGATAAACATTTTATGTCTCCTGAAAGAGTAATCAAACTTCAAAATAATATATCTTCTGATGTTGCTATGATTTTAGATGATATGCAAGATGCACATAAAACTAAAAAAGACTATGAAATTGCAGTAAATAGAACTATTGATTGGGCAAAAAGAGCTATAAAAGTACATAAAAATAAAGATCAATTACTTTTTGGAATAGTTCAGGGTGGGATATATAAAGATTTAAGAGAAAAATGTGCAAAAGAAATTAATTCTCTACCATTTGATGGAATTGCAATTGGTGGTCTTGCTTTAGGTGAGTCAAAAGAAAACATGCACAAGGCAATTGATTATTCTCTAGAGCATATAGATAGAGGTAAAATAAAATATTTAATGGGTGTTGGGTCTCCTGAAGATATTATTCAAGCTATTGGAAAAGGGGTGGATTGTTTTGATTCTATTTATCCTACAAAGATGGCAAGACATGGAATTTTATTTACAAGAAAAGGACCTATTAATATAAAAAAAGCAATCTATAAAGAAAACTTTGAAAAAGTAGAAAAAGATTGTGATTGTCCTTGTTGTAAAAAACATACTTTAGCTTATTTATATCATCTATATAGATTAAATGAACCTGGTGTTAAAATTTTAATGTCTATGCATAATATAAGATTTATTCATAGATTAATAGAAGAAGCAAGAAAAAAAATAAAAGAAGGAAACTTTGAAAGTTTCCAGATAGATTTTTTAAAAAATTATAAAATTTAAGAAAATAAACTTCCTACTTTTAAGAAAAATTTAGCAAGTCCAGTTTGTAAGCTATTAAAAAATCCTTTCCCTTTTATTGTGATATATCCGTTTTTTAAAGCTTTATTAAAATCATCCATCTTGTCTTCTGAGTTTAGAAGTTCTTGAAGTTTTGCAACTGTAGTTTTAATTTCAATTGTGTAGTTTTCAAGGTTTTCTTTTGTGATTGTATATTTTTCTTCAATCTTTTCAATCTTAACTTTGTAAGTTGTGTTAATATCTTCAAGTTCAAGATATATTATTTCTTTATCTAATTGTTTTTTAATAAAATTTGGAAGTTGATATACATTTTCTTGAAGTTCTTGTCCTGCTTCTTCTAAATTGTTAAAATAATATCCAAAATCTATATTTTCTAAATCAATTTCAGCAGAAACTGTGCTTGTAAGTAAAACTAAAGAAAGTATACAAAGTATTCCTAAAAATTTAAATTTCATAAGTCCTCACTTTTAAATTATATAAAATATAAGTATATGTATGTCTTTTTAATACTTTATATAATCTGGTTTTCTTTAAAACTAAAATAGTTATTATCTCCTATTATAATATGATCTAGAAGAATTATCTCAATAGAGTTACATGCATCTTTAAGTTTTTTGGTAGCCAGTCTATCATCTTTTGATGGAGTTGGATCTCCTTGTGGATGGTTATGTGAGATAATTATGCTGTCTGCTGTTTGTTTAATTGCATGTTTTAGAATATCTTTATTTGAGATTAATGTTTGATTGTTTGTGCCTATTGTGATTATTTTTTTTGAAATAATTATATTTGATTTAAGAAAAATACATATTAAATGCTCTTGTTCTTTTCCTTCAAAGTCAGGTTTTAAAATATCTACAATTTGTTTAGGCGAATATATTTTAGTAAGTTCTTTTGTTTGTGGAGTTGAGATTCTTTTGTGAAGCTCAAAGATTGCTTTTATCTGGCAAGCTTTAATTTTTCCTATACCATGTATCTTGCAGAGTTCTTGTTGTGAGCAGTTTCTAAGTTTTTCAAGAGTATATTTATTTAAAATATGGTTTGATAAATCTAGGATATTAGTTTTTCTAGTTCCTGTCTTTAGAATGATTGCAAGCAGTTCGGAATTTGATAAGCTTTCCTCTCCAAAATATTCCATTCTCTCAATCGGTCTGTTTTCTGGAGAGATCTCTTTTAACCTCATGTTAAGGGGAAGGGAGAAAGACCTTCTATAAAAGGTCTTTTGAGATTTTAAAAAATGGTTGTATATATTTAAGGTTAAGGAAGAATATATCTATTTTCAAGCAGGGCATCTGGCCGAGAAAGAGTAAATTAATATTTCATTTTATGTTCGTATTTTTTATGATTAAACCATTCTAAAATTGCAGTTATTATTTCTATCTCATCTTTAGAAACTACAGTGTACAATAATCTCTAACCTTTAGATAAATTCTATTTCCATAAATTATTTATTTTATATTTTTTAATATATTCTTTAGGAATTAACTTTTTAGGTATCTGTATTCCTGAAAAAGCATTTTGTTTAAGTTCTTTTATTGCTTTGATAATTGATTTTTTAATAGGATCATTATCGTCTAATTTATAAAATATTTTTTCAATTTTATTATCAATAAAAACTACTTTTGATTTTTTAATCATATTTTAATTTCCTTTCTAGAATTAAGCTTTTTTGCAAGTTTTGGATTCCATATATAGGCTATTTTATTTTCTTTATCATAAGCAATTTTATTAATATTTTTTAAATAATCTAAAATTAGTGTGTATGTTTGCCACATTACTTTTTTTGGTAGTATTTTCCATAATTTTGTTTTGTTATAAGTACCACTGTATTTTTCTATATTTTTTTCAATCATAAATACTGTATCTAATGTAGGTGATCTTATTTTAGTTTTTTTATTTTTCACCATATATATTTTATATATCAATTGATATATAAGCTTTTCTTTGTGTTTATAATTGCTTCTTTCATTTAGAATCCTTATATATTTATAGTCAAGGAAGAATATATCTATTTTCAAGCAGGGCGTCTGGTCGAGAAAACTTTTTTTTACGGTCATTAACTCCTACAAAAACAATATAAACTCTTTTTACTATAATTTATTTAGATATTTAAAAATATGATAAATTATGAGATATTCACATTCTTCAATTGAAACTTTTAAAACATGCCCTCTGCAGTTTAAATATAACTATATAGAAAAACCAGATATTAAAAAGAAACAAAATGCAGAAGCATTTATGGGTTCAATGGTTCATGATACTTTAGAAAAATTATATAAGGATCTAAAATATAATAAATTAAACACAATTGAAGAAGTTTTAGAATATTATAATTCTCTTTTTAAAGAAAGTTATTCTGAAGAAAAAGTTGAAATCATAAGAGATGGTTTTGTAATTGAAAATTACAGAGAGACTGGTGAAAAATATTTAATAAATTATTATAATCAATATAAGCCTTTTGACCAAGCAAAGACATTAGGTTTAGAACAAGAAATTACAATTTCTTTTTATGATTCTGTTAAAGACAAAACATATAATCTTGTAGGGTATATTGATAAGCTTGCATTAATTTCAAAAGACCACATAGAAATTGGAGATTATAAAACAAATGCACAAGCAAAAACTCAAGAAGAAGTTGACAAAGATAGACAACTTGCAATATATATGATTGCAATTAAGAAATTATATCCTTTTGTTAAAGAAATATCTCTTTCTTGGTATTTTTTATCTGCTGGAATCAAACAAACTTCTTATAGAACAGATGAACAATTAAGTCTTTTAGAAAAAGAAGTAATTGAAAATATAAGAGATATAGAGGATGCAAAGGAAAAAGATTATTTTCCTGCAAAGCCATCTGCTTTATGTGACTGGTGTTCATTTAGAACTATTTGTCCTTTAAAAAAACATGATTTTTTGGACAAACAAGAACCTGTTTTAGAAAATAAATATTTAAAAGAAAAAGGTGTTACTTTAGTTGATAAATATCAAGAGCTTTCTGAAAAAAAGTTAGAGATTACAAAAGATATAGATAAAGAGCTTGCTTTATTAAAAGAAGCAATTATTAATTATTCAAAGGAAAATAATTTAGAAAAATTATTTGGAACTAATAAAAATATGTTAGTTAAAGAATATGATTCAATTAAGCTTCCTTTAAAAAATACAGACAAAAGAAAAGATCTTGAAACTTTTTTAAAAGATAATAATTTTTTAGATTTAGTTTCAGATATTTCTATATATAAATTTTCAGATTTATTTAAATCTAATTTTTTCTCAAAAGATTTTGAAGATAAAATAAAAGAATATATAACACGAGAAAAAATACATCGGTTGTACTTAAATAAAAAATAATTTTAAATAAAAAGTTCTCTTTTTATAAGTTTCTGTGTTCATAAATTATTATGGCTTTAAAAAAATCTAAAATGTCTTTAAAAGAGTTAAATACAAATATAAGTTTCTCAGAAGGTTTAGATGGTTTTTCAGAAAAACCAAAAAAGAAAAAAAAGAATAATCATGATTATAGTAAAGCTTTTAGACCAAAAAAGCATATTGTAAAAAACAAATTTTTAGAGATTTTAGATTATATAAAAAGTATACCTGAAAGATTAGCAGATGATTTGCCTAGAAATTTAAAGTCTCTTTATTTTGCAATTTTAGGAACAATGGTAGGTTTTTGTTTTGCAATTTTACTTTTTCCAAACAACCCAGGTGTTTTTGCTGTTTTTTTAACAACTTTGTTTCTAGCTCCATTTATACAAAAGCAAATAAGATATAATGAACTTTTAGTTGGAAGAACAGAGAGAGTAGAAAGTAAAGGTATAACTTTATTTAAATTTAAACCTAGTTTTTCAAATAAAATTGATCTTTCTTTTAAACAATTATATTATGAAAATAAAGAAATTCTTTCTGTTTATTTAAATTTTTTTTTAGGAATATTTCTAGTTGTAATTTCTTTAGTAGCTTTTATTCCTCAAGAATATTCTTCATCTTTATTTTCTTCAAATGGTTGGAATGATTCTTTACTTCCATCAAAAGATATAGGTTTTTCAAACCAATCAAAACAATCTGTATTTTTAGATATTTTTGTAAATAATTTCTCAGTAATGCTTGTTGCTTTAATAATTGCCTTAGTGTTTCCATTAGGGGCAATTTTAATAATTGTTTGGAATGCAGTTTACTGGGGTGTTGTTTTTACTCAATATTCTTTAACTTATGCTTTGTTTTATCAAACTGGATTTTTTGCATTCCTAATTCCTTTACTTTTAAGTGTTTTGCCACATATGATTTTAGAAATAATATCTTATTTTTTAGGAGCAATGAGTGGTAATTTGCTTTCAGTTGGAATTTCTAAGGAAAAAATTGAGTCTGATAGATTTATTAATATTATAAAATATTGTTTTATTTTATTAGCTTTTGCAATTGGTTTCTTATTTGTTGGAGTTTTTACTGAAGTTTATATTTTTGATATTTTAAAAAATTTCTTTTTCTCTTTATTTTAGTTTTTTTTAATATGGATATTGTCTTTTACTAATAGACTATATATAAATTATTCTTTTTTATTAAAAGATTATATCTATTTTCTATTAAAAACAAGTATTTTTATAAACACTTTTCTATATAATATATATTATATTTAAGGTGATTTTAAATGCTTAGAACACATACATGTGGTGAACTTAGAAAAGATGATGAAAATAAAGAAGTAATTTTATGTGGTTGGATAAATTCTGTAAGAAAAGCAGGAAAAAACATAATGTTTATTGATCTAAGAGATAGATATGGAATTACTCAAGTTATAATTTTAAAAGACTTAATTGAAAAGCTAGATTTTTTAGCAGATCTAAAAAGTGAATATGTAATTAAGATAAAAGGAGATGTTCAAGTAAAACCAAAAATAAATCCTAATCTTGAGACTGGTGAAATTGAAGTTTTAACAAAAGAAATAGAAGTTTTAAATAAATGTAAAGATTTACCTGTTGAAGTTTCTGGAGAATTAAAAGCAAATGAAGAAACTAGATTAAAATACAGATATTTAGATCTAAGAAGAAAAGAAATGACAGATACTTTTATTTTTAAACAAAAAGTAATTTCTTCAATTAGAAAATATTTAGATTCTAAAAAGTTTTTAGATGTAGATACACCTATGCTTTGTAGAAGTACTCCTGAAGGAGCAAGAGATTTTATAGTTCCAAGTAGAATTCATAAACATATGTTTTATTCTCTTCCGCAATCTCCTCAAGTTTACAAACAAAGTTTAATGGTTGCTGGTTTTGATAGATATTACCAATTAGCAAAATGTCTAAGAGATGAAGATTTAAGAGGAGACAGGCAACCTGAGTTTACTCAATTAGATTTAGAGATGTCATTTATTACAAAGGAAGATATTCAAGAGCTTTTTGAAGATATGCTAAAAGTAATGTTTAAAGAGGTTTTAGATGTTGATCTAAAAACTCCTTTTCCACATATCTCATATAAAGAGTCTATGGAAAAATATAAATGTGATAAACCAGATACAAGAAAAGATACAAATGATCCTAAAGAGTTTGCATTTGTATGGGTTGATAACTTCCCATTATTTGAAATGAATGAAACTGAAAATAGAGTAGTTTCTGCTCATCATCCATTTACTCAAGCAACTGAGGATTCATGGGAAAAATTAGATTCTTGTAAAACTAAAGAAGATTATCTAAAACTAGACTCAGAAAGTTTTGATCTTGTTTTAAATGGTGTTGAGCTTGGTTCTGGGGGGATCAGAATACATGATCCTTTAAAACAAAAAAATATATTTAATATATTAGGTCTTTCAGATAAAGAAGCAAGAAACAAGTTTGGTTTCTTATTAGATGCCTTTACTTTTGGAGCTCCTCCACATGGTGGTTTTGCAATAGGTATTGATAGACTTTTGATGCTACTTAAAGGAAAAGACTCAATAAAAGACTTCATAGCCTTTCCAAAAACAAAGTCAGGTGTTTCTTTAATGGAAAATGCTCCAAATGAGGTATTCGAAAAACAATTAGATGATGTGCATATTGCACTTTCTTCTAAATAGTTTGTAAAATTTGTTAAAAAGAGTTTATTTATGTTTCATAATAAACTCAATTATTTCTTTTTTAGTTTTTCCTGTTTCTTTTGCCATTTCTGTAATTATTTGCATTAATGTACCTGAAGGTATGTCTTTTTGTCCTTTCATTAAGATAAGTTGTTTTCCATTTTTATCTTTAAAAATAATATGTCTATGTCTTTGTTCGTCTTCTACAAATCCTAATTTATTATAAACTTTTTTAAGTTCTTTAATTTTTAGAGTAGGTATTTGTTTTCTACAATTAATATTAATTGGTTTTGCCATTTTTAATCATTCTCTAAAGTCCATATTGTTTTTAACTTCTTCTAAAACAGCTTCAATAAATTTGTCTCTTTCAATTTTTAAAAGATCAGGAGCATAATATATTTCTTCTCTAGAAACATTTGCAGCAAATCCTTTGTCTTTTAGTTTTTTTTTAATAGATTTAAGTTTAGCTTGTGTAATATCTCTATCTGGTCTCATTAAAACATATGCTCTAATAATTCCAGAAAGCCCATCTATTGAGAAAAGTAAATGGTCTTCTTCTTTTTCTTTTTTTATTCCTAAAATTTCATTATGTGTTTTAATTGTTCTAATGATTTCTTTATCTATATTTTCTTTATTTAAGATTTCTTCTCCAACTACACAATGATTTTTTATATTTCCATTGTATTTTTCTAAATCAATATCATGAAGAGTACCAATTACAAAAAATCTATTTTGTTCATCTTCTTTTTTTCCAAGAAATTTAGAAATTCCTTTCATTCCATATCCAACAATTAAATTATGTTCTAAATTAGCTTTTCCTTTAATATATTTTTTAAGAATTTCAATTGCTTGTTTTTCTGTAGGTATCATTTTTGTTCACATTTTGTTTTTTTATAAATTTTAATTTAAATTATTATGTGTTATTATTCTAAGGTAAGATAGTTATGCTATTTGATTCGTCTGCACTTTTTGAAGACTGATTAGTTGTAACAAATAAATTTGCACTCCATTCTTCTCCAGAAGTTGTTTCACTTGAATCAATTGTTTCTAAATGTTTTCCTGCAACACCTGCATTATAAAGAGCAGTAATTTGATCTTGTGTAAGTGCAAAATCTAAAACTAAAGCTTCATCAATTAACCCATCAAAATTCATACCTACTGTTGAAGAAGATCCTATTCTTATATCATTATCAGTTGTATTAAAATTTGTTGAATCTGTAAGAGAATTACACAAAGTTCCATCTACATATATTTTCTTAGTAGTTCCATCCCAAGTAGCAGTAACTAATTGCCATGTATTTACAGTTATATTTGATATATCACAAATAAGTCTTGTTGAATCTGCCCAGTTATATAAATCTAAACCTGTAGATAAATATAATATATATGCAGAGTCTTTTCTAAATATTGCTTTTGAAGCAGTTAAGTCTCTAGGATATATCCATGCAGATAATGTAAATGCATTTGTAAAATCAAAATCACTTTCATTTTCTATATTTATTGTATCATTTACCCCATCAAAATCATAACATCCTCCAACCTTACAACTAGATGAGTTTGTCCAAGTAGGTGAGTTATTACTATCTCCATCTCCAAGAGTTGCATGATTTAAATTATCTGAATAATCTTTTACATTTTTATAATTTGAATTAGATATATTTACATCAAAAGGCATATTTAAAACAGCAATTGAGTTTCCATTCTTTTTCCAATCTGTAATAACTGTTACATCTGTATAGCTATTAGGGTTGTTTATTGTATATGTTATATTTAAATCTTCACTAGATGTGTTTGTATCAGAACTTGAAGATAATAAAATATTTGATAAATCTAAAGTTGCAAAAGAATAATTAAATGTAGAAACACTTGAAGGTGTCAGACTTCCTTTATAGTTAATTGCTTTTAGAGTAATGTCTTCTGAAATATTTATTAAATCTGTAAACTCAGTTGATGAGTCTGTTGGAGTTGATCCATCTGTTGTATAATAAATTGTGTTTCCTGTTCTTAGAGTAAATAAATTTACATCAATTGAAGAATCAAAATATGTAGCTGAAGGATAATTAGATAAAGGAGGAGTTAGTATTTCATCTACATATAAATTATTTGTAACTTTTGTAGTTCCTTCATCTGTAAGATCAGTTGGTGTTAAATAAACACTCCATTGTTCATCACTTCCTGTTTCTTGAGAAGCAATTGAGTTTATATGTTTTCCAGATTCTAAATCTGTATACATTTGTTTAATTTGTTCTGCAGAATAGGCAGTATCTTTTACAAGAAATTCATCTAAGATTCCATCAAATGTATATGATACAGAATATTTTATAACTGAAGGAGTATATGTATTTGTGCCTAAATAATTAAGATATCCTGCCCCTATATGCCTAGTTTCTGCTTGTGATTTATCTAAGTCTCCATTAATATATATTTTGGCATATTGTTCATCATATGTAACACAAACATATGCTGTTTCTCCTGCGCTTATTGTTTTATTTGAATATATTGTAGTTTTCCATCCAGAACTACATTCTGGACTTGAATAATCACATCCTACTTCAAAATATATTTTATTATTTGAATTTAAATAGACTCTATATCTATATACTCCGTGATTATCATATTGTCCAAATAGTCCTTGTTGTTTATTTACTGTGTCTGGTCTAATATATACACATGTTGTAAAATATTTATTATTATATAAACTTCCATTTCCAAATGATATGTAATCATCACTTCCATCAAAATTATAGCAACCCCCTAAAGGACAATTTGTAGTTGTCCATGTAGGTGTTCTTGTAGAATATCCTGCACCTAAAGTTCCATTATATGTTGTTCCATAACTTGTATAACTTTTAATATTTCCAGAGGTATATCCTGATACTTGTTTATCAAAAGGTGTGTTTATAAGCCACATTGAACTATTGTCTTTTCTCCAATCTGTAATTATATATGTGTCTACCCCTCCTGGAGAAATTGAACTAAAACTTATTTCTAAGTTTTCATCAGTTGTATCATTGCCTTCACTTGAAAATAATAGTTGGTTATAAACAGTAGGTTCAGTTGGTATATCTATTGTGTAAGTATAAGTTGTAATTTCTGAAGGATTATAATTTTCTTTATAAGTTATTGTTTTTAGAGTAGTTGTTTCTGTTAAAGAAAATGAAGTTGTATATTCTGTTGAAGAATCAGTAGGTGTTGATCCATCTAAAGTATAATAAATTGTAGAACTTTCAGTTAAAGAGGTTAAAGTAATTGTTTGTTCGGAATAATAGGTCCCTGAAGAAACATTTGAAAGAGCAGGACTTGCATCTTCTAAAATAATTTGTATTTCTTCAGAAACTACTGCATCTTCTCTATTAACTGCAATTTTAAAAGAACTAGAAGAATCATCAGCTACTTCAAATTTAACTTTTTGTCTTGTACTTGTAATATCTATTGAGTTATTTAAATCAACTATATTGTTTAAGTCTAAAGTAAAAATTAATTTCATATTTTCTTTAGAAATATTTAAATTTCCAATTTGTTTATTTTCATCTTGTTTTTTATAAAAATTATTATTTTTTACAATTTGTGTAATTGTAATGTTATTTTCTGTTTGATTAAATGTTATAATATTTGTAGGGTCTAAATCTATTAGTTTATAACTTCCTTCTCCTTTACTTGATAAATCATTTAATACATTATTAATATATTCTAAATTATTCTTGTTATTATTATAATTTTGTATGTCTTCTAAACTTCCAAAATAATCTGATGCAAATGAAATTATAATCCCTGCTATAATTATAGATATTAAAGTAATTATTACTCCTGTTACTAAAGGAATTATTCCAGCTTTATTTTTTAAATTCATAGTTTATCTTTATTTTGTAAAGTCAATATATTTTATATCTATATTTATTTGTTCTGTAGATATATCATAATTTTTATAAATAAATTCTAAATTTTTATTTCCTTTATTTAAAATTAATGTATTACAATCTAAATTTATTGGTAAGTTTATATTTTTTTCAAAATATATTTGGTTATATTTTCTATAAATATTAATTCCTTGTATTTCTATATTTCCGTCTTTAAAGTTAGAAGAATATTCTACTTTTCCAAATATTTTATTATTAGAACAATCTATTTCAATTTCAAAAGGGATATATATCTGTTGTGTAATATTATTTCCTTTATTTGTTGATGTATTATTTATTGTTTCATAAATTTTATTTACATTTTCTATAGTTTTTTCATATGCATATCTTTCTTCATTTTTTTTAATAATTTGATTTCCTTGCATTAAAACTATAGATAAAATAGAAAGCCCTATTAAAATATAAAAAATATATGAAAATATACTTGATAGTCCTTTTTGATTTTTATACATTTTAGTTAGTTTCAATTTCACCAACTCCATAAAACTCTAAAGGATTATTTTGATTTATATATTCTGTTTTTATCCATTCTTCACTTTTTGATTTATTTGAAATTTTTATTTCATCTAAACTTCCATTAAAATAATAACCATCTGATCTTTTTCCAATTAAGTTTAAACTTATATCTGTTCCTGTGTTTCCTGCAATTGAGTTTCCAATCTCTGTTCCATTCACATAAATTTTGTAATCATTTGCATTTATTCTTTTAATATATAAATTAATCCAAGTATATCCTGTTTTGTTCCAATTTAAAGCAACCCATTCACTTCCACCATTAAATACCAAAAAAGAAGTTCCATTATATCTTATCCCTTGGCCTGGTCCTCCTAGAAAGTATTGTGTACTAGTAGCATTACTAATATCCATCCATAAAGAAACAGTTCCATTTTCTTCTATTGTAGTTGATGGTATTGTTAAATATGATAAACTTCCATTAAAAAAATAAGCTTTTCCAATTTGTCCAGTTGCTCCACTAGTTGCACTATAATTAGTTGCATCATTATCATATTTTGTAGAATCATAAATTGTTCCACTTGTTTCATTTAGATGTTGAACTAAAACATAATCTTTGTTCCATGTCTTTGTTGTGTTTTCTTCATCACCTAAAGAGTTTCCAAAATACATGTAAATTAAAGTTCCAAATTCATCATCTATATAAGGTATATTTACCCAAACTAAAATCTCATCACTTGTATCAATATATTCAATTTCTCTATAAAGTTTAGTTTCTCCATCAGGAAGAGTAAAAACTAAATCTGAACCATCTTCTTTTATTTTCTCTAAAATATCACTATCATTTATTTTAATTAAAACAGGAAAGTTTTCTAAATCTCCATATACTTTATTAGCATCTATTAATAGTTTAGTTCTATAACTATATTCTTCATCATACCATTTACTATCTTCAATAACATCTGTTGTTATTTCTAAAGTATTTCTTGAAGTTTTTGTAAAGTATAAGTCTAAGGTTTTATTTTGTATAAAAAGTTTATTTACTATATTTATGTCTTCAAATTCTAATCCTGAAAAAAGTTTTTGATTTTCTCTATATGTGAATTTATTTCCTTCTTTTATTTTTATTTCATTTTCATAGTAGTCTCCACTCATTATATGAAATATTTCTATTTTGTTTAAATCTGAGTCTACATTTAAAAATAAATTTTCTAAATCTAATCTTATGCTTTTAGAAGAACTAGTTGGTTCTAGCATAACTTCTTTTATTGTTTTTTCAATTAGTTCAATTTGTGTTTTTGAAGTTTGAAAGTTTTGTTTTGATTTAGATTTTGAAATAACTGGATTTATTTGTGTAATTATTATTGATACAATTATAGCTACAATAAATATTATAATAACATAACTTATAACTTCTGATTGTCCTTTTTTATTTTTTATGTTCATATATCTAATTATTGTTTTATGAAATCTTTAAAAATATATTTAATCTTATATATATTACTAATTAGATGTTTTTTTATTAAAATTATTTTTAATTTAATAAAAATAATGTTTATAATGGTCCATGTAGTGTAGTGGTTAGCATAGGGGACTGTGGATCCCCTGGCTCGGGTTCAAATCCCGGCTTGGACCCTTTTGAAATTTTATATGTGTTTGTTTATGAATATTAAAGAAAATATAGATTTTTTAACTTTTATGAAATTAGATATAAGATTAGGAGAAATTATTGAAGCAGAAAGAGTTGAAAAAAGTAATAAGCTTTTAAGATTAGTTTTTGATTTTGGTAATTTTAAAAGACAAATCCTTGCAGGAATAGGAACTAAATATAATCCTGAAGATTTATTAAATAAACAACTTCCTGTAATTGTAAACTTAGAACCAAGAAAATTAATGGGTCTTGAAAGTCAAGGAATGATTCTTGCAATTGGTGAAAATGAAGTTGAAGCATTACTTTTTCCTTCTGAGAAAATTGAAAATGGGTCAAATATTCATTAGTCTTTTTAAACTCTTTTATATATTAATTAAATATGCAGAGGTGGCGGAGTGGTCAAACGCACCAGCCTAGAGAGCTGGAGTCTTTGGACTACGCGAGTTCGAGTCTCGTCCTCTGCGCTCTTTTTTTAAAATAAATAAATTTATATACTTTTAATTCTTTTAATTATATATGGTTAATAAAATTAGTTTAGAAGAAAATAGAAAAAGAAAAAGATTTATTGTTGAAGCTTTATCTTTAGATTTAAATAAAAAAGAAGATATTAAATTTTTAAGATCTTTAAGAGATGTTTTTGCAAGGAAGAATTCTTATCCAAGTAGAGAGTTTATTTCTTCAAAAATTTCTGAAATTATGACTATTTATAATATAACTGTTTCAAAAACTTTAAAATTAATTAGATATACTCCAAATGTTTTAAATTATAATCATAAAATAAATCTTACAAGTCTTTCTAATTTTTTAGATTTGCCTATTAATAAAACAAAAGAATTGTTTTTAGCATTTCCTTCAATATATACTAATTTTGAAGTAAAATTCAATAATATTTCTAAAACTTATGGTGTTTCTAAAGAAATTACAAAAAATCTTATAAAAAATTTTCCTCAATTTATTTCATTCGATCATGAAAAAAGATTAAAAAATATAGAATTATTATATGGGGTTTCTAGAAAACAAGCAATTGAAAGAGTTTTAAATGTCCCAAGATTTTTGTCTATTAATCATACAGAATCTTTAAAAGTTAATAAAAGATTAGGTAAATTATTTTCTTTATATGAGAATGAAATAAAAGAATTTAGTTGGAAATATTATAGATTTTCAGGAATGGGTTCTAGTAAGAAGATTGCTATAATTGATTCTTTAAGAAATAATAGAGAGATAATAGAAAATATACAAGCAAATATAATTGCTAAACATATGGAAGGAAAAACAAAAGCAACAATTGGAGATATTAGAAAAGAGACTGCAGAAGCTGTAATTAAATGGGTTAATAACTCAGGAAGAGAAGCAAATCCATATGTTTTTATAGAAAAACTAAAAGAAAAATATCCAAAAGGTGTTAGAGAAACTATTGCAAAAAGACATGCAAAGAAAAATGTTTTTTCTAAGCTTAGTGATAAATTTACAAGATCTAGACTAAATAAAAGAAGATTTAAGTAAATTTTTCTTTTTCTTATTTTATTTAATATTTATAATTGTTTTTAATCTATAATCTATTTATGGACTCAAATAAAATATATAAAAAAGATTTATATCTTGAAACAGAAAATTTAATATTAAGGCCTTTTAGAAAAGAGGATAGAAATGATTTAGTTAAAAATTATAATGATTCAAAAGTATATTCTAAAAACATTCCTAACTTTCCATATCCTTATACTTTAAAAGATGCAGATACTTTTTTTAAAAAGAAAAGATTTTGTTATAAAAAAAAGAAAGATGCAGGAATTGATTTTGCTGTTTTTTTAAAAAAAGAAAATAGGGTTATAGGTGGGGTTTCTTTAAATCATATTGATTTTAAAAGTAAAAAATGTGAAAGTGGTTCTTGTATAACTAAAAAATTGGGGCACAGGGTATATTTTTGAAGCAAAATTAGAGTTATATAAATTTGCTTTTAAATATTTAAATTTAGTTAAAATTTATTCTCTTGTTTTTTCATATAATCCAAGAAGTAAAAAGCATTTAGAAAAATTAGGTTTTATTCAAGAAGGTTATTTAAGAAAAGATTATTTTTATAAAGGAAAGCATCAAGATATGTTTTCTATGGGTCTTTTAAAAGAGGATTTTAAATATGAAGAATTAAAGAAGAAATTACTTAAGTAATTTCTTTTCTTATAAAATAATATTTAGAGATTTTATATATGAAAACATTATTTTCCAGATTTAAAAAAAAGAATTCTAATTTAATTTCAAAAAAATCATCAGTATCTGAAGAATTAAAATTAAAAAGAAATATTTTAAATTTTAAAAAATATAAACAATTAAAATCAAAAGAAGAACAAAAGAATTCTTCTTTCTATAAAAACTTTGTAAATGATGCCCAAAGTAAATCAATTCCAATTGCAAAAGCAATATTTAGTAATGATCCTAAGACTGCATCTAAAGAATATATTAAAATAATTAAAGAATATACTTTATATTTAAAAAAAAGTGGGATAACTGATAAATATTTAAATAATTATTTGAATCCTTTTAAATATATGTTATTTAAAAATATAACTTCGATTATTAAAAAAGAAGTTTCTAAAAAAGTAATTAAAAACCAATCATTATTATCTGAAAAAAAAATAAAGGAAATAAATGAAATTGAAGATAAATTAGTAAAAGATTTATTTAGTTTAGGTTTAATAAAGGATATTTCTAAAATAAATATAAGGTTTAGTGAAATTAATTCAATTGAAGGTATTTCTGATTTGGGATATTTAGACAATAATCCTGTAAAGTTATTTCAAAAAAATTTTTGATGTTTATTTTTCTTTAAAAGAAGGTAAAAGAAGTAAATCATTAAATGATTTAGTAAAAGGTCTTTCAAGAGAGGTTATAGTTAAAAATAAAAAAGCAAATAATGTAATATCAATTAATACTTTTCATGAAAGTTCAAATCATATTGTAATTCATGAAATTATCTATTCTTATTTAAAAAAAGAAAATCATAAGTTTGGTAGAAATGAAGTTGTTGTAGAGTTTTTATCAAATTTATTTAATAAAAAATATTTTAATCAAGAATATAAACGTAAGTTTTCTAACAATTTCGAGAAAAATCAATATTATATTGGTTTTTTATTATATAATGAATATATTCAAAAATATGGTTTAAATTTAAATAAAGTTAATTCTTTTTTAAAATTAAAAGAAAAATTTATTAAGAAACATTCCATAAAATAATTATTTTGCTTCTGTGGCTCAGTGGTAGAGCGCAACCTTGGTAAGGTTGAGGTCGCGGGTTCGACTCCCGCCAGAAGCTTGTCAAACTATTTCTCTTGATGCCTTTAAAATAAAGGTTTTAGAAGAAAATCACTCTAAAGGATACTATAAATCTCTTGCTAAATTAAACAGCATCTTTAGTAAAAATATATATAAAAACCATCAAGAACTGCTTGAAGATTATAAAAAAAACATAGATTTGGTTAATAATACTCAAAGTAGTAGAAAAATTGTGTCAAAGTTTTTAAATTATCTTAAAGATGAAGGATTCTCTCAAGAAAACATAGATTCTTGTAAAAAACTATTAAAAAAGGATATTAATTTTTCAAATGACACTTATGTTCCAACAGATCAAGAAATAAAAGTTACTTTATCTAAGCTAAGAGAAGATTTAAAGCCATTATATCTTCTTTTCTTATTTAGTGGAATAAGGGTGTCAGAAGGCA
>JAQVTI010000009.1 GCA_028700115.1 Candidatus Iainarchaeum sp. | reverse complement strand
AGGAAAACAGATTTTGTATATTCTTTATCTGAATCATTATAACTTTTTGCATATGTAAAATAAAGATTTTCTTCTGCTCTAGTTATAGCTACATAGAAAAGTCTTCTCTCTTCATATATAAAGATCTCTTTTTCATAGTTTTTTATTTCTTTTTCTACTAACTTTTCTAGTTCTTTTTCATCTAAAGAGGTGTTTTCTTTTTTAATATCTTCAATTTTAAGTCTTCTATCTTCTAAAAGCTCTTTTGGTATAAGAGGATCGTTTTTTGTTCTAGTTACTGGAAATCTATCTTTTGCTAGATTTGTAACATACACTGTATTAAACTCTAGTCCTTTACTTGCATGTATTGTCATAAGTCTAACTGCATTCTTATTGTTTATTTTTTCTGCATCTACTGTTATATTTAGTTTGTTTATAATTTCTAAATATTCAACAAAATCAACTATTCTTTTTGAATGCATTTTATAGAAACTTTCTGAAATTTCATAAAATTTTTTAAGATTATAAAGATGTTCTGTGTTTTCTAGATTTCTTACATATGTAAATTTTCTATTTATTCCACATATATCATAAATATCTAGAACAATTTGTGGAATTTTTTTATTTGATATTTTTAAAATCTTATCAAATCTTTGTAAAATTCTTTGAATTATTTTTTTTCCTTCTAAAGAAAGTCCTAAATCTTCTTTATTTGTTTCTAATAAGATATCATTTATTGTAATTTCTTTGAATCTATTGTCTTTTAAGAATTTACCTATTTTATATGAGTCTTTTGCACTAAGTAGGTTAGAATAATGAAACAAATTCCACCAAGAAATATCTCCTATTGCTTTTCTTTCTATTAAGTTACTTAAAACTGAAAGATATGAAACTACAGTTTGTATTTCAGGGGCATCTAATAGGTTTTTTTTACCTGCATAAACATATGGAATTTTCTTAAGTTCTAAAGCTTGTTTTATAACTTCTGCTTGTTTATGTGTTCTTACAAGAACACATATATTATCTAGACTTATATTTTCTTTTTTTTCTAAAATATCATCTGTAATAAATCTAGCTTCTTCATATTGATTATTAAAGTTAATACATTTTACTTGATTTCCTTCTTTTTCTTTAAAACTATGTATTTTTACACAATCTTGAATATTTTCATAATTATTTTTTATAAGATCATAAGATGTGTTTAAGATTTTATTTGTAGATCTATAAGAAATATCTAATTTACATATATCTTCTTCTAAAACATTAAAGAATTTCTTAAATTCTTCAAAACTTTCTTTATATGCTCCTCTAAATCCATAAATAGATTGATTTAGGTCTCCAACTACAGTTATGTTTTTGTGTTTTGCAATATATTTAATAAGTTCAAATTGTAGTTTGTTTGTGTCTTGAAATTCATCTACAAAAACATATTTGTATTCATCTACATATTTTTCTGAACCTATTTCTTTAAAATAATCTAAAACAAACTTATTTAGATCTCCATAATCTAAATATCCTTTTTCTTTTTTGAATTCTTCGTATTTTTCCCAAGTTTCTATAAATTTATTAAATTTAATATATTTTTGATAGTTTTCAATAAATTCTTTTATTTCTTTTTTTTCTTGTTTTAGTTCTTTTTTATAATCTTTATCTGCATTGTTTAGTTCTAGATATAAAGTAGATAATCTTTTTTGTTTATTTTTATAAATTTCTTTAAGTTTTTCAATATGTTCTATATCTATTAAGTTAACTAATATTTTGTCTTGGATATATTGTTTTATTTGTTCTATAGTTATTCCAAAGTCTTTACAGTTTTGTATAGTGTTTACATATCTATTTGAATAATATGCATCTATATTGAAATATTTATGTAAAAAAACTTTAAAGTCATCTGGAGAGATTATTTGTGAATCTTCTTTTATTTTAAAAAAATCTGTATTTTCTTTAATTATCTCATAACAAAAAGAATGAAATGTCTTAATTGTTAAATCATTTGAAAGTTCATTTATGTCTTCTGAGACTTTTTGTCTTAAATTATTTGTTGCTTCATTAGAAAAAGTAAGACAAAGTATTTCTTTTGGTTTATAAAAATTATTTTCTATTAAATGTTTTATTTTTTGTCTAATTGTATAAGTTTTTCCAGTTCCTGCTCCTGCAAGAACAACACACGGACCTTTAGTTAGATTTATTGCTTTTTTCTGTTGTGTATTTAATTCCATTTTATATTCATCTCTATATTATATTATTATGTGTAAGCTTTAAGTGTTTTTTGTTTAAATATATTTTGCAAAGCACAAATTTTTAAATAAAATTAAAAATTTCAAAATATAATTTTATAAAAAAGATTTATCCTAAGATAAATCTTTATTTTCCTTAAAATCATTATACCCTAGTTGTTTACTATATCTATCTAAGACTTTTTTTCTTTCTTCCAATTGATTATTTTCTAATTTGAAATTAGAAATATCTTCTTTTAAGTTATTATTTAAAAATTCATATTTCCATTTAAGATATAATAAATGTAATCTTCTATTATTTACAGATTTATATTCTCTTGAAAGTTTAGTATTTTCTTTATTTATTCTATCTAATTCGTCTTCTTGTTTTTTATATCTTATTTTCAAATGTCTAAAATCATTTCTTAGATCATATAAATTTGTTTGTTGTTTATGATATGATTTATCTAATTTTATATATTTAGTTATTAATTTTTTATATTTATCAGTAAGTTATTTTATTTGTATATCTTTTTTATTTTTGTCCACACTATTTATTATTTTTTTTTCTTCAACCATATACATCACCTTTCCCTATATTAAAAATATTGATAAATATAAAAATTATTTTAAATCAATAATATTTTTTTCAAAAACATCTTGTGTCATTTTTGCTTTTTCTAAAAATATAGGTTTTTTATAAACTTTTAAGAAAAAGTATAAATCTTCTTTAAATTCACATAAATCTTCTATAAACCTACCTATTTGTTTATAGTAAGATCTACAGTTTATTATATTTTCACAAATATCTAAACTTTCTTTTGAAATTATAAAACTTAAGTTAGATTTTTCTAAAGATTTCATAATTTCTTTAGATATTTTAGATTTTTTATTTTTATTTAAAAGAACACAAATATTTATTGAATTTTTAATAGGTTTACTAAATAAATAAGAAAGACTTTCTTTTGTAAATTTATTATCAAGATCAAAAACAAAGATATTCATTGAATAATTAAATAGTTGTTTTTGACAACAAGAAAGACTTTTTTGAATACAAGTATGAATTTCTTTTTGATTTAAAGGCAATAAGTCATAAAAATAGAGACCTTTTGATCATAAGTTCCTTTTATAGAAGGAATACTTACTGAAAATGTTGAAAAATCATAATCTATAACAGTTTTGTTTATAGATGGATTATTTATAGTTGAAACAAATTTATTTGCTTCTTGAAAAAAACCATAAACATTTATTTTTTGGTTTTTATAAAGTTCAATAATTGGTGAATTTATAAATTCACTAATTAAATTATAAGAAGGAGTTTTTGAAGAAAGATTAGGTTTTATAAATTTATTAAAGTATTTAGAAGTTACTTTAAAATCAGAATCAAATTCTAATTTTTCTTTTTTTCTAATCCAATTAAGTATATCAAAATAACTTTTTCCAAAATCATATTCTTTAAGATAATTAATAATTCCAATAAATTCTTTTTTTTCTGAATTTTTTTTAATCCATTCAATTAAAAATAGATAATCTTTATTTTCTTTTTTATATTCTAAAGATTTTAATATCTTTTTAATGGAATTATTGTTATTCATAATTAAATTATACACCAATCTATTTAAAAAGGTAGTCCACTTAAATGTGAACAAATACACAAACTACAAAATATTTTATATTTTGTATTTTATAGTTTATATTACATTTGTTCTTTGAGGAGAAAGGACTTTAAAGCCCTTTATGTTTTTTCTTTTTTTTAGAAATATCAACAATTATTCCAATAATAATAGCAACAACTAAAATACCTATAAGATATGGCAATCTAGATTTAAAAGGTGCATTTGAAGGAGTAGTTGTATCTATAGGAGAATTATTATTATTATTACTATCTCCAGTAGTATTTGTATTAATATTTGTATTTTCTAAATCTACGTCTTTTGCTCCACTAATTGAAATAAAATCTAAATCTTGAATTAATATTTCTTTTTTTACAAAATAAGATAAATCTAAGATTTCTCCTTTTTGTAAACTATCAACATTCCATTTTACAACAGGGTCTGCATTTAAAACTTCAGAAGGTTCTATATTAAAGATAATTTCCAATACATCTTGTGCTATTTCTTTAGGTATAACTAAAACATATTCAATTTCTTCTAAATTATCTAAAGCTTGAAGTTTTAATTCTATTTTTGTAGAATAACTTTTTTCTCCTGTATCTGGATTTACTATTTCATATTCTTTTATATTTATTGTACTTCTTAGATTATTATTTGAATTTAATCTATTTTTTAGTTCATTAAATTCTTGTTTTTTTGAATCTTCTATCTTTTCTAAAATAGAATCAAAGTTTGAACTATTTGTATTTGTTGAATATGAATTTTCTTCAATTAGATTTATTTGTAAATCGTCTTTATTTTGTGTTTGTGGAAAATCTTTTTCTAAATCAATTGTATCTAAAATACCTTGTTTATCTTGTCCAGTATATGATGGGCTTTGTGTATTTTGATCATCTGTAGTTCCTGTAGTTGATCCAGTAGATCCACTTGAACCTGTTGTTCCAGAGGTATTATCAGAACCTCCAGTAGTTCCTGAACTAGGATCAGTTCCTTCAGGTTCTTCTGAACAATCTGCTCCAGTAAAACTTAAATCTAAAAAAGTAATTTCTCCTGATTCAAATTCATCTGTTTGAGTTGCATAAGTTGAACCTATTTTAAATTTAACTATATTTCCATCTTCTAAATTTACATTTTGTGCAATTAATTTTCTATTATAACCATATTTTCCTAATTGATCTGTTGTTATACAATCATTTAGATTTGTTATTCCATTTACTTCAGTACAAATAACACAACCTGTTTCTAAAGCAGTTCCATCATTTGTCACATTTCCATAAAATGCATGTGGAGTAGATGGTAAATTAGGAGTTGCATATATAACACCTATTGAAAAAATTACAAATAATATAAATATTTTAAATATTTTTTTCATCATTTTTTATAACCTCCCTTTTTTTATAAAAAAAAGGAAAAAAAGAAAAGATTAAATCTTTTCTTATACAGATTTATTCTTCAACCTCTAATCTATTTAAAAGCATTGTACAAGATTGATAATCTGGTAAAGTTGGAACATATACCCAGAATGAATCCATTAAATCTACATTATAAGAAGAAAGTATATTTTGTATAAATCCATATTGGCCAGCTTCATTATAATGAACAGTCATATCCCAAAGATTATCTTCAGAAACAGTACTTTCACAAGAATTCAAAATATATGACATTCTAGATCTATTTTCTAAAGAAGTATTTCCAACTAAATTCCAAGTTCCAGGAACTAAAGTTCTATATTCTCCAGAATATAATGCAGAATCTAATTCATAAACAACTTCTTCATCAAATGCAGATGTTGTTTTTATAATATATCCCTCTAAAAGTTCTAATTCGTCTGAATTATCCATTGCAACATATTGTTCATTTACAGAATCATATTTGTAAATAACTTCTATATTTTCTAGATTTGTATTAAACATAGCAGAAATTGTATTATCTTCAGTATCTTTTGGAAGTGCAAAATAATTCCAACCTTCAACAAATGATAAATAATTTACACTTGAAGCAACAACTCCAGTTGAATCAGTTGCTAAATCATTTCCTGCTAAATCTTCTACTTCTGAATTATTATTTGTATAAGTTACAGTTAAATCTCCAATAGATGTATGCATTGAATTAACTGTTAACAAAATAGTTGTTCCATCTGTATTTGATTGACTAGTTACAGTAAATGTATTATCTTGTGAATCAGTTACTGTAAAATCAGTTGGATTTGAATCATTATCTGTAATTGTTTCAGATAAAGTTAATTCAATTCCTGTTTCAGAAACTTTTTCTGCAGAAACTAAAGTTGGTGCAACTGTATCTTTTGTAGCTGTATTACTTTCAGAAGTTGCAGCATTTCCAGAAATATCAGAAACATCACAAGTTACTGTAATTGTTCCATCATTTAATGATGTTAAAACACCACTTGCAATTGTAACAGTATTACTAGAAACACTTCCAATTTTTGAAATAGTTGTAGTTCCATCTGTTAATTCACAAGTCACAGTTTGAGAATCTTCAACACCTGTTGTATTTACTAAAATATTTATACCACTAGTAGTTTCATCAGAATTAATATATTCATCAGAACCTAAAACAACACTTGAGATAATTGGTATAGTTTTATCAAAAGTAACACTAGATTCATTAGTAGTAGTTGTTACTTGACTACCTTCATTTCCAGCAGTATCTGTAAAATCTATTGTAAAAGAAATAATTCCTTCAGCATCTCCAGAAACTAAAGTATATTCTGCAATATAACTGCCTTCAGATAAAATTGCACCCACAGAATAACCTGCAATTGTAACAGTAGGTGTTTGTAAATTTTCACTTGCAGTAAAACTTAAAGTTACTACATCTCCAACTTTTGCATAAGCTGTATTTGAATTATTAGATTCAATTGTAACAGAACTTAAAGTTGGCAAAGTATTATCTACTTCAATTTGAGTTTTTGTAGATCCTGTTTCAGTTATAACATTTCCTACTAAATCTTCAGCAACTGTGACAGTAGGAATTAAATTTCCATCTCCTGTTCCAACAGTCCAAACATAAGTATAAGTATTTGAATCTGTTTTAGTCATATTAATAGCATCAAATCCAGTAGCATCTCCAGATAATTCAATTTGTGGAACAGATGAGTCTTTAACATCTTCATTAAACTCAGCTGTAATAGTTACAGAATCTCCAGATTTTACAGGTCCATTATTTGAATATAAAATTTCATATGTTGGACTTGTAGCATCAATAGTAAATTCACTTATATTTAAAATATTAGATGCATTTCCAGCTGCATCAGTTACAATTAAGTTACAATCATATGTTCCATCAGATAATGCAGCAAATGTAATTGTTGCATCTCCAGTAGCACTAATTGTATCTGAAGTTGAACACCCTCCAGTAAATGACATATTTCCTACTTCACTTGTAGTAAAAGTGTATTCAGGAGTAGAATCATTTGTAGGAGTAACTACAGCTGTAACTTCAGAAATAACAGGTTCTTTTGTATCAATTTTATAATTTGAAGAATCTGTAGTTCCGATTGGTGAATTTCCAGCTGCATCAGTCCAAGAAGTTCCAACAGTAATAATATTTGTTGCATCTTCTAAATCATCTGCAGGAGTAAAAGTAGCAGTATAGATTTTAGAATCTACACCATTAACAGCAAAATCAGATAAAATTCCATTATCAATTATTGTTACATCATCTACAGTAAAATCAGTTGGAGCTTCACTAAATGTAAAAGTTACAACTGATGTTTCACCTACAATTAAAGCATAATCACTTAATGTAATAGATAATGTAGGTTCTTTTGTGTATCAATTTCATAATTTGAAGAATCTGTAGTTCCGATTGGTGAATTTCCAGCTGCATCAGTCCAAGAAGTTCCAACAGTAATTACATTTTCAGCATCTTCTAAATCATCTGTAGGAGTAAAAGTACCTGAATAAACTAAACCCTCATTTGTAATTTCTCCAATAGTTCCATTTGCATCTGTTAAGATAACATCATCAGATGTAAATCCAATTGGAGCTTCACTAAATGTAAAAGTTACAGTTGATGTTTCACCTACAATTAAAGCATAATCACTTAATGTAATAGAAACTGTAGGTGCAGTTGTATCAATTACTAATTCATCAGATGTAGAATCAGTTACAGATCCAGTTACACTTGTGTTCATTTGCACAGCAACATCATAAGTAGCTTCAGATAAATTAGATGTAATCACATTATCTGCTAATGTCCAAGTAGTTGTAGTTCTAGTAATAGAAGAATCTCCATAAGTAACACCATCTAAAATTAATTGCATACTTGTAATTGATTCTCCATCTAAACTAATATCTCCTGTTAATTCAGGAGTTTGATCATTTGTAGTTAATGTATCTACAGTAATTGTTGGTGCAGCAAATACATTCCCAAATGATAATAAAAAGAAAAAGATTAAACTTAAAGATAATAGTATTTTTGGAAAATGACTATTATTTATATTCTTATTATTCATTTAAATACCCTCCATATTTTAAATAATTTTTTTGAATATTTTAATTTTTTTAAATTTTTATAAAAAATAAACTAAATTAAAGATCTTCTAGAACATATATAAAAAAAAGGTAAATCTATTCTGGCTAACAAATAAATCTATGAATAAAAAAATATATTCTAAAATAACCTTACAAATTAATTTCTTTTCTTAAAAAATCCCCTTTTTTAATTTTTTTAAAATAAACTTCTTTGTTCACAAAAAAGTGAACTTGTTTATTTTCAATCAACATATAATCTATATTTAAGTACCAAAACCTTTTTAAATCTTACAAGTAAACTACAATTAATTAATAACTATAAGTTAACAAATTAACAAAACCTTTTTATTACAAAATATAATATATTATATAATGATAAATAAAGATGAGAAAAATTCTAAAAAAACCTTAAATATAAAGATATCAAAACAGATTATGAAACTCTAGGTAAAGTTATTTCTTCTCCTAATAAGAAAAAAATACTTTTTTCTCTAACTATGCCTAAAACTATATCTGAGATTGCAAAAACTATAAACATAGATATATCTAATGTTTCTAGAAATATAAAAGATCTAGAAAAACTAAGTCTAATTTCTATAAAAAACAAAGATAGTAAAAAAGGAAAAATCATAGTTCTTACAAAAAAAGGATTAACTCTAGTATACGATTTAATAAACTAGTTCTTAAAAAAATGTATTTTTTTACAAAAATAAATACTTTTTTAAAAACAATTACTATTAATTAAAATACAATATAGTTACCAATTAAAATACAATATAGTTACCAATTAAAATACAATATAGTTACCAATTAAAATACAATATAGTTACCAATTAAAATATAATTTAAAAAAGATTTAATATGAAAAAAATATTATTCACAAACACATATTCTTTTACTCCAATGGTTGGAGCTATTACAAAGATAAATCCTGAAGAGATTTATCTAATAATAGACAAAAAACCAGATGAACATCAAAAAGAAGCTAAAGAAAAACTAAAAAACACATTTAAACATATTAAATTTAAAGAAATTAAAACTTCTGTTTATGAAGTTTATGAAATCGCAAAGGAAATTATTAAAGAAATAGATAAAGTATATAATGAAGATATTAATGAAATATATATAGAGATATTACTTCTGGAAGAAAAACAAAGTCTATTGGTATTATGCTTGGTTGTTATGCAAGAAGTAATAAAATAAAAGAAATATTATATTTTACTCAAGAAATAAATAAAATGATTTCAATTCCTAAACTTTCTTTTGAGATTAATAAAAATGCATATGATCTATTAAGTACTATTTCTAAAAAGAAAATAACTCTTTCAGAACTTGCAAATTCAAATAATAAAAAACTAGGAAGAACTGCAGTTTATAATAACATAAGAGATTTTAAAGAAAAAGGTCTAGTTAATGAAATTAATGGAAATCTTTCTTTAACAGATTATGGTAAGTTAATATTATTATAATTTTTAAAAATCTTTTTTTATAAAATTAGGCTCTGTAAATAAATTAAGTTCTTCTCTACTTATATTATTTACATTTAATGCACTTTCTTCAATTAAATCAGAGTCAAATGGTTTTATTTTAAAATTAAATTTTTCTTTAATTTCACCATCTATTTCAATTATTCCTGAAAATTGAATTAAACCGTGCTTTTCTGGATTTAAACCTGTAGTTTCAACATCAAAATATAATTTTTTCATATTATGGTCATCTCTAGATATAATATATGATATTATAATGTATATTATTATTATGTGTAATATTTAAGTGTGTTTTGATAAAACATATTTTGCAAGGCACAAACTTATAAATAAAATTAAAAATTTATAAAATTTAATCTAAAATAACTCTTTCAGAACTTGCAAATAATAAAACTTTAGGAAGAACTGCAGTTTATAATAATATAAGAGATTTTAAAGAAAAAGGACTAGTTAATGAAATTAATAGAAATCTTTCTTTAACAGATTATGGTAAGTTAATATTATTATGATTTTTAAAAATATTTTTTTATAAAATATAAAAATATATATTTCTATTGCTTTCTTTTTAAACTATTGAAAAATTTCTAATAGTTAAATTTAAATTTTATTTACTTTCCAAAATCCTGTTTTATCAGATCCAATTCTTTCTAATATTCCTGATTTCTTTAATTTAGAAATATTTCTCATAATTGTAGTTCTATGTATAGAAAATATATTACTTAAATCATCATAAGTTATATTTTTATTTTTTCGTATTTCTGTTATAATGTTTAATTGTAAATTATTTAATTTTACAGGTGCATTTACAGGTGCATTTACAGGTGCATTTACAGGTGCATTTATACCGGCATCCACACTTACTTTACTATCCACTTTAGTAGATATATCTCTTTTAAATATAACACTAAACCAATCTGTATCTATATTAAACTTAACATTTGGAACTAATTTTCTAATTCTTTTAACACCAGAACCTATCTTTTCTATCAAACTAGTTCTTAATATACAATCTGCTAATATAGGATTTCTTGAAACACTTACTTTACCAAATTCTTTTGGATCAAATAATAGTTTTCCAGGATTTAATATTTCCACTCTATTTTCATAAATTTCTATTAATATTCTTCCTTGAATAAAATAATTTCTATGAATCATTGCATTTAATATTGATTCCCTTAAAGCAGGTTCTGGTATTTCAGGTGTTTCTACTCTAACTAAATTAATAATATCTGCCTTTGTGTTTCTGATTTTTATAATGATCCAGAAACTAAAAAATTAATTGAAAAAGTAATAAAATTTAAAAGAAACATATAAAAACCTTATGTATACTAATAAAAACATTTAGGAGGAATCAATTTATGGCTAAAATTGAATCAAATGCAATAAAATGTAGGTTTAAAAATTATGAATTACTTAAAAAAAATAAATTAGATAAAGACAATATCTATTTTGATTTAGTTAGAAAAACAGCACACGGTGCTGATGAATATGTAGATGGATATTAAAAAATAATATGGGATATTCAATAAGACCTGTTGGAAATGCATGCAATTTAAATTGTAAATATTGTTATACATACGGTTCATACAATCAAAAATATGATTTAATATCTATAGATGTAATTAAAAAAATATTTAATTTAACTATTAATGAATTTTATAAAAATTTAGATTATATAAATTCAATATATTCTAAAAAAGATATAAATAAAGTCAAAAAATATAATCCGCGATTTCTAACTTTAGAATATGCCTGGCATGGAGGAGAACCACTTTTAGCTGGGTTAGATTTTTATAAAAATATAATTGATTTACAAAAAGATATATTCCCAAAAAATATTCATTTTGTAAATAAAATTCAAACAAATGGAACTTTAATAGATGAAGATTATTCTAAATTTTTTAAAAAAAATAATTTTGCTATAGGGGTAAGTTTAGATGGACCAAAATTTATTAATGACAAATATAGAGTTAATAAAAATGATTTTAGTTCTTTTAATCAAGTTATAAGAGGTATTAATATACTTAAAAAAAATAAGAATAAATTTAATGTATTATCTACATTAAATAATTTTACTGTAAACAAAATAAAACCTATAAATTACATAGATTTTTATAATAATTTAAATGTAGATTTACAAATAAATTTAATGTATCCAGTAGGAAGAGGAAAAAATATTGTAGATAATAATTTAGTTAATAAATATGTGCAATTCTTATACGATTGTTTTAACTATTATTTAGAAAATAAAAAAATTACTATAAAAGATTTTGATAGTTATATTGATGCTATTTTTTTTAATATGCCTTTACCTAATTGTAGATTTACTACTAGTTGTATTACTAAAGATAATATGTTAGGTATTAATAATAATGGAGACATTTACTTATGTAATAGATTTGTAGGTTTAGAAAAACATAAATTAGGAAATATAAAGTTTATTAATGATTTAAAAGAAATATATAATATAAAAAACAAATTATATAATTCTTATAAAATAAACGATTGTAAAAATTGTTATTTGAAAAATAATTCTTTGTGTGCAAGATATGGAGGTTGTATCTATGCACAAGAACTTTTAGGATCAGATCCTTTATGTACGGTAACCAATAAATTATTTAACAAAATCATAAAAATAAAAGATAAATATGTTATATGATATTATATATAATGATATTTCAAGTACTTTAAATTTAAATATATTAGAAATAGGGGTTAATAACAATAAAAACTATTTAAAATTATTAAATAAAGGCCATAAAATAACTTTATTAGATTTAATTCAAATAAATAATTTAAAAACAAAAAAAATACATTATATAAAATCAGATTTTTTAAAATATAATTTTAATAAAACAAAATATGATATAATATATTCAGTAAATTTATTTAATGATATATATTTCAAAAATAATGGCATAAAATTTATTAAAAAATGTAAATCATTATTAAAAGACAAAGGTATTTTTTATCATATAATTTCAATTAATAAAAAAAAAGAAACTGAAATCCTAAATAAAATTAAGAAAAAATTAAGTAATTTAGAATATAATAAATTTATAAATAATTATTGGCAAAATTTATCTAATAATTACAAAAATAAAATTTTATGTGAAAATTTATTACCTATAAGGGCAATAGATTTAATAAATATTGGTGTTGAAATTTATTTTAAAGAAAATAAATATATATTACTTAAATATAAGGCAGAATAACATGGAAAAGAAATTAATAAATAAAATTTGTAATAAAATAAGTAAAGATATGTTTTATCTATGTATATCTGGTTCTACAATTCATAATTGGCCATTATCATCAACCATAATTTCTAATATATTCGCAGAAAATTTCACACCATATCTTAAAGATTATATTGATAATAATATATCAAATATTTCTTTTTTTGAATTAAGATCATATTTACTAATGTTAATAAATAAAAAAACAAATAAAATTACACAAAAAAAATATTTTAAAAAAATAATAACTTATTTAATTGATAAATATGAAGACATAACATTAGAAAAAACAATGGATTTAAAATTAAATCCAAATAAAGACTTAAAATTAGGTAGATTTATTAAAAATAGAGAATTATATTATTCTACAGTATTTTTATTAGATAATTTAAATGAAATTTATTTTCCAATTTTTAGAGGAGTTGGATTTAACATATACACATTTAATGGGAAATTATATAGAGAATATAATATTAATAATCAAAAATATATTTTAATAAGTAATTATATAAAAAAACCAGATATTAGCTTTTTTGGACATATATTTAAAGTAGAAGAAATAAATGATTTTTTAATTATGAAAAATAATAAAACCATAAATCCAAATAAATTAATAAATGAATTATCACTACATTTAATAAATCTTAAAAAAAATATAAAATTAAAATTAAATAAAGATAAAGTTAATTATGTTTATAACCAATTCACAACTCATATTAATTTAAAAAATAAATATATTTTAGATGTAAACAAATATTTAAATGTAGATACTGATAAAGATGCAAGTATATTTATTGAAAATAAAACAAAAGTAATTAAAAATACACATAACTTCATAAAATATCTTTTAGAGGAATAATAAATGATAAATAAAATTAAATTTGAAATATTAAGTAAATCTAATATGACAAAAATAATTTCTGGAAAATCTTTGATTTTAAAAAATAATACAAATTTAAATAAAATTAAAGATAAAATTCTAATTTCTAAATCCCTAACCCCTATGGATTCTCCATATTTACTTTATTCATTAGGGGGAATTATTGAAAATGGAAGTTATTTAAGTCACATGAGTATATTTGCTAGAGAAAAAAAAATATTTTTAATAAAAGTAGATAATATAAATTTGTTTAAAAATAATAAAAAATTAATAATTGATTTTAATAAAAAAACCATTACAATTGATAATTTATGATTATATATGTTTTAGTTTGTGCTGGTCAAAATATATTGAATTTAGATAAAATTAACAATATCCTTAAAAAAAATAAAGTATATTATTGTATTTCAAATAATTCATATAATTTATTTAATTTAAATAAATTCAAATTTTTAAAAAATAGAAAAATAGAATGGAGTAATATTAATTCAATTCCAAAACCAAATTTAATTTTAATTTATCCTTTATCGGTAAATACTTTTGTTAAAATAAATTATAACATACTAGATAATTTATTGTTAACCACATATTTTTATAATAACTGTAAAAAATTATTATTTCTAAATTGTGATCCAATATTAATTAACGATAATATAAATAAATTAATAAAAAATTATAAAAATAAAAGAGATAATTTATTTATAAATTATAATTTAGAAAAAACCATTAATATTTTAGAAGAATTATGAAAAAATATAAATTATTTATAATAACTACATATAATTGTAACTTAAATTGTAAATATTGTTATTTAAAAAAAATTAATTTATTAAATAAAAAAAATGCATTTGACATAAATAATATTATAAATTCTATTAACTTATTAGTTCCAAAAAAATATAGATCGGATTCTACAATTATTTTTTATGGTGGAGAACCTTTATTAGACTTAAAAAACATTAAAAAAATTATAATAAGATTAAAATTACTAGGTATTTACAATTTTAATATAATTACAAATGGAACTTTAATTAACAAAAATACAATTAAAAAACTTAAAAATTGGGGTATTAAAAATATAACTATAAGTATTGACCCTATTGAAACTAATTTAAAAAATAGATCAACCAATATAAAAAAACTTATAACAAATGCTAAATTAATTAAAAAAGGAGGGATACAATTACAAATATCATCCACAATATCTACAAAAATTAATTTTAAAAAGAATATAATTAATTTATTAAAATTAAATCCAAATTACATAGGATTTAATTTTTCCAATATAAATTCTATAAAAAGAATAACTATTAAAGATATAGAATACATACTTTCACTTCATAAAAAAAATATAAAAATATCCCCATTTTCAAATTATTTTTTTAATTATTTAGATAATAAATTAAATAAAAATAAATTTTGTGGTTATTATGAAAATACAACTTATGGAATATTTCCAGATGGTAGTTATGATAGATGTCATTTATTAACAATGTATAAAAAATATAATCTAAAAAAAATAAATAATATTAATATATGTTTAAATAAAAATTGCGAAATATGGAATTACTGTAAAGGAGGGTGCAAATTTTTAGAAAAGACAAATCCTAATCAATTTATGGAAATGTGTAAATTTTATAAAAAAATAGTTAAAGTTTATAATAAACAACAATAAAATAATATAAATTATAGTATTAATTAAAGCCCCAAATCCAACAATTAATAACATTATAGTTTTATTTTTTAAAGTCCAAAAATTTTTCTTTTAATCCAGGTTAAATTTTCCAAAAATTAATTTACTTTTCTTTAGATTTAATTATTTTTTCATAAACACTATCAAGTTCACTTTGTTCTGCTGGTTTTTGTAAACAAGGATCTAGTGAATCTCCATTATTTAATGGAACTAAATGCACATGAACATGTCTTACTAGAAAACCTTCCACAGCAATTCCTACTTTTTCACAATTAGTTGCTTTTTTTAGAATTTGACTTACCTTTTTAGAAATTATAAAAAGTTCACTTAGTTTTTCATCATTTAAATCAAATATATAATCTGTATGCTCTTTAGGAATTAATAAAGTGTGTCCAGGATGCATTGGATTTCTATCTAAAAAAGCTAAATAATTATCATCTTCATAAATTATTGCTGAAGGAATTTGCTTTTGTGCAATTTTACAAAATATACAGTCTTCTTTTATCATTTGCATCTTAACCTATAATTTTTTATAATTTATTTATTTAAAAAAAATTAAAAGAAAGAAGGATTAACTTCTATCTCTTCTTTTCCATACATATAAGGCACTAAAACATCTGGAACCTTAATTGTTCCTTTTTCTGTTTGAAAGTTTTCTACAATTGCAACAAGTGCTCTTTGTGTTGCAATTCCAGTGTTATTTAGTGTATGTGCATAGTATTTTTCAGATTGTTTGTTTTTTACCTTAATATTTAGACCAATTGCTTGAGCTTCTGTTAAGTTTGAACAAGAACCTACTTCAATAAAGTCATTTTTTCTAGGTGAAAAAACTTCAATATCTACTTGTCTATACTTATGATCTCCTAAATCTCCTGTACAAAGTTCTAAAACCCTTGTAGGAAGCCCTAGAGATTTAAATAAATCTACAGTATTGTTTTTAAGTTCATCAAATATTTGAATAGATTCATCTGGCTTACAGATTACAACTTGTTCAACCTTATCAAATTGATGAAGTCTAAAAAGCCCTCTCTCATCAAGTCCATGAGCACCTATTTCTTTTCTAAAACAACTTGAAAATCCATATAGCTTAATAGGCAAGTTTTCTTCAGGAATAACTTTATTTATAAACATTGCAATTAATGGATGTTCTGATGTACCTATTAGATATAAGTCTTCATTTTCTATCTTATAAACCATATCTCTAAAAAACTCAAAATCAATAACACCATCACATGCTTGTTTATTTATCATTAAAGGAGGTAAGATAAATGTATATCCTTTTTTTGCAAAGATATCTTGTGCATATCTAATAAGTGCATTATTTAAAAGAGCTAAATCTCCTTTTAAATAATAAAATCCCTTTCCTGAGTTTTCTCTAGCTGAATCTAGATCTAAAACATTTAGTTTTTCTAAAATTTCACCATGATGCTTTATTTTAAAATCTTTTTTTACAATCTCACCATACATTTCAATCTCTTTGTTTTCAGATTCATCTTTTCCTAAAGGTGTCTCTGGACTTACTATGTTTGGTATTTGGTTTTGTAATTTTAGAAGTTCTAGTTTTAGAGCTTTTAATTCTTCGTCTTTTTCTTTTATTTTACCAGGAAGTTCTTTTGCTTCTAAGATTAAATCAGAAGTATCATTTCCTTTTATTTTTTCTTGTTTTATGTTTTCTGTAATTTTATTTCTTTGATGTTTTAAATCATTTACAATTTTTATTAAAGCTCTATAATCTTCATCTAATTTTAAAATATCATCAACTAAAAAGGACTTATCTGATCTATTTTTCTTTTCTAGGTTTTCTTTTACTTTATCAGGATATTCTCTGATATATTTTATATCTAACATATATAGTCCTCCATAATATATAATATATATAATATAGAAACAAAGAATATTTAAAAATAGGTTTATTTTAGAAAAAATTAAAAAAAAGGATTCTAAAATAAATATACAAATTAAAAATAAAAGATTTGTTCATTTAAAATGAACAAAAACAAGAAATTTGTTCAATACCAATGAATAAAATTATCCTTTTAGCAAAGGGAAAATATCTAATATTTACTCAATACCAAAAGGAATTATTTAAAAAATTATTCTAATAACCATTTCCATAAAGGTATATATTTTATAGTTAAATTATCTATTTTTTCTTTTTTGTCTAAATCTTTTGTAATTATTATACCTTCTTTAAGCTTAAATTCTTTTAAACCAGAAATTAAGCCTCTTATTTCTCTTTCTTTTGTTTTTAAATCACTTAAATCATATACAACTTGTATTAAAGAAGTCACTTTATTTTTTTCTAAAATTATAAAATCTATTTCATAATTAGATTTATCTTTCCAAAAATATATCCTTTTATTTCTTCTTTTTAATTCTATAAAAACTAAATTTTCATAAAGCCGACCTATATTCTCAGAAAAAGAAAAAGCCAACTTATTTATTAAACCAGTATCTATAGCATAAATCTTTTTAGAATAACTTTCTTGTTTTTTCAAAGAATAGTCATATTTAGGTAATTCAAATAATAAATAAGCATTTTTAAGATAATAAACATAATTTCTAACAGTATCAGAATTACCTATATCGTACATTTTCTTAATAGAATTATATGAAAATTCTTTTGATATATTTGATATTAAAAATAATGCTATTTTTTTAAAAATAGCTACATCATTTAAATTATATCTTAATAAAATATCTTTATTAATTATATCTTCATATATTTCTTCAAGTAATACTAAATTATTTTCAACAACAACTTGTGGAAAACCACCTATTTTTATATAGTTATTTAGTTCTTTTTCTATTTTTATTAAATTTTTTGAATATCTATAATCTAAATTAATCTTTTTAAAATTTAAATATTCTTTAAAAGAAAAAGGATATAATTCAACATCTAAATGTCTTCCTGTAAGATAAGTAGATATTTCTTTACTTAATAATTCTGAATTTGATCCAGTTATATAAAATTTATTTCCAGTTTCATACAATCTATTAACAAATTTATCCCAATTAGGTTTACCTTGTATTTCATCAAAAAAAAATATATTATTCATATTAAAATTTGATTGAAATATTTCATATATTTTTTGATAATCATCTATTTTTATATCTGAAAGTCTTTCATCTGCAAATCTTAAATAATAAAATTTATTTTTATAATATTTATTCATTATTTGTAATAATAAAGTAGATTTACCACAACGCCTAACACCTGTAATTATTATATTTATTTTTGATTTAATTTGAGTATCTAAATCTAAAAGTTTATCTCTAGGTAAACCTAAATCTATTTGTTTAAGATCTTCAGACTGATCTAAAATTATTCTTTCTAAATAATCTTTATCCATATTAAAATTATATATAAAAACATATATAAATATATTCCTTTTGGCAAAGGGAAAATAATTAAAATTTACTCAATACGAAAAGGAATTATTCACATAAAAGTTAACAGTATACCGTTAACTATTCATTAAAAGTTAACGTTATAACGTAAACTATTAAAAATAGAAAAATATTAAATGAAGTTATTCAGTAACTTCATGTTCCTCTATCTTTGCATCACTCCAAAGATATGGATCGTTTTCTTTAAACCATTCGTCTGCTTTTTTCTTAGAACTAGTAACTAAATCTATTGTAAATGATTTTTTATCCCTCATAATATGATAACACACATAAACTTTCATAAAAATCACTTATAAAAAAATATAAAAAAAGAAAGAAATTATTCTTTCTTTTCTTCCTTATCTTCACATGAACATGATTCATCATTACAAGAATCATCTCCACAATCGCATCCTTCATGGTTATGTTCTTCTTGAGCTTTTGCCATTTGCTCTTGCATATCTTTTATTCTTTGAGCAAATAATTCATCTTCTTTTTTAGCTTCTTCTTCTGGTAAAACTCTAATTAATTTAATTTTAAAATTTAAATTTTTACCAGCCATAGGATGATTTAAAACAGCTTTTATGTTTTCTTCTTCTAATTTTTTAACTTCAATTAACATAGGACCCATGTTTGTCATGATTTCAAGTTCTTTTCCTTCTTCTAGACCTTCTAGAGAAGCAAAAGCTGATTTTGGTAAATCTACAACTTCTTCGTTTTTTGGACCATATGCTTCACCAGGAGTAAGTTTAACTTCTTTTTCTTCTCCTTCTTTCATACCAATTACTGCATTTTCAAATCCAGGAATAACCATTCTGCTTCCTATTCTAAATTTAAGAGGATCTTTACCTTTGTTTGTATCAAATACTTTTCCATCATCAAAACTTCCTTCGTATTCAATTTCTACCCAATTATTTTTCTCAACACTCATAATTTTCTCTCCTATTAATATTTTTGTTTAAAATAAGCATAAACTTAGATAATTAGAACAAATATCATTAAAAGGGGTTTGGTTTTACATAAAATTTATAAAAAGAATAAAGATTATTTTATATTTTTTAGTTTATAAGTTTATAAAATAAATTGAATATATATTCAATACATTTATAAATTGTTCCAAACACAATATGAATATAAATTCAATAAAAGGAGGAATTAATATGCCAAATCAAGATAGAACAGGTCCTGATGGAAAAGGTCCAATGACTGGAAGAAAACAAGGAAAATGCAATGATAATAATACAAATCAAGAAAATAGAGGTCTTGGAAGAGGAAGAGGACTTAGAAGAAGAGCTACTATATAAATAGTAGCCTTTTCTTTTAAAAAAACTTTTAATAAAAACACATAAAAACGTTTTTAACGAATATATATTTATATAAATTAAATATTTGAAAAATATGAAAATACTAATTGCTTTAGATGAAAATAAAAACTTAGACTCAAAACTAAGTGAACATTTTGGAAATTGTTCTTTTTTTGCAATATATTCTACAGATTCTAAAAATTTAGAAATAATTCCAAACATAATAGATCATTCTAAAGAAAAAACACCAGTTGAACAAATACAAGAACTAGACATAGATGCAGTTTTTACAAAAGGTATAGGAAAAAAAGCAATTGATTTATTTTCAAAAACTAGTATTTTACTAAAAACAGAAAATTTTAATATTCTAAAAGAAGTTATTGAAAATATAGATTACTTAAAAGACATTAAACAAAGCTGTGATCATTAAACTTGAAAAAAATATGAGAAAATATGCCAAGACCTAGAAAAAAAAGAAGAATTTGTTTTGAAACTGATGTAAAATACTTTAAACCTGCTGGAATTTCTAAAAGAGAACTAGAACAAGTAGATCTTAAAAAAGAAGAAATTGAAGCATTAAGACTTAAAGACTTCTTAGGAAAAGCACAAGAAGAATGTGCAAAGGAAATGGAGATTTCACAACCTACTTTTCATAGACTTTTACTTGAGGCTAGAAAAAAAGTTACTGATTCTATAGTTAATGGAAAAGCTATAAAAATTGAAGAATAATAATCCATATAAATCTATTTATCTTTTATAATAAATATAATATTTAAATTATAAAGGAGTAATTAATATGAATAAAAATGAATTATATGAAACTTTAAATGAAAAACAAAAAGCCTATGTTAATTTTAATATACCAAACACAAAAAATGGAGAATATCTTCTTTGTGTTTTTAGAATGAAAGAAGGTAAAGGACTAAATGTCTTACAAGCAGCAGCAGAAATTGCAGCTGAGTCTTCAACTGGGACTAATTTTAAAGTACAAACAGAAACTGCATTCTCAAGAGAAATGAATGCTTTAGTTTATGACTTAGATCAAGAAAAAGAACTTGTATGGATTGCATATCCATGGAGACTTTTTGATAGAGTTGGAAATGTACAAAATATACTAACTTACATTGTAGGAAATGTTTTAGGTATGAAAGAAGTTTCTGCTCTTAAACTTTTAGACTTATGGTTTCCTCCTTCTATGCTAGAACAATTTGATGGACCATCATACACAATTGATGATATGAGAAAATACTTAGATGTTTATAATAGACCTATTCTAGGAACAATTGTAAAGCCAAAAATGGGACTAACTTCAGCAGAATATGCAGAAGTTTGTTATGACTTCTGGGTTGGTGGAGGAGACTTTGTTAAAAACGATGAGCCTCAAGCAGACCAAGACTTCTGTCCATACGATAAAATGGTAAAACATGTAAAAAACGCAATGGAAAAGGCAGTAAAAGAGACTGGAAAGAAAAAAGTACACTCTTTTAATGTTTCAGCTGCAGATTTTGACACAATGATTAAAAGATGTGAAATGATTGAAAATGCAGGATTTGAAAAAGGTTCATATGCATTTTTAATAGATGGGATTACTGCAGGATGGATGGCTGTTCAAACTCTAAGAAGAAGATATCCTGATGTTTTTATACATTTCCATAGAGCAGCTCACGGTGCTTTTACAAGACCAGAAAATGATTTTGGATTTTCAGTTTTAGTTTTATCTAAATTTGCAAGACTTGCAGGAGCTTCTGGGATACATACAGGAACTGCTGGAGTTGGAAAAATGGATGGAACTCCTAAATCAGACATCACTGCTGCTAAAAACATATTAGATTTATATGGAAAAGGATTTTTCTTTGATCAATCTTGGGGTAAAATATCTGAAAAAGATTTAGATTTTATTGAAAATGTAGAAAAAGATCATGCACACAAAGCTATCTTAGATGAAGATGAATGGAGAGGTGTAAAAAAATGTACACCTATTGTTTCAGGAGGACTTAACCCTACTTTATTAAAACCATTTATTGATGTTATGGGTGGAGTTGACTTTATTACAACTATGGGTGCAGGTTGTCATGCTCATCCAAATGGTACAAAAGAAGGAGCAATGGCTTTAGTTCAGGCATGTGAGGCATATAAAAAAGGAATTTCAATTGAAGAATATGCAAAAACACATAAAGAACTAGAAGTTGCTATTGAATTTTTCACAAAGAAGAAATAATTTCTTCTTTTTTATTTATTTTATAAATTACAAAGAGAAAAAAAATGAAATTAATATCACAAAAAGAACTATTATCTATAGGTCTTAAAAAAGAAGAAATTAAAAAATTAGATTATAAACAAAAACTTATTTTACAAAAAGCAATTTATTATTATGGGTTTAGAAATATAAATGTATTTCTTAAAAATACACAAAACATACTTGCATACAAACAAAATGTTTCTGGAAAAGATACCCTTTCTAAAAAAGTAAACATATTAGATACATTCTCAAAAGAATTTTTAGAAATTCAAAACAAATTTGAAAATAAAAATCTAAAAATAAAACTATCTACCTGGGCAGATAAGCCTTTTGGTATAAGTATAAATATATATAATGCAAAAGATACAGAAAATGCAATTGCTAAATTTAACTTTGATATATTTTTAGATAAATCTAAAAAAACACATATTATCTTAGGAAATATACAAGGACTAAATGGTTCTTTTTTTAAACATATGAAAAATAAAAGTATACTTAATGAAGTTATTAAAATATTTAAAGAAACATATCCTTCTGATAGATTAAAAGTTCTAAACCCAAAACATCATAAAGGATATAACAAACCTTTTTCTGAAAAAGTATTTTATAATCTAATACATCAAGGAAAAATAAACTCAGAAGAAGCATATTTATTTAATATAGGAGTCTTACCTAAAGAAAAAACAAAACATTTACAAAAATTAGTTACAGAAGAAATAAATGCAATTAAAACAAGAGGAAGAGGTATGCATGTTGCTGCATATAAAAAAGAAGGTTTTAAGAGAAGTAAGAAAAAATTATGGAAACTTAGAAAATAAGCCTAAAAACCTTATTTTATAAACAAATGCTTACTTAAATTATATATACTAATAGAAAAAAATATATATAATTTAAAACCAATCTATTTTTATAAAATTAAAAAAGGAAACAAACATATGAACGAATTTAAAAAATTAGGTCTTGATGAACATGTAATTAAGACTGTAGAAAAATTAGGTTATAAAACACCTACAGAAATACAAGAAAAAACAATACCTTTAGTAATTAAAGGAGAAGACATAATTGCACAATCTGCAACTGGAACTGGAAAAACATTTGCATTTTTAGCTGGAATTCTAGGAAAGTTAGATGTTACAAAAGGTGCACAAGCAATAGTTATTACTCCAACTAGAGAACTTGCTATTCAAATTGATAAAGAAACTAAAAAATTCACAAAAAACACACATATCAAATCAAGTGTAGTTTATGGTGGAGAACCTATTAGATTCCAAACTGTAGAAATTAAAAAAGCACATATTGTAATTGCAACTCCAGGTAGATTATTAGATCATATTGAAAGAGGAAATTTAAATCTTAAAAAAGTAAAACATATTGTTCTAGATGAAGCAGATAGAATGAGTGATATGGGTTTTATTATTGATATTAAAAAAATATTAGGATATATGCCTAAAGAAAAACAAATGCTTTTATTTTCTGCAACAATTACAAAAGATGTTAAAAATATAGAAAATAAGTTTATGAAAAATGCAAAAAGAGTTTCTGCAAAAGTACATGTTGATAAAAGCATGCTTGTTCAGGAATATTATAAAATTCCAGAAAATAAAAAAATATCTTTATTAGTACATTTACTTAAACAAAATTTATTTAAAAAATCAATTGTTTTTTGTAATACAAGAACTTTAGTTGATAGTGTAGAATATAATCTTAAAGAAAACGGAATAAATGCATATAAGCTTCACGGTGGACTAGAACAAAGAAAAAGAACACATATTATTGAAAAATATACACAAGATAAACATTCTTGTTTAGTATCAACTGATGTTTCTGCTAGAGGATTACATATTGATAATTTAGATTTTATTTTTAATTTTAATCTACCTAGAGAAAAAACACAATTTGTACATAGAATAGGTAGAACTGCAAGAGCAGGAAAAACAGGAAAAGCAATTAGTTTTATTACAACTAAAGATAAACAAGATTTCTTAAAGATTTGTAGTAAAAATAAATTTGATGTAAACTTAATGCCTCTTCCTGAATTTAAATATCTTGAACTTAAAAAACCATCTAAAAACATTAAGGCAAGAGATACAAAAGGTTCAAGAAGAAGAAATCAATTTGATAAAAGAATTTCTGAAGTTAAAGACCAAATCGCATCTGCTAGAAAAAAAGAAAGTGATGATGATAAAGAATACTTTAAGGACAAAGAAAAGAAATTCAGAAAAAGACAACATCAAGATAGATTTAAAAATAAACAAAAAACAAGAAATAAAAAATATATAAGAAAATAATTTATTTTCTTTTTATATTTTTTCAACTATTTTCTTTTATTATATAATTTCTTAAATCTTCTATGATTTCTAATTCTTACATATAAAACTTTTACTTTTTAAAAAATTACTACATTTTAATTGTCTTATAAAAAGTATAAAAAACAAAACAACTGAAATAATTAAAACTACTATTATTACAATATATAATATTATATTAGGAACAAATACTTTATATAAAAAACTACCCAAAACAGCAAAAGCTACAACTGGACAAACAAGCCCCCATTGAGATATATAGAATTCTTTTTTAAAAAAGTGTTTTTTAAAATAATCTTTAAGTAAAAATAAAGAAAAACCAAAATACCAGATTTCAAATACAAAGCTTAAAAGAATAACTACTAAAAAATAAGCTCCTAATGAAAATGAAAAAGCATGTTCTAAATAATGACCTAATCTAAATAAAGTTATTGCAAATAAAGTTACATTTGGAATAACTATTAAAAAACTAGGTAAAAATTGCTTATCAGGTAATCCTTTTGATTCAAAATGGAATTTAAATAAAGTTATTAGTTTTACTATTAATAAAAATAAACCTAAACTTAAAGAAATTGTTGATAAGAATGCAGCAATGTGTGCAATTAAAATATTTTGAGATAAAGCTGCAATTCCAGAACCAGTTACAGAAGCCATACCTAATGCAAAAGAATGTAAAAGCCATCCGAAATTTATTTTAGAAACATCAAAATCTTTTAAAAAAGATATAGATATTAACTTTAAATCTAAATACATTAAAAATAACCATATTAAACCCCAAAAGATTAATGCATAAATCATTAAACTTTGAAGATTATTTGAAATAGGGTTTATAAAAAATCTAATAGGACCAATAAATACATTTAAAGTCATTATAATAGAAATAAATGGAGCTAAAAGAGCAGAGTTTTTTAAAGGATTATTTAACATTTCTTTATATCTTCCTTCTTTTATCCATTTAATTAAATGTTTTATTAATATAACACTTAAAATTAAATGAAGTAATCCAAAAACAATCATAACTATAAATAAAAAATTAAATAAAACTAATTGAGACATACTTAAACTTGAACTTAATACATCAGATAAAGTAACAAGTCCTTTTGAACTAAAAAAAGTATATTGTAAAAACGCAAAAGGAATAATTGAAATACCCCCAGCACCTAAAGACATTAAAAAAAGTAAAGGATTAAAATTTTTGTAATTCATAAATATTCACCTAATTATTAGTTGTATAAATATACAAGTAACAATAAATTTATAAATAGATGTTTGCAAAATAAGAAAAAAAAACTTAAAAAATAGTATTATTTTTAAAAACTTTTAGAACTCATACCAGCAAAATCAATTAATCCAAATTTAAATTTATGTGTTTCTGGATTATAATCAATTATAATAATATTATTATTAGAATTATCAAGTCTAAATTTAAATTTAGAATTATTATTAATAAAATGTTTTAATTCATTTAATGCTGGACCTAAATCTTCTTTCATCTTTAATAAATCCACTTTTTCTAAACTTTTCTGAAAAGATTTAGAAAATCTATTTTCTTTAAAACCCTTAAAATCTGACACATAAAAATCATATACACTAATAGAAGGAACTATTCTTTCAAGAACATAATAAAAATCCCCTTTTTTCTTATAATCTATTATATCTGTTAAAACAAATTTAGAATATTTAAAATTTGCATTTTTAAATTTTTCTTTATAATATTTATGAATTTCGAAATAAGGTCTTACATCTATTAAATTCATTTTTCTTACAGTTACAGAAACTGTAGGAGAAATAGGAAAAATTTTTACATTTGGATTATAATTAGAAATAAAATGGTTATCTTTTCTTTTAGATAAAGATTTTTCTAAGCTTCCATCAAAATATCTTTTCCAAAAAGCATCAACATACTTAATTGCAACTTCTTTTTTTGGATAACTTGCAAAAGTAATTTTTTTAGAAGCTATAGTTTCTTTTTTTAATCTATCTAATTTATTTGTAAATTTTAAATTAGTTGAAATATTTCCTTTAAACATATACAACACTA
Organism: Candidatus Iainarchaeum sp.; assembly: GCA_028700115.1. Lineage (GTDB taxonomy): Archaea > Iainarchaeota > Iainarchaeia > Iainarchaeales > CSSED10-239 > Forterrea. Next base: position 9,957 of record JAQVTI010000009.1, on the reverse strand, counting down.
TAAATATATATAATTACAAATTAATAAATCTATCTAAACAATTATGTTTCCAAAATATAATCGTCAAAATAATAATTATAATATTTGTGAAATCCTTGACAATTTAATCTTAAATTACAAGTAACACATTTTTTCATATAATATCTCGTGTTATCTACACTATCTTTTATTCCATCTACTGTTAAAAGTTTAGTAGACCAGTCTCTATATTCTTTACTAGGTTTAATTATACATGAAGGAATATTTTCTATAATAAGTTTATCAAAATAAGGTTTATTAATTATATCTTTTAAAAAGAAATGAACATCTGTTAATGACAATAAATGAATTTTACAATTAAAATCAGATTTTGCAAATTTATAAAATCTAGGATAAGATAATTTTATTTTAGCAAAACCATATTTTTCATGTAACATTTTAAATAAATCGAAAATTTCAGAAATATTATATTTTGTAATAACGGTATTAACTATTACTTTTATGCTACTATTATTTATTTTTTTAAATAATTCTAAACAATTTATTACATTATTAAAGTTATCAGTTGTAGTTATTTTCTTAAAATTATTAATAGTATTACTATGTAATGAAATAATAAAACAATTTACACCTAAATTAATTAATTCATTTAAATTATCTTTATTTAATAAAGTGCCATTAGTAGTTAAAGAAATAAATCTAGTTTTTTTTTTAATTTCTTTTACCCATTTAATCAAATTTGTATTTAATAAAGGCTCTCCTCCACTAATTTGAACAATTTGATTATTATGAATAAAAGGTAAAATTAGATCTAAATCACTTAATTCTAGATCTCTTTGAGGATGTTGTAATACACTACAAAAAATACAATTTTGATTACATTTATAATTAAAATGAATTTCATATTTCATAATTAATCTTTAATAAAAATATTTTTAAAACTTAAGTACACTTTAAATTCTATTTCATTTATATCTGTAGACTTTATATAATTAATAATTTTATCTCTAGGAAAAAATAATTTAAACCCATTTAATTTAGCAATTATATTTTTAGATGGAACCCAATCTTTATTAATTAAAGTAGTTAATGGTTTTAAAGAATAAAACAATCCATTTGTTAAATTTTTAGCATAATCTTCAACAGTATATTCTAAAAATAACTTATCTAAATTAATAAAATTAATTAATATTTCTTCTAAAAATTTATTTGTGTCACTAATTATTTCATTATCTACAACTAAAATCGAATTAACTATTTTATAATCTCCTATTGAATGCCCAAAAAAATCAACATTAAAATCTCCTTCTATTTCTTGAATTATTTTAACATTATCATAGTTAAAAACAGGAAACATATTTGAATATTGATTTTTAAGATTAAAATATTCTTTTACAACATATTTTTTTTTATTAAAAATATATGGACCATGATGTTCAAATGACAAACGCATTAAAGTAGGATATAATTTTTCAGTATAAGCATATAAAATACTAGATATCTTTTGAGGAATAATATCTTGTTTAATATCATTAGATAAAAATTTACTAATATCAAAATTTTGCAATATATTAATACCTTTATTACATAAATAGTCCATTCTTAATTCTTCTATTATACTTATTAAATTAGTTATTAATTCAATTCTTTTATTAAGAGGTAATACATTTGCACTATGAATCAAAGCAATATATTGAGTTATCATTGAAGGGTATTTCAATTTAGTAGCAATTTGTGTTATATTATTGTTTAATAAAGCTTCATCTAATATATTACTTAAATGTTTGATAAAATCAACACCAATATAGTTTTCTACTTCTGAAGTTAAAAAAGGCCACTGAGTTTCAATTGCCCCTCCTTTTTGTATTATAGATATATCTTTAGCTATCTTTTTACAAAGAACCTCAATTTTCATTAACATAAATATTACCCTCAACTACTTTTACAAAATCGCCATCTGTAATTATTTCTTTAGCGTTATTTAATCTAATTAGAGGCATATTACTCTCTCTTGCAATAATTGTTAAATGTGATGTTTGGCCTCCTATTTCAATAATAACACCTTTAATTTTATTAAATAACAAAATAACATCAGGACTTGTGTTTAATAATAAAATAATATCATTTTCATTAACTTTATTAAAATCAGATCTATTCTTTATAATTTTAATAGTACCTAAGAAATCTTTTTTAACTATATACTCAATACCATATTTCATAAAATCACTTATTTAATATATTTTAATTCCTATTTTTTCGTCAATATCTACTTTTACATTTATTAATTCCGTTTTATTTGAATTAATTATTTTTTTAAGTTTTTTTAATGATAATTTAAAAACATTATTTATATTATATGCAGTAAAATTGTATGATTGACTTAATTTAAAATAATCTGGATTTTTAAATTGAGTATAAAAATTATTTTTAAATTTATGTATTTGTGATTTATACACTATACCATAACCATTATTATTAATTAATATAATTTTTAAAGGGATTTTATAATTCATAATTGTATTTAATTCAGAAATATTCATGTTAAATCCTCCATCCCCCAAAATTACAATAACTTTTTTTTTAGAATTTGCTATTTGAGCCCCTATGCCTCCAGATAAGGCACACCCAATAGGAGCAATATTTGTAAAATTTAAATTAATATCATTTTTATAAAATTTAAAATACTTACCAATTAAAAAAATATCTTCAGTAACTATTATAGAGTCTTTTGATAAACTAGTCCTTAATTTTCTTATTAAATTTATTTTAGGGCTATTAAATTTATTTAATTCATTATCAATACTTTGTTTTAATTCAACAATATTATTATTTCCTTTGTAATCAGAACTTAAAAGTTTTTTAAAAACATCAGAATAATCTGATTTAATTACAATCCCCTTATGTTTGGTTATATCATCATTAATAGTGTCTATTCTATAAATATTTTTATTATCAATTAATTTCCAATTATCCGTAGTAAACTGACTTAAACTAGATCCAATAGATATTAACAAATCACTTTCTTTAAAATAATTATTACCAATAGAACTACCAATTAATCCTAAACAACCCATATAATACTTAAAATTATTTGTAACCCTATCTTTTCCTTTAAATGTAGAAAAAATAGGAATTCTAAATTTAGATGATAATTTAATAATTTCTTTTGAATCTTTAACACCATTACCAATTAATATAACTGGTTTTTTAGATTTATTTAAATCAATAATTAATTGATTAACTTTTTTTGATTCATCATATAATTTAATTTTATCTAATCTATATCTATTAAAATTAATTTTCATATTACAAAATATTTTTTTATTAAAATTAATTTTTAAATTCATAAGTTCTGATGGAAATTCAATATATACCGGACCAGATCTAAAATCATTTAAACTAAAAAATACTTTTTCTAATTGTTGGAACAATTTTTTTTCATTTAAAATACAATTGTACAAAGTTATTTTTTTAAATTCATTTAACTGACTTACACTTCTAGCACATCCAGAGGCCTCTTGAAAAGTATTTTTACCTTTATTTTTTAAATTAGTCTGCCCACCGATTATTAATAAAGGAACAGATTCATAATAAGCAGATATTGTGCCAGGAATTAAATTAAAAACTCCTGCACCTACACTACCAAAACAACAACTAATTTTATTAGATGATTTAGTATACCCCATAGCCATATAAGGCGAATTTTTTTCATCTTTATTTACAATAAATTTTATTACTTTATCTTCTGACAAATACTTTAAAAAATCTAGATTAGAACCAGGAATTCCAAATATAGTATCAATTTTTAAAAATTTAATAAATTCTATAATTATCTCACTAATAGTTTTCATAGTAATCATTTATAGTGGACATAAAGGATCCTTACCATTTATATCTCCAGTCATATAATAAGCAAATGCTCTACATCCACCTTTACAAGCATAAAAATAATCACATTTTTTACAAGTATCACTATTAATATTTTGTATAACATTTCGGAATAACTTCCAATTATTATTATCATCCCATATTTCTTTAATTGTATTTTTATAAATATTTCCAGCACAAACATCCGGTAATAATTTACAACCTACAACAGAACCATCCGACATTACATTTATTTGAGAAATACCCGCTCTACAACCCATAGAAAATGCAATATCAGAATCATATGCATCAGGAAAACCCATATACCCTTTATCTAAGAATATAACTAAACTATCTTCACCAGAATATTTTCTATAGTTTTCATATAACTCATCTAATTCTTCTTTTGAAAGCATAAATTTAATAATCTCAGAATGTACAGGAAATACTTTTGAAAAATTAATTTGATTAACTTTTAAATTTTTAGCAATTTTGATAATCTCATCGAAATATTTATAATTATATTTCATTAAAGTACAATTTAGCATAACAAAAAAACCTTTTGAAACTAAATATTTAATATTATCTATTACTTTATCAAATACATCTGCATTTCTAATAAAGTTGTGTATTTCTTTTGGTCCATCTAAACTAACAGCAAACCTAATTTTATTATTATCTAATTTATCAATTCTATCTTTATTTATAAATGTACAATTAGTTACGATAGTCACCTTGGGCACATTTAATTTTTGACTATATTCTAATACATCATAAATTTTAGGAAATAAAAATGGTTCTCCACCAGCAAAAGCTAAATGAAATACTTCCAAAGATTCAAATTCATCTAATAGTTCTATAACTTTTTTAAAAGGAATTTTACTTATTTTATTTTTGTTATTTCTACAATGAATACAACTAAGATTACATTTTGTACTAAGATCAATACTAGGAAATAAAGGGGTTCTAAAATAGTTACTCATTAATAATACCCTCAATATTTTTTAATTTTGTGACTAAAAAATCTACAGTTATATTAATATGATATTTTTTATTAATAATTTCTGTAATCTCTAATAAACTTTTATTATTAGCTAAATACTCTATTACATCAATAATAATCATATTTACAAGATAAAAATAGTTAGTTTTTTCAAATAAGATATAAACATCTTCTTTTTCTTGCCTATACCAATATTCTCTATTATTAAAAATAATTTTTTTCATTTAAATCTACAAATCACTGGATTCAACCCATGCTTCAAAGATCCCATTTTTTTCTTTTGATGTTATGGGTAATTTTTTAATTACAAATAATTTATCTATATTAATTTGTTGACTAACTTGTTGATTAATTTTTTCCATTAAACTACTCCAATATATATTATTTTAAATAAGTTTATAAACCTTACTAAATTACAACAAAAGCGTTAAAATCTATTCAAAAACCTTAAAATTATCAAAAAAAAAAAATAAACCGAAAAACAACAAAAGTTAATATAACTATTGGAAAATATAAAAAACCTTATTTTCATACAATATATCCTTAAATTTTAGTTATTTTTTAATAATTTGTTAAAAAAGATATCAAAATCATACTCTATTTTTTTGCTTTTTTATCAAATATATTTTTTGCTTTTTTTAAAAGTTTATCAGAAGAAAAAGCATATTTTGAAGATTTAATATAATGATGAGAAACCCCTTCATCTCTAATAGCTCTATTACAAATAACTAAATCTCCAACATTAATATCTTTTTGAAGAGTTCCAGATGTTCCAAAACTTACAAATTTCTTAATACCCAAAGCAATTAATTCTTCAAATAGTCTAACAACACTTGGAGCACCTATTCCAAATCCACCTATTATACCTATCTTATTATTTGTATTATTAATTAAATATAAATTATAAAAATTAGTCTTAGTAAGCTTTTCTTTTTTTAATAAATCATTAAAGAAAGATCTATCATAACAAAAAATAACAGCTTTTGGAATTTCAAACTTAGGATAAACTTTATTTTTTTTAAGATATTTAATTATATCTTTTGCAGTAAAAAAAGAATCATTTAGATGTTTATTTTTCAAATTTGGAAACATATTTGTCTATTTTAAATATTATATTAAAAATAATAAGTAAAAAGGATATTTAAAACTTGTTATAAATTAAATTTTAATATTTAAATCTTTTTTCATATTATATATATGAAAAAAAATATTTATAAATTGGTAGTTTATAAACATACAAATATAATGTGATCTGGCACTTTATAATATGCCAACAAAAAGTAAAAACCTAAATTAAAAGCTTCTGGCGGGAATTGAACCAAAAGTTAAAAGCGCTCTTTTTTATTTTAACTTTTTAGAAAAAAAAATTATAAATTCAGGAAATTTTATATTTTTTAAATAACTATTAATTTTATTTGTATTAGAATAGATTGGTTCAATTATTTTATAAATATACATATTATTTTTTACTAAAAAATTAGTATAATCTTATAATCTCCAATGTTTATTTTTAAACTCTATTTTTTTAAAATTAAACTTTAATATAGCACTATATTTAGATCCTTTTTTATAATAACTAAAAGTTTTAGGAAAAATATTTACTCTATGAGGATAACTTTCATTACAAGCCTTACAGATAGGATTTAAATCAGAAAATGCAAATATTCCATTCTTATTAAGTAATTTATAACATTTTTCAAAAATATTATTTACCTTTTTTTCAGAAAAAATATTTAATAAAACCATATTTATTACAATAAAATCATATTTTTTAGATTTAAATTAATTTATATCAACATTTCCAAAATCTAAAGTATAATAATTAATATTTTTTGAATAATTATATTCTTTTGCAAAATCTATTAATTTAGAACTAACATCTATAGCATCTATTTTAACACCTTTTTTAGAACAAGTAAAAGCAAATCTACCTTCTCCACAACCAATATCTAAAATATTTTTATTTTTTAAATTTTCAAATTCTTTTAAATATGTTTTATCAAATATATAAGTAAAATCATTTGATTTTTTTATATAATTTTTATATACTTTATTATAGTCCATAATTATTCTAACAACCATTTCCATAAAGGTATATATTTTATTATTTTTCCATCTATTTTTTCTTCTTTTTCTAAATCTTTAGTTATAATTATTCCTGATTTTAATTTAAATTCATCTAACCCAGAAAGCAAACCTTTTATTTCTCTTTCTTTAGTCTTTAAATTACTTAGATCATAAGTTACTTGAATTAAAGAAATTACTTTATTTTTTTCTACAGTCATAAAATCAACTTCATGATCAAGTTTATCTTTCCAAAAATAAATGTTTTTATTTCTTCTTTTTAGTTCAATAAATACTAAATTTTCATACAGTCTACCTATATTTTCAGAAAAACCAAAAGCAATCTTATTTATAAGTCCAGTATCTATTGCGTATATTTTTTTAGCATAAGTTTCTTGTTTTTTTAAAGAATAATCATATTTTGGTAATTCAAATAATAAATATGAGTTTATTAAATAAGAAACATATTTTTTAGCTGTATGAGTGCTACCTAAATTAAAATTATTTTTTAAAGAAGTATATGAAAACTCTCTTGAAAAATTAGATATTAAAAACAAACTCATTTTTTTAAATTCAACTTCTTCTTTTATATTATATCTTGTTAAAATATCATTATTTATTACATCTTGATAAATATTATCCAATATATCTATATTTTTATAAACTATAACTTCTGGAAAACCACCTTGTTTAATATAATTATTAAAATATTTTATTACTTCTACTTTACCAGTAGTTGATTTATAATTTTTATTAAAATTATTATACCCCAAATATTCTTTAAAAGAAAAAGGAAATAACATTATATCAAAATGTCTACCAGTTAAATAAGTAGATATTTCTTTACTTAATAAATCTGCATTAGATCCTGTAATAAAAAATCTTTTACCTTCTGAATATAATCTATTTACAAATTTATTCCAATCATATTTTTTTCCTTGCAATTCATCAAAATAAAAAATATCCTTTTCTCCAAAATGTTCTAAAAATATCTCATATAATAATTGAAAATCAGTAGTTTTAAAATCAACTAATCGTTCATCTGAAAAATCTAAATAGTAGAAATTAGAATTATAATATTTATTCATCCATTGTAATAAAAATGTTGATTTACCACTTCTTCTATGACCAGTTACAACTATATTTATTTTGTGGTTAATTATATCAGCTATATTATAAAGTTTATCTCTTAGGTATCCTTGTTTTAATTTAGATAACCTTTCTTTTTGATCTAAGACTATCTGTTCTAAATATTGTTTTTCCATATTATATATATGAAAGAATAAGTTTTTAAATGTGTCTTTCAAATGCACAAATTACTTTTTTTTGTGCACAAAACTTCTGGCAGGAATTTAAATTATCAAAACCATTGCGCGTCAACCGAGCTATTGGGTACGAGCTGACCGAAACCAGCTCAACCAAAAGTGAAAAGTTCTCATTAATAATATTATGATTTTAAAAAATCTAAAATTTCTTTAAGATATTTTTCATGTGTAAATTTTACAAGGTAAGTTGGATCATCTTTTTCTACAGAATTAACTAATGCATCAAAATATTGATTTTTTTTATCAGAAATATTAATTAACGGAAAACCATTATCCAATAATGCTTTATTAAATAATAACCTACACACTCTTTTGTTACCATCTAAGAATGGATGTATTTTATATACTTCAAAGTGAATAATTACTGCTTTTTCTAAAGGATTAATTTCTGTATTATTATACCAATCTATTATTTTTTTTAACTTTTTTACAATCAAGTCATATTCCGGAGGTCTATATTTAATTTCAGCATTTAATATATCTTTTGTATGTTTCAAATATATATAAACTTGCTTATCTCTGAAAAAACCAGGTTTTTTTGTTTCAAAATCAGCCATTGTAATTTTATGAATTTGTCTAATATAATTCAAATTAAGATTTTCTTTGTTTTTTATATATTCTAAAGCAGATAGCATATTTTTACATATTTGTTCTCTTAAGTTTAAATCTTTTTCTTTTTTATTTACAGCACCTAACACATCTTTAATATCAACATCTACTTCTTCTGTGGTTAATGTTGTTAAAGTAAATAATACTGTTTTATCAACATCATATTTACTTCTTTTTGTAGGAGATAAAGAATTATACTTTTTAAAATATGTTTCGTTAAATAAAATAATTTGAATTAATTGTTTTTTTGTTAAATATTTTGATTCAAATTTATCATGCAAATATTTTTTTATGATTTCATCACAAAAATTATCTTCAATAGTATTTAGTTCTGTGGGATTTGGTTTATTTGCTCCAATATATTTACGAAAATTTTTTGTTTTGTTTAAAACACGGAAACTTAAGCTAAAATAATAATATTCTTTATTTTTAACTTTTTTTTTAATTAATGGCATATATATTTAGGGTAACAAACAGTTTATAAAATGTTACCCTAACTTTTGGAGTAACAAAATAATTTAATGATGTTACCCTAACTTTAATTTAAAAATTAAGCTTCTGGCGGGAGTCGAACCCGCGACCTCAACCTTACCAAGGTTGAAAGGTTAGGGTCATAAAAATTGTCATTTTCTCTAGATTCTTTATTTAAAGCGACTTTGAGCATTTGGTTAATGTAGGTGGATATCTTAATATCTTGTTTTTTTAAGTAAAAATATATATTTTTATCCAAGGTTATTGGAACAAAAATCTTCTTGTTTTTCTCAAGTTTTTTAGGTCTAGCCATATATAAATTATACCTAAATACCTTTAAAAACGGATGATATCAAATAATTTTTTCAATAAAATTAACACATTTACTTGAAATTAATATATAAGGATCCTGAGTTATAAAAAAAGTCGAACCTAAATTTGATAAAATTAAATTATAATCTTTTAAAGAATAATTTTTGACAATATTAGTAGACTTTAAAATATTATCAATTTCTTTTATTGAATATTTCCTTTTATAATTATATTTTTTTAAATATAAATATTTAAAATTTAATTTATCTAATTCATTATAATAAAAAAATGAATTTTCTCTTGAAATCCATTTTTTCTTAAAAAGTA
>JAQVTI010000008.1 GCA_028700115.1 Candidatus Iainarchaeum sp. | reverse complement strand
ATTTATATTATTTATTGTATAGTATTTGTAATATATTTTTAATTTATATTATTTATTGTATAGTATTTGTAATATATTTTTAATTTATATTATTTATTGTATAGTATTTGTAATATATTTTTAATTTGCATTATTTATTGGACAGTTTTTGTAATATACTTTTAATTTTATGTAAATATACTATATTTAAACATTTTCATTATATATTATATTATATAAAATAAAACAAGATTATTTATGAAAACATTAGAAAAATGGAACAAAGATTTAGAAAAAGAAATTATACAAAAAGAAATTGAAAATAAAAAATTTAGATTTATAGAATCTGAAGAAAAACCTGTTTTTTCAATAGATACCCCTCCTCCATATCTAAATAGACCAATACATATTGGGCAAGCTACAACTTATGCTATTATGGATATGATTGCTAGATATAAGAGATCTAAAGGATTTAATATAATTTTTCCTTTAGGACTTGATAGAAATGGTTTACCAATTGAAATGGCAGCTGAAAAGAAATTTAAAATGTCTATTTTAAAAACACCAAGAGAAGAATATGTTTTTAATTGTAAAAAACTTCTAGAAGAATATTCTGGAAAAACACAAGAATCTTTTAGAAAAATTGGTGTTAGTTTTAATGAATATGAAATTAATGAAAATATTGGTTCTGTTTATGAAACAGATTCTTATAAATATAGGAAATTAACTCAAAAAACTTTTTTAGACCTATATAAAAAAGGTTTAATTTATGAAGATGAAAAAGTTGCAAACTATTGTCCTGGATGTAAGACAACAATTGCAGATTCTGAGATTGAATATAAAGAAATTGAATCATATTTTAATACAATCTTATTTGAAGTTAAAGAGACTGGAGAAAAAATTCCAATTGCAACAACTAGACCTGAATTAATTCCTAGTATAGGTATGGTTATTTTTAATCCTGAAGATGATAGATATAAGCATCTTGAAGGAAAAACTGCAATTACTCCTATTTTTAATATTAAAGTTCCTATTAAAGCACATCCTCAAGCAAAACAAGATAAAGGAACAGGACTTGTTATGATGTGTTCTGCAGGAGATTATTCAGATATTAGATTTTTTAGAGAACAAGGTATAAAACCAATAATTTCTATAGATATTACTGGTAGAATGAATTCAAATGCACAAAAGTATGAAGGCTTAAAGATAAAAGAAGCAAGAGAAAAAATTATTGAAGATTTAAAAGCTTCAGATTTATTAACAGAACAAAAAAGTATAGTTCATAAAGTTCCTATTTGTGAAAGATCAAAACATGAAGTTGAGTTTATTTCACAAAAAGAATTTTATTTAAAACAATTAGATTATATTGAAGATATTAAAAAGTTATCAGAAGATATTAATTTTACAAATCCACAAACTAAAAAAATCTTAGACGATTGGCTTGAAGTGGTTTCTACTGATTGGCCAATTTCTAGAAAGAGATTTTATGCAACTGAAGTTCCTTTATGGTATTGTAAAGATTGTGGAGAAGTTATTTTAGGTGATTCTACAAAATACCAAAAACCATGGATTGATAAAGCTCCAATTGATAAATGTCCAAAATGTGGATGCACTGAATTTATTGGAGATAAAAGAGTTTTAGATACTTGGTTTGATTCATCAAATTCTCCTTTATATATTTTAGGATATGGAACTGATTTTTTTAAAAAACATCCAGTTTGTTCTCTAAGACCTCAAGGAAAAGAGATTGTTAGAACTTGGCTTTATTATACTCTTTTAAAAGCATATTTAGTTACTGGTAAAAGAATATTTGATAATGCATATATCCATCAGCATATTTTAGATGATAAAGGATTTAAAATGTCTAAATCTTTAGGAAATTATATAGACCCTCCAGAAATTTTAGATAATTTTGGAGCAGAAAGTTTTAGACTTTGGGCAGTTTCTGAAGGTAATTTAGATCAAAAAGATTTTAAATGTTCATTAGAGTCTATAAAAGCAGAACAAAAAACTATAAATAAATTATGGAATGTATCTAAATTTGTTTCTTTGTTTAAAAAAGCAGAAGGAATTGAAAGTAAGTTTACTGATCTTGATTTATTAATTAAAAAAGAAATTAATTTATTAATAACAGAAGTTGATAGTTTATATAATAAATATGATTTTCATATGGCTATTAAAAAAATTAAAAGTTTTTTATGGACTACTTTTTCTTCACATTATCTTGAGCTTGTAAAAAATAGAGCTTATAATGAAAATGAAAAATATTCTAAAGAAGAACAAAATGGTGCAATTGATACATTAAGATATGCTCTTGAAAAATTGTTATATTTATTTTATCCAATTATTCCATTTACAACAAACAGAATATTAGAAGTTTTATTTGAAAAAGATATACATTCTTTTAAATTTCCAAAATATGAGCAATTTAATTCTATTTTAAAATTAGAAGATATTGAAAATTTAAATAATTCTATTTGGAAATTTAAAAAAGAAAATAATCTTTCTCTAAAAGATTCTATTGAAAAAATTAATCTTTTTGAAAAATATAAAATAATTGAAAAAGATATTAAAAATACACATTCAATTAAAGAAATAATATATGTAAATAAAGATATTATTTCTTTTTAATTTTTTTAAATTTTTTTTTAGGAATAATTTTTATGAGCTCAAAAAAAATAATTAAAATTTATAATTTTTTAATAATGGAATATGGTTATCAAGGTTGGTGGCCTTTGATTTCAGTTTATAAAAAGACTGGTAATTATTATCATCCTCATGATTATGCTTTTCCAAAAAAAAAAAAACAAATTTATGAAATTTGTATAGGATGTATTCTTGCTCAAAATACTTCTTGGAATAATGCATTTTTAGGTATATTAGCACTTGATTCTAATAAATTGTTAAATTCAAAAAAAATTATGAATATAAATTTAGAAAAATTAGCTGAAATTATTAAACCTGCTGGTTATTATAATCAGAAATCAGAATATATTTTAAATTTTACTAAATTTTATAGATCTACTAAAATTAAAAATATAAATAGAGATAAATTATTAGATATAAAAGGTATTGGCCCAGAAACTGCTGATTCTATGCTTTTGTATGCTTTTAATAAACCATTTTTTATAGTTGATGCATATACTAGAAGAATTTTATTTAATTTAGGAATTATTAATGATTTAGAGTTATCTTATGAAAGTATATCTAATATATTTAATAGAACTTATTTTAATTTGAATAATAAAGAAAAGATTTCATTTTTTCAAGAATTCCATGCTCTTTTAGTTTGTCATGCAAAAAAATATTATCAAAAAAAAGAAACCCAAAAGGATGATCCTCTTTTAAAAATTCTTTTATGGGTTTAAATTATTTATATTTTTTTACAAATTCTATAATAGAGTTAAGTACATAAAGTCCTATTATTATTACAATTATATTATTAAAAATTAAATTTATAATTTCTTCAAATCCAAATATTAATATTAATATCCAATCAATTAATATTATAAATAATCCTATAAAAATTATTAAAAATATATAGAAAACAATTATTAACCAAAATCTATTTTTTATAAATTGCCATGCTTTTTCTAAGCTTTCTGCAATTGTTTGTTTTTCTAATCCATTTATTATTAGCCCTAATAAAATTGTTGTAATTGTAATATAATTTATAATACTTAATAATATTATTAAGATAAATGTAATTATGTTAAAGTAACTTGAAAATAAAATTAATAATAGAAAAAATGCAATATTAATAAAATAAAAAATAATTGTAAAATTAAATGTATTTTTTAAGACATTTATTATTTTTTTTTCTGATTTATAGCTTGCAAAAAGATTTGTAATAAGTAATATTAAATAACTTATAATAAATAAAATTATTATATAAAATATTGTTTCTAAAAAATAGTTTGAAAAAATATATGTAATTATATATATTGGTTTTTCAAAATATAATTTTTGTATTTCATTTAATTTTAAAATTGCTGGATTTATAAGATTATATATAATTATATTTATTATAATAAAAATAATTAAGGCATATAATAAATTTAATTTTTTTTTAAAATAATTAAATCCTTTAAAAAATATATCAAACATTTATTTTCACTTTTTTATTTCTAAGTTTATTCTTTTATTATATTTTTCATTATTTATATAATATTTTATATCAAAACTGTAGGTTCCTTCTAAAATATTTTTATCAATAACTCTAATATCACAATATAATGTTCTTTTATTATTTTTAGATATTTTTTCAATATTTATTATATTTTCAAATCCTTCTTCTGAGTTATCACAAAATATATTAAATCCTTTTTCTATATTTTTAATTTCTATTTGTGTATTATTTACATCTTTTTCTTGATTATTTTTTATATTTATTTCTAATATAGAATTATTAGATTTTGATAAAATTAAAGGATTTGTTTTAAATTTCCCATTTATAGGGTTTGATTTAAATATATTGATATCTATATTTATTATAAATATTGTTGTTAATATAATTAGTATTATTGAAATTATAATTATTAATAAACTTATTTTTGTTTTTTTACTTAAATTTATTGAAAAATTATCTTTATATAAACTCATATTTTCCCAAAGGTTTTTTAATTTTATTTTTTATATTTTATAATATATTTTATAATATATTTTATAATATATATAATTAATAGAATATAAATAACTTTTGTTTTATAATTATATCTATAATTTTATAAATTTAGATAATATATGACAAATATAGATCAATTAAAATATATTGAAATAATTTCTAAAATAATTGATTTTATAAAACAAAAAAATTCACAAGCTTTACATGATTTAGAATCTATTGTTTTAGAAATCTCAATTAATAATGACAATAAAGATCTTTCGGAAATTTGTGTAATTATTTATGCTCTTAGAAAAATTATTTCTAAAAAGCATTTTATAAATAGTGATTCATGGAAAGAATATGAATTTGAGATTTTACAAAATTTAGATATTTCTATAAATGTTTTTAATGAATTAGATCTTTCCAAATTTAATAATGTAATTAAAAATATTCAATTAATTATCGAAAAATCAGATAAAGAACTTGGAAGATATATTTCGCGTATTTTAGATGATGCTAGAATTAAACTTGCATCAACTGCTTATGCTTATGGGCTTTCTGCAAATCAAGCTGCAAGTTTGTTTTCTGTATCTAAAGAAGAACTTATGAATTATATTGGTATAACTAAAATGCCTGATGAGGATGAATCTTTTAAAAATATTAGTCAAAGAGTTCATCTTTTAGAGGTTATGTCAAAAAATGATAATATATGAAGATAGTATTTGATTCTGGGGTTTTAATAACTTTTTCTGAAACTTGTTTTTTAGGTCTTTTTGAAGATTTAAAAAAAGAGCTTGGAGAATTTATAATTACAAATAGTGTTTTAGATGAATCTGTATTAAGAGCTAAAAAAATTATGAGGTTTAAGCTTAGTGGAATTAGAATTGAAGAAAAAATTAATTTTAATGTTTTTAACATTTTTAAAGGTAGTAAAGAATTAGATGAAGTTACAAAAAAAATATTAGAATTAACAAATAATATGTTTTATATAAATAATAGACCTTTAAAAATAATACAACTTGGAGAGGCAGAATGTTTAGCTCTTTTAGGGTTAACAAATGCAAATTATTTAGCAGTTGATGAAAGAACAACAAGAATGTTAATTGAACAACCTCATGGTTTATTAAAAATTTTAAAAAGAAAAAATAATACTAATAAAATTTCTTTTGATGAAAATAAATATATTAAATTTAAAGAACTTATTGGGAATGTAAATGCAATTAGGTCAGTTGATCTTTTAGCTTTTGCATATAAAAAGAAACTCTTAAAAGATTTATATTTAAATAAAGAAAATATTAAAGCTAGTCTTTATGCTTTTAAATTTAGAGGTTGTAGTGTTTCTTTTGAAGAAATTAATGAGTTTGTTGATAATTTATGAAAATTATAAAAAAAGATAATATTTATTTTTTAAATCCAGAAGGAAATGATTGTTTTTTACTTTCTAATTTTATAAATAAAAAATTAGTTTTAAAACCAATTTCAAAAGAAGTTTTAGCAATTGTTTCTTTAGATAATAATTTAGATGGTTTATCAAATGATGTTATTTTAGATAATTCTACTTATAATAATTTTTCTAAAAAAGAATCTTATAAAAAATCTGATATTTTAGAAAATGATTCTTTTGAAGATAAATCAATTAAAAAAAAAATATTTGATTTATTAAATGATAAAAATATAACCTCAAAAGATAAAGTTGAAGGCAGTTTTGAGAAATTTTTAAATTTTAAAGATTTAAAAGTTTTTAAAGAAATGCTTAAAAATAAAGAAATTAATGTTTTTAAATTATCTGATAAATATAAAAAAGGAATATATAAAATTGATTTTGATAAATTAAATATTTTAGATAATAATATTTCAAATAATTATTTAGATGTTGATATTTTAAATAAATTTAAAGAAAATAATTATTTAATTATTAAAAATCAAAAAGATGTAAATATATTTTTAGATAAATATAAAAATCAAATTCAGAACAATGAAATAATTGGTTTAAAATCTTTTGATTCTAATTATTATATTATTTCTGTAGATTTATATAATGATCTTAAAGACCTTTTTTTAAAAACTAATTTTGAAAATGAATTTGGGATTGAAAAAGTTATTTCTAATTTAAATATTTCTGAAGATATTTCTAAAATATTAATTGAAATTTTAAAAGAAGATTGTCTTGTTATTGAAAAAAGAAAAGGAGTTTTTAAAATTGTATAATTTTTTAAAATTGTGATTTTTATGGATGTTTTAGTTCTTATTTTATTTATTTTAATAATTTCTTTTTTTATAGGTAATATTATTTTAAATAGGGTTTTAAAATTTGAAAAAAAAATTTTACCTTTTAATTCAACTGATGCAAAATTAGATGTTTTAAAGTCTAAAATAGAAATTTTAAATAATAGAATTTCTAGAATCGAATCTAAAAAATAATTTTTTTAAAATAATTTCTAAAGGCTCAGCCCGCCCATCTATCATCATGAAATCAGCAGGTGTTCAATATCATCATTGCCTAATATATCTTATGTGCAAATATAATATAAACTCTTTCTTTTAACAAAATACATGTTTTTTTAAATATTATAGTATATATTATTTTTATTTAAATATATTAAAATAAGAAGATAATTATGAATTTAGAACTAATTGCAATTAATTTTGTAAAACTTATAAAAAATAATAATATTATAGCAGTTGGTGGTTTTGAGAAAGAAAAAATATTTTTAGAATATATTGTTGAAAAAGTAAAAAATTTAGATTTAAAAGTATATTTTGTACCTACTTCTTCAAGACAAGCAAAAATTTTACATGATTTATCTCAAGATATGATTTCTTTAAATGATAAAGAGATTGATCTTGCAATTGAGTTTGTAGATCATGTAGATTCTTTTTTTAATTTTATTAAAAAAGATACTTTTTCTTTTATAAGAGATAAAATGATTGCTCAATCTGCTTTAAATTTAGTTGTTGTTTCTACAAAAGATTTAGTTGAAAATTTAGATACTGATATCTATTTAGAAATAAGTACTTTTGCTTGGCAGAGAACTGTTTTAAATTTGCAAAGTTATGGACTTGCAAGAGTTGTTAAAGATTTAGATGGGGATTTTATAAAAACCGAAATTGGTCATTATCTAGCAAGACTAACTTTAGATCATAATATATCTTTAGAAGATTTTGAATCTTCTGTAAGAAATATACCAGGAGTTTTAGAGACTGGTTTGTTTATAGGTCTTGCTGAAACAGTTTTTATTTATGATGAAAAACAAGATAAAATTATAACAAAAACTAGGTAGTTTTTATTTTTTAAAGATATAGAGAAAGCTATATAAATAAAATGTTTCAAAGATATATATAAATTGTGAGAGTTTAATCTTTTTTTAATAAATTTGTATTTATTGCCTCGGTAGCTTAGTGGTTAAAGCGCCAGACTCATAATCTGGAGACCGCCAGTCCGACTCTGGCTCGAGGCATTTTTATAATTTATAAAATGGAGGGAAAATTATGGTTAGTTCTGATGAAAAAAATATGGCAATGCTTTCTCATTTACTTGCAATATTTACTGGTTTTGTTGCTCCTTTAATTATTTATTTAGTAATTGATAAAAAAAATAAATTTGCAAGAGAACATGCAAAAACAGCATTAAATTTTCAAATAACAGTTACTATTGCAGTAATAGTTTCTATATTTTTATTAATAGTATTAATTGGTGCTTTACTTTTATTTTTAATAGGTATTGCTAATATTGTGTTTTTAATAATTGGTTGTGTAAAAGCAAGTAATTCAGAAAAATATAAATATCCTATTGCAATTGAGTTTGTTAAATAGGTTTTTTTCTTTTTATTTTTTTGCTCGGATAGTGTAGCTCGGTAATCACATCAGACTCTCACTCTGATAACGGGGGTTCGAATCCCCCTTCGAGCATTTTTATAAAATATGTTTTCTTTATAAACTTATTCTTGTATTTATATTTTATAAAAAATATTTGTGAATACTTATGACTTTTAAAAATACAGAAAGACAAATTAGAAAAGACTTTAAATATTCTTTAAAAGATTCTATTTTTTGGTCTTTTATGAATTCAATTGCTCTAACTTTTTTAGTTCCTTTTGTAATATCTTTAGGAGCAAATTCTTTTCAAGTTGGGCTTTTAAGTTCACTTCCAATTTTTATAGGTTCATTTTTTTCACTTTTATCTTATCAGGTTTTAAGACATTTTGATTCAAAAAAACAAGCTGTTGTTTTTTTTGTAACACTTCAAGCTTTTTTATGGCTTCCATTATCTGTTTTATATATTTATTTTAATAATCAAGTTACAATTTGGCTTTCTATCTTATTTTATATAATAATTCACACTTTAGGTATTGTTGTTCATCCAGTATATATGGATTGGATTAGAAGAGTTTTTCCAGTTGAGAGAATAGGCTCTCTTTTTGCAAGAAAAAATTTAATTATTGAACTTTTTGCATTTATTCCTTTAATTTTTTCTGGATATTTATTAAATGTTTTAGAAAGTTATTCAGAAGCATTTATTGGATTTACTTTAATTTTTATGTTTGCTGGATTTTCTAGATTTATATCTGGAAGATATTTAAATAAGATTAGTCAAATACAAACAAAAAAAGAATTTAAAGAAGAACTAGATAATTTTCCAAAAAGAGATTTAGCTTTTGTTAAAAAAGAAATTTTTAAAGATAAAGTCTTTTTAAAATATCTTATTTTTGTAGTAATTTTTTATTTTGGATTTTATATTGGTAGTTATTATTTACCTTATTTTTATTTAACTTCTTTAAAAATGAATTATTCTCATTATATTTGGTGGAAAATATTTTATATTCTTGGAGGTATTTTAAGTTTATTTTATTGGGGTTATATTAATGATAAATATGGAAATGTAAAAATATTTAGAGCATGTTCTTTGTTTGTACCTTTATTTGTTTTGCTTCCTGCTTTGTTTTATAATTATTATTGGGTTTTAATTTTAACTTCATTTTTTAGTGGGGTTGTTTTATCTGGTTTTAATTTATCTATTATAAATTATCTTTATAGAAATATAAAAGAAGACTTAATGGATCATTCTGCATATTTTACAATTGTTCAATCTACTGCTGTTTTTTTAGGAACCTTGTTTGGTTCTTTTTTAATTAGTCTTTTTGAAAAAATTAGTATTAATGAAAAAAATGCATTAATTTTAGTTTTAATTATATCTGCATTTTTTAGATTAATTGCATACTTTTTTGCAAGAAGAATAGAAGACCCTAATCTTAATAAAATAAATATTTATAAAAAAATTTTATTTCAAAGACCAGTTTTTTATTCTTTAAAATATTTTTTCTTTTATTTATCTTCTGAGGAAAAAAAGTTATTGAAGCAATATAGAAAAAAGCATAAAAATAATAGAAATAATAAAAATAATAAATTAAATAAACTAATTGAAGATATTAAATCTTCAGAAAAACAAATTGTAGAAAAATTAATTTCTGAAATTCATTCTAATTATAAAAAAAGAAAAAAAGCTAATCAGAAAAAACATTAGCAGTTTTTCCTCCATCCCATGTTATTCTAGGTCTTATTTTAAGCATCATAACTTTTTCAGAATTATCATCTACTAAGATTGCAAAACCTTGTGTTTTTGGCATTTGTGCGTAATATTTATCCATTGGAATTTTTAAATAACTTGGTCTAATTGCAGAAACTGCTTGTATATCTTCTTGAGCAGTCATTCTCATACTTAAAAAGAAATCACATTGAGATATTGCTTCAGAGTGTAATTTGTTTGGTCTTTGGGTTGCAAGAAGTAAAGAAAGTCCAGGTTGTCTTCCAACTCTAATCCATTGTAATAATACATCTAGTGCCATACTTGGTCTGTCTTGAGGCATAAACATATGTGCTTCATCAATCATCATCCAAACAATTGGCATTTCACTTTCTTTTTTTTTACCTATTAGTAAATTTTTTTCTTCTTCTTTTCTATAAAGCATTCTTTCTTCATATAATCTTTTTCCTAAAAGACCAACTATTAATTCTTGGATTGATTCCATTCCAATTGCTTGTTTATAGGTAGAAACATCAATTGTTGTAATTGTTCCTGCTCTTGCAAAATCTTTCATACTTGTTCCTTGTTTTGAGAATAGCCCCCATGATTTTGCAACTTTTAATCTACCAATTAAAGAATCTTTTGTTTCTTTTGTAGTTTCTGTATCTTTCTGAGAAATTGTTATAATGTCATCAATATCATATAAGTTTCCTACTTTTTTTCTAATCTCTTCAATTGATCTTGATAGAAGAGAACTTTCTTGGTCTTTCCAAGTAAGCCTAAATAAAGCAAGCCAATCTTCTAAGTCTACTTGAGATGTCTTAATTGAAAAAGGTTGGTCAAAAGGTATTTCTTTTTTTTCATAAAAATTTTTTTTCCCAAAAGGAATCATATTTCTAATTTCAATTCCTTTTGCTTTTAAATCCCATTTATCTAATAAGTCTTGTGGGAGTTCTTTATTTTCATATTTCATAGTCCAAAAAATTCCAACAGTATCTATTATAATTGCAGAAAGTCTTTCTTTTATTTCAAATGGTTGTTTTGCAAATTCTTCCATAATTACAGACATAGTGTAGCTATTGTGTACTATAATATTATTTGCAATAAAATTATGTGTTTCTGGAACAGTTATATCATAAACAGTAAAATTTCCTTTAATTTCTTTAATATTTATTATTTCATCCCAGAATATATCTGAATTTGCTAAATTTTTTAAATTTTTATTTTTTTCAATATCTGCAATTTTGTTAAGTTCTTGTCTTGAAGGAGAATAATTTACACAAGTTCTAAAAGATTTAGGTACTTTATATCCAAATTGTTTTCCTATTTTTGTAAAGTTTTTAATCTTATATGTATTCCATAATTCTTTAGGAATTGTATCTATATTTAGGTTATTATTTTTTTTAATTTTTATATTTTTTGATTTTTCTTTTTTATTTCCAAAAAAATTAATTTCTTTAATATATTTATAATTATCTTGTTTTAATATGACTATTTCATAATTAAGTCTTTTTTTTATTTTTTTAGTTCTAATTTTTGATAATATTCCAAATTTTAAAAGTAAACTTTGTATTTGAAATGACATTTTTTTAGATGATGTAGAATAATTTATACTCCATGCTTTCTTATTTATATCATAGCATATGCATCCATTACAACTAAACATTCTATTTAGAAATAAGCTTAAATCTTTTTTAGATAATTGAAATATTTGTGAAGGAATTTCTTTTTCATGAGCTAATTTTCCGTAAATTTTAATTTTATCTAAATATTTTCTAATACTACTTTTTTCTTTACTTTTTTTTGATTTAATTACTCTGAAATCAAAGTCACTATGTTTTTTTATAAGTAAATTTTTATCAAATTTTTTTATACTTTTTTTAAAATCATCTATTATTTTTTTATCAGTATTATTAAATAATACTAAATTATTAGATAAATTACCTTCTGATAATAAATATGCAATTAGTTTTATTTCTTCTAAAGTAATTTTTTTATTTCCAAAATTATTAATTATTCTAGGTGTTGCTATTCTAGATCCTTTCTTTAATTTATTAATAGGTTCCCATCCATTAATTGTAAATAAAGGATGTTCTTTTGTTAATTTTAGTTCTTTTCCACTTCTTAATTTTACATTAAGCATACTTTTTACATTTCTTTTAAAAAATTCATCTTTTTTATTAGAAATTATATTTAAATTTTTATTTATTGAAAGAACTTTATTTTTATTTTTTTCTAATTCTTTAATTTTTATTTCTCTTCCATCATCTAAAGTTATTAATGTATCTTCATGAAGGCATTTCCCTCCACCACGTTTTCCACATATAATTGCTACGTGTGATCTAGATAAATCCATTAATATTTTTTTTCCTAAAACAGGATCTTCTCCCCCAGAAACTACAACTTTTCCAATATACCCTGTTGCTTTTTCTCCATATTTTTCAATATGACTTTCTTTTCTTCCAACAATTATATTTTTTGAAAAATCTAAACTCATTTTTATCACTTAAATATTATTTTCTAAAATATTTTTAATTATTTTATAAATTGTAAATAAGCATATAAATATTAAAAATATATATACTATTATTATAAATATATAAACCATAGATTTTAAATTAATTAAAAATATAAATAAAATTTTAGATAGGTGTGTTTGAATTATTGTACCTATTATTATTGCAATAAAACCAATATATGCTATTTTTATATCTGTTTTGTATAAATAAATATATTTTATTTTTTTATTTTTTAAAAATTTATTTGTAATTATTTTTATAATAAATAAAATTATTTTAAGTCCAATTGTTGAATATATAATATATGCTATAAAATAAAAAATTTGTGGGATTAATTCTACTAATAATTTAATTTGTCCTAAAAAAGAAGATGTTAATAAAGATATATGTGAAAATCCAATTTTTACAGAATATATTAAATAACTAAAAGGTATAATCATTAATTGTATTGTATTATTTATTTGTGTTTTGAAAATATTACTAAAATATGTTTTTCCACTTAAAGCCAAATTATTTATGAAATTAATTGTATTTGTAATTTCTATTCCTTTATAAATATAAAATAAAGCAAATATCATTCCTATAAAATATGCAATTCCAAAAGTAGCTCCTATAAATTTATAATATTTATCTATTTTTATCATAATAAATATATTTATAAAATTAGTTTATAAAGGTTTTTCTTTTTTAAAAATTAGAATTTATAAATAAAAAAATAAAGGAAATTAATGTTGTCCTTTAAATTCAACTTTTTTCATTTTTTTAGGGATTACAAAATATTGTTTTCCTTTACATTCACTACATTCTGCCATAAAAACTGGTTTTTTATTTTGTTTTTTAACAGTTGCAATTAATTTTGCTTTTCCACCATAACCAGATTTATGCTTTTCAATATTTTTTCTGGTTCCTTTTGAATTTGCTCTTGCTTTTCTAGGTTTATATGCTTTTAATTTTAATAATGTATGTTTTTTACATTTTTTACAATATCCTTTAATTTCTTTTGGTATTTCCATTTTTAATCACTTCTCTAAATTTAATTTTATTATTTATAAATTATTAATTTTTATTAAATATTAAAAATTAGTGTCCACTAATATATTATATAACAATAAAGGTTTAAAAAGAATGTGTTTTATAATAAAATAATTATCTAAAGAAATATTCTATATCTTTTTCTGGATTTTTAGATATTTTAAGATTTATTTCTTTAGGCATATTTTTTTTATAATTTGGCCATGTATATCTATTATCTAAATATATAATAACCCCTTTATCATTTTCACTTCTTATTACTCTTCCAGCACTTTGTATTGCTTTTTGAATAGCTGGTTGTATATATGCATATTGCCATCCTTTTTTAAATTTTTTTTCATAATAATCAATTTTTGCTTTAGTATATAGTTCCATTTTAGATAAAGGTATCCCAACAATAATTGCAGAAATTAACAAATTTCCAGGAAGATGAATTCCTTCAGAAGCTTTTCCACCCATAACAGCATATAAAACTGATCCAAACTTTCTTGCTTCTTTTTTAAAATCTTCTATCATTAAATCAAAATCTTCTTGAGTCATATTTTCTTCTTGTATAAAGCTTGGTTTATTTATTTTTATAAGTTTTTTTATATCTTTTAGCATTTCAAAACTTGGGAAAAAAATAATTGAATTTCCTGGAGTTTTTGAATTTATTTTTGTTATATAATCTGCAATTTTTTTATATTCGTCTCCTGTTCTTTGAGTAAATTTTGTTGTAACATCATTAACAACTAAATCTAATTTATTTTCTTTAGAAAATGGAGAATTATATTCTTTTATATTTGTTGTAAAATCTAATCCAAAAATATCTCTATACATTTCTAATGGTTTTAAAGTAGCAGACATTATAATAGATGAAAAAGTTTGATTAAATATATCTTTTGTTATTAAAGATGCATCTAATGCATTATATTTTATATTTATATTTTCATTATCTTTTTTTATAAATCTAATATGGCTTTCCATATTTATTATCCAGTCTTCTAAAAATAAAGAAACAGTTATAAGAGAAGATTTAGATTCATTTTTTTTCTCTAAATATTCTATTCCTTTTTCTTGCATTTCAGCAATAATTTCAGTAATATTATCAATATAACCTTTTGAGATTAAATCTTCTTTTAAGATAAATTCTTCATAAATTGTTGTAAATTTATCTTTTTTAAGTTTAGTTTCAGAAAGTTTTTCAAAATTATAAAGTAAATCTTCACAAAACTTTTTAATACCATAAGCCTTTATGTCATTTGCTTCTTTTATAGCTCTTGATATCATATTAAAATTAAGAGATCTTGAAAGTAAGTTTAAAACTCTATCTTCTAGATTATGAGCTTCATCTATAATTAGAATTGTTTCTTTTAGATCAATTCCTATTTCTGGAAGTAAATTGTTTGCAATTTTTTTAGAAAAAACATGGTAATAATCTGCAATTATTATGTTTGCATATTTTGCAAAAATTTTTGCAAGTTCATATGCACAAACTGGTTTTGGTTTTCTTGATAGATCTTTGAATTCTTGTGCAATTTTTTTAATTTCTTTATTATCAATTACATCTATATCTCTTAATTTTTTAATTAGAAGATGCTCCATTATTTCTTTTTCATGCTTTTTTTTAGGTTTTATGTTTTCATAGAATGGGCATTGTCTTTTTTCAGTTGCATTTTTACAAACTTCATAAAATCCAGATGTAACTTCACTTATTCCTGGATCAATACATAGATTTCTTTTTCCTACAAAATCTATTGCTTTTAAATTTAAATCTGGATATTTTTCATTTAAATCTTTAATTACTTCTAAAGCTAGTTTGTGTTGTGAAATTTTAGGAGTTAGAAAAAGTATTTTTTTATTATTTTCAACTGCATATGTTATTGCAGCAGCTAAAGATGCATCTGTTTTTCCAGTTCCTGTTGGAGCATGAAAGATTATATTTTGGGAATTATCTAAACTTTCTAAAATATCTATAATAATTTCTTTTTGTTCCTTTCTAAAATCAGAATGTCTAAAGTATATTTTTCTAGAGTTCATTTGTTATCTTTTTTAAAATAATTATTTTTATTTATATAATAATAGACCTATTTTTATATAAATAAAGTGTTTTTTATTTTTATATTTTTATAAACAGGGCTTTTGACCATAAAAGTTATGTTTTATTTTCTAAATTAGAAATCTTTAAATAGTATATTGTAATATATATAAATATATTTTAAAAAATCTTTGATTTTATGTGATTTTAATGGTAGATTTAAAAGATTTAAAAAAAGGAATTTTATTTTCTTTTTCTGGAACTGGAAATACAGAGTTTATTTCTATAGAGTATTGTAATTTATTTAAGAAAAAAGAAATTAATCTAGATTTAAAAAGAATTGAAGAAATGAAAACTGTTCCATCTTTATCAAAATATGATTTTGTAGTTTTTGCAACTCCAGTTTATGCTTTTGATATTCCTTTTTATGTTATAGATTTTATAAAAAAATTAGCTGTTGTTGATAAGAAAAAATGCTTTATTGTTTTAACACATGCAGGTAATTTTGGTAGATCTTTTCAAACTTTTAAAAATATTTTAGGAAATAAAAATTTTGATTTAGTTTGTGGTTTTGATTATAAGATGCCTTCAAATTCTGATGCGATTTTTAGTGATAATATAAAAAGTGTTACTAATATAAATGAAGTTTTAGATAAAAATAAAGAAAATGTTTTAAAAGATTTTAATTCAATTTTTGAAAATAATTTAGTTTATCCAAAAACTGTTTTTTTAAAAAGAAATGTGTTTTCTTTAATAAATTATTTTTTTACAAATTTTTTCTTAAAAAAATTTAAATGGTCATATGATAATATAAAATGCATACAATGTGGGCTTTGTGAAAAAGTTTGTCCTACTAAAAATATTGTACTTAAAAAACAAAAAAAAGAATTAAGATTTTCAAATAAATGTGTAATGTGTACTAGGTGTTATAACTTTTGTCCAACTGGTGCAATTTATTATAAAAAAAATAAAGATATTAAGAGATATAATTATTTTAAAAAATATTTTGAATGATTTTTATATTTAAAATGGAGATGAAATTATGGTTAAAAGAGAAGAAAAATTAATTTTATGGTTTGAAGAAACAGGAATTGAAGATGTACCTTTAGTTGGAGGAAAAAATGCTTCTTTAGGTGAGATGTATAAAAATCTTACACAAAAAAATGTAAATGTTCCAAATGGTTTTTCAGTTACAGCTTATGCTTATAGATATTTATTAGAGCAATCTGGGGCACATAAAGAAATTAAAAAAATATTAAAAGGACTAAATACTCATAATTTGTCTGATCTTGCAAAAAAAGGAGAAGCTGTAAGAAAATTAATTAGATATTTAGAATTTCCTGAAGATTTAAAAAAAGAGATAATTGAAGCATATTATAAACTTTCAAAAAAAGAAAAAGTAAAAGAATTAGATGTTGCTGTAAGATCATCAGCTACTGCTGAGGATTTACCTGATGCGTCTTTTGCTGGACAACAGGAAACTTATTTGAATATAAAAGGTCCAGAAGAATTAATTGATGCTTGTAAGAAATGTTTTGCATCTTTATTTACAAATAGAGCAATTTCTTATAGAGAAGATAAACATTTTGATCATTTTAAAATAGCTTTATCAATTACTGTTCAAAAAATGGTTAGAAGTGATTTAGGTGCATCAGGGGTAATGTTTTCTTTAGACACTGAAACTGGATTTAAAGATGTTGTTTTAATTAATGCTGCATATGGACTTGGAGAAAATGTTGTTCAAGGAGCAGTTAATCCAGATGAATTTTTAGTTTTTAAAAAGACATTAGATAAAAAAGGATGTAAACCTATTATTTCAAAGAAACTTGGGCAAAAATCAATAAAGATGATATATAATAAAGAAGGGTCTAAATCTCCTGTTAAAAATATTTCAGTTGATTTAAATCATAGAAATATGTATTGTATTACAGAAGAACAAATTTTACAACTTGCAAAATGGGCTTGTATTATTGAAAAGCATTATTCTTTAAAAGCAGGTTATCATAAACCAATGGATATGGAATGGGCTTTAGATGGAAAAACAAATAAATTATATATTGTTCAAGCAAGACCAGAAACTGTTCAATCTCAAAAGAACAAATCTATTTTAGAAAATTATGTTTTATTAGAGAAAAATAAAAAACCTATTTTAGAAGGAATTAGTGTAGGTCAAAAGATAGCTTCTGCAAAAGCAGATGTTATAAAAGATGCAAATGAAATTGAATCTTTTAAAAAAGGAAATATTTTAGTTACTGAAATGACTGATCCTGATTGGGAACCTATTATGAAAATTGCTTCTGGAATTATTACAAATAAAGGTGGAAGGACCTGTCATGCTGCAATAATTGCAAGAGAATTAGGTATACCTTGTATAGTTGGAACAAAGACTGCAACTAAAGACTTAAAACATAATTCTCAAATTACAATGGATTGTTCTTCTGGAGATTTTGGATATATTTATTCTGGGAAATTAAAATATAAAATAGATATAACAAATATTTCTAAACTTCCAGAAACAAAAACACATATTATGTTAAATATAGGAAATCCAGAAAAAGCATTTGAATATTCTTTTTTACCAAATGATGGAGTTGGTCTTGCAAGAGAAGAGTTTATTATAAATTCATGGATTAAAATACATCCTTTAGCTTTAATAAATTATTCAAAAATTAAAGATAAGTCTATTAAAAAAGAAATAGATCAATTAACTGTTGGATATAAAGATAAACAAGAATATTTTGTTGATAAGCTTTCACAAGGAATTGCAAGAATTGCATCTGCATTCTATCCTAAACCTGTTATTTTAAGACTTTCTGATTTTAAATCAGATGAATATGCGAATTTAATTGGTGGAAGAGAATATGAGCCTATTGAAGCAAATCCTATGATTGGTTGGAGAGGATCTTCTAGATATTATATGGGTAACTATAAAGAAGGTTTTAAACTTGAATGTGAAGCAATTAAAAGAGTTAGAGAACAAATGGGTCTTATTAACTTAGAAGTTATGGTTCCTTTTTGTAGAACTACAACTGAAGCTAAAAAAGTTTTAGAAGAAATGAAAAAGAATGGACTTGAGAAAGGAAAACTAGGTCTTAAAGTTATAGGGATGTGTGAAGTTCCTTCAAATGTGATTTTAGCACATGACTTCTTGGACATTTTTGATGGATTTAGTATAGGTTCTAATGATCTTACACAATTAACTTTAGGACTTGATAGAAATTCAGAACTTTTAACAAGTATTTATGATGAAAGAAATAAAGCTGTAAAAGAATTAATTTCTTATGTTATAGAAGTTGCAAGAGCTAAGGGTAAATATATTGGAATATGTGGGCAAGCCCCTTCTGATTATCCAGAGTTTGCTGAGTTTTTAGTTTCTGAAAAAATTGGATCTATGAGTTTAAATCCTGATTCAATTATAAAAACTAAGATTTTAGTTTCTAAAAAAGAAAAAGAAGTTTCTAAAAATAAATAATTTTCTTTTTTTATTTTATGTTTAGATTAATTTATTCTAATTTATAATGAATTCATTAATCTAATTTTTATTATTTTTATTTTTAGAAAAATAAATACATCTTTATATAAATAAATTGTATCTTTATATCTATCCTAATAAATTTTTTAAAAAATACTTTTTTTTAATAAAAAATTTAACTTAAATATACTTTTTTAAAAAATGGCAAACGGTGAATATTATGAAACAAAATAGATTATTAGTATATATATTTGTGGGTATTTTTTTATTTACAGTTATTTTTTTTGTAAATGATTTATCAGCATATAATCAAATAAAAATAAATGATACAATTTCAATAGTTAATTCAAATTATTTATGTGGAAATGGAACTTGTGATTATGATCTTGGAGAGAATCCTTTAAATTGTCCAATAGATTGTATTGTAAAAAGATCATTTATTATTTAATTTTTTTAATTAAATAATACAATCCTTTTTAATCTTTTTCTTTCTATTATATTTTAATATATGTATTTAATTTTATAAATTTTTGGAGGTCAATAATATGGCTATTTGGTTAATTGTTTTATTAGTTTTAATTGGTTTATTTTTAATAATTATTTTAACTGTATATAATGGGCTAATAAGACTAAGAAATAGAGTAAAGAATGCTTGGAGTCAAATAGATGTTCAGTTAAAGAAAAGATATGATTTATTACCAAATCTTATAGAGACTGTAAAAGGTTATATGAAACATGAAGCTTCAACTTTTCAAAAAATTACAGAACTTAGATCACAAGCAATGAATGCAAAAGATCAAGCATTAAAAGTAAAAGCAAATAATGAACTTACAAATGCTTTAGGTCAATTAAAAGTTGCTTTTGAGAATTATCCTGATTTAAAAGCAAGTCAAAATTTTTTAATGCTTCAAGAAGAACTTTCTGGTATTGAAAATAAAATTGCTTTTGCAAGACAATTTTATAATGATTCTGTAATGATTTTTAATAATAAGATTGAGATGTTTCCATCAAATATTATTGCAAACATGTTTAATTTTGATGCAAAAGAATTTTTTGAAGCACCTGAATTAGAAAAGAAAAATATTAAAGTTTCTTTCTAATTTTTTTTATTTTTTTTAAATAATTTATATTATTTAATTTTTTTTATTTTAAAATAAGAATATGGGGACACTGGGATTCGAACCCAGGTCAACAGGTCTCTCCTATTTTCTAAATTATTTAAATTTAGCAGACCTGTAATTTTTCAATCATTTTATTTTTTTTAAAAATAATCTTGCGTTCCAAATTTTTTTTAAAAAAATTTAAAAAAATATCTGGAGCCTGTTAGGCTAACCGGACTACCCTATATCCCCATTATTTTGTTTTTAATATATATTTATAAATATAAATATTTATAAAGACTTTTATAAATAAATAGATAGATTAAAATGCAATTTAAATATTCTAATTTTTTAATAATTGAAGATGAAGGCTTAAATATATGTATAGACCCTACTAGAAATTCAATTAATAACTCAATTGCATTAGTTTCACATGCGCATACAGATCATTTTTGTAATCTTTCAAAAACAACTTATACAACTAAAGAAACTCAAGAACTTTTAATTAGTATTTTGCCTAATCCTAAATTCTATTTCAGAGATTTAGAAATAAATAAACAAATAGATTTAACTAAAAATATTAAATTAACACCCTTAGATTCTGGGCATATTCTAGGAAGTTGTATGTTTAAGTTTGATATTGAAAATAAATCTATTTTGTATACTTCTGATTTTAATTCAAATCCTTCATTAACATCTAAATCTGCAAAACCAGTTTATTCAGATATTTTATTTATTGAAAGTACTTTTGGAAAAAAGATTTTTGATTTTAAAGAAAGAGGAAGTTTATATTATACCTTATCAAATGATATTAAGAAAGATTTAGATGATGGGAAATTTATTGTTTTAGGAGGTTATTCCTTAGGAAAAAACCAAGAAATTATTTCTTTTATAAATCAATATTTAGGAGTTGTGCCTTTAGTTGATTCTACAACTTTTAAATTTTCTGAAATTTATAATAAGTATGGTAAAAATCTAAAATATAAATTATTAGATCATAATATTTATTTTTCAAATATTTTAATTATGCCTTTATCTTTAATAAATAAAGATTTTTTAAATTCATTAAGATTACAATTAAGAAAACCTGTTTCATCTTATATTATGACTGGTTGGAATTTTTCAAGAGGATCTAGATTAGTTCATATATCTGATCATAGTGATTATAAATCTTTAATTGACTTTGTAGATAAAGTAAATCCTAAAATAGTTTATACAATGCATGGTTTTTCAAAAGAATTTGCAAGAAATATAAATAATGAACTAGGAATTGTTGCAAAACCTATTTCTGAGATTAATCAAAAAAGTTTATTAGATTTTATATAAAAAAAGAAAAAGAAAAAAATAGTTTTTAAAAAAACTATTTTAAAGTATAGAAGTTGATGCTTCTAAACAAATTCCACAAGTGTTTCCAATTTTAGGAGCTAAATTTCCACAAGCTCCACAATCTGTTTCACAAGATGAACATGTTTCTTCTCCGTTACAGATTCCGTCTCCACAAGTTGTTTGTTCTTTTTCTTGGCAAGCTCCACAATCAGTTTCACAAGTTGAACAATTTTCTTCTCCGTTACAAATTCCGTCTCCACAAGTTGTTTGTTCTTCTTCTTGGCAAGCTCCACAATCAGTTTCACAAGAAGCACAATTTTCTTCTCCATTACAGATTCCATCCCCACAAGTAGGTTTTGTTGGGACAATACAATCTTCTGGACAATTCATAGGAGTTTCTTTATTATCACAAGTTCCATTTCCACAAGTTGTTTGTTCTAAGTTTTGATCATTTGTGTTTGTTGTATCTTGTGGATTGTTATTTGTGTTATTATTTGTAGTATCTATTTTACAATCAGAAGGGCAATTTATGTTGTTTTCTCCTGCTTGTATATCACAAGTTCCATTTCCACAAAGTGTATCTACATCAATTTTATTTACTTTTATAATATATATAGCTGTAATTAATATTATTATTATAACTATAGATATTATTAAAATCATATTTAATTTTTTAAATTTTTTATTACTATCTGAAGTAACAATTCTTCCATTTTTAATTTTTATTTTATTTAATTCATCCATTTTTATTTCACATTTAATTTATTTAATGTAATTTTTTAAAAATTATTAAGAAATATTATGTGTGAAACCTTTATAAATATTTTTATAATATATATAATTATATTTATTATATTTTATAATATAAATAAATTTATTAACAAAATTATTTTAAAAAAATAAAATTAATAATTTTATTAAAAATAATTTTAATAAGAATAATTTTTATAAAATTTAAGAAAAAGGTGATTTAGTGAAAAAAAATTTAATAATAGCGTTTAGCTTTTTATTTTTAAGTTTATTTTTTACAGGAAATCTATTTGCATTTGATGTTCCTGTAACAATGAAAGTAACTGGTGATTATGTTTTTGAAAGTTCTGTTTCTAATGGACTTGATATAGCTTATAAAATAAATAATGACTCATTATATTCTTATAATGGTTCTACAAATAATAGTTTAAGTTCTCAAGAGGTTAGTAATATTTTAACTAATGGTTTTTATATAGGTCCTATTACTGATGATGTTACTGGTAACGGTGAAACTATATCATTATATGTTAAAATTTTTAATACTGAAAATTCAAGTATTTTAGTTGATATAACTTTAATTCTTCCAAACCCAAATTATGATGATAGTGGGTCAGTAGAATTAGTTGCTGATAAGGTTGATGGTAGAGTTATTAATAATGGTAATCTTACTACAAATTCTGTAGGTTCTAATCAAATTATAAATAATACAATTGGTTTATATGATTTAGAAACAGAATATTTAGATTGTTCTGATGGACAAGTTTTAGGTGTTTTAAAAAATAATGAAGATAACTCTTTATATTTAGCATGTGTTGATCAAGCAAGTGGATCTGGGGATATAGCTTTAGATGCAGGTCAAGGAATTGATATTGTTCAAATGTGTGGTAGTATACCTTGTATAAATCAAATTTCTGTAAAAGATAATGGTATTGTTACTAGTATGATTGCTGATGAACAAATAACTAGAGATAAGATTGATAATGATGCAGTTTATACAGATCAAATTGATGATGGTGCAATTACAATTGATAAATTAAGAAATGGTGTTATAGATGCAAATAAAATTCAAGATAATGCTGTAAATATAAATAAAATTCAAGACGGTGCTGTTTCTGTTCAAAAATTAGCTGTTTATAATAGAGATGGGGATTATCCTACAGATGGTGCTACTTTAGAATATGATTCTGGTTGTGATTGTTTAGTTTGGAGTAATTCTCAAAATTATCCAACACCTCTTGGAACTGTAAATATTACTTCTCCTAGTACTGGATCTGATTTTTTAGAAAATAATTATTCTATTGATTTACAATCTACAATTAATCCTAATAATGGGGTTTCTACTAACAGTTGTAAATGGATGGTAAATAATTCAATTGTAAGTGATAGTTGTGGTAATATAGTTATAGCTGCTTCTGATTGTGGTGGATTAGGTGAATGTCATATTTTTAGATCTGTAGTTTTTGAAAATTCTGTTGGACAAATTGATTCAGCTTCAGATTCAATTTATATAAATATAATTTCACATGTATAGTTAGATTTTTTTAAAACAAAAAAATCTCCTTTTTCTTTTTTTCTTTTTTATTTTTAATTAAATAAATCTATTTTTATATTCTTTGTTTCTTTTTCTATATTATATATTATAATGTGAATATCTATGAATTATGATAAATCTTTTTATGCTGAAATCAGAAGAAATAATTTTAAAACATTTTTATTATTTTTTGCATTTTTTGTATTCATTGGATTAATTGGAGTAGCTCTGCATTTTATATTTGCAGAAACTGGATTTGGGATTTTAATAATTGCAGGAATTTTTGCAATAGTTTATGGACTTGTTAGTTATTATTCAGGAGATAAAATTGTTCTTGCAACTTCAAAAGCAAAACCAATTGAACCAGATAAATTTCCTAAACATAGATTTTTAGATAATACAGTTGAAGGTCTTGCTATGGCTTCTGGACTTTCCAAACCTAAAATATATATAATAAATGATCCTTCACCAAATGCATTTGCAACAGGAAGAGATCCAGAGCATTCTTCAATTGCTGTAACTTCTGGTATATTAGAAATATTAAATAGAGAAGAGCTTGAAGGTGTTTTAGCACATGAACTTTCACATATAAAAAACAGAGATATTAAGGTTATGACAATTGTAACTGTTTTGTTTGGTTTAATTTCTATTATTTCAGATATTGCCTTAAGAAGTTTAATTTTTGGAGGAGCTTCTGGAAGTAGAGATTCAAAAGGAAATGGTAATATTATTTTATTAATAGTTGCTATCTTTTTTATTATTCTTTCACCAATTGTTGCTGCAATGATACAGATGACAATTTCTAGAAAAAGAGAATATTTAGCAGATGCCTCTGGTGCAAAAATTACAAGAAACCCAAAAGGTCTAGCAGATGCTTTAAGAAAGATAAGCGGATTTAGTCAACCAGTAAAAAGTGCAACAAAAGGAACTGCTCATTTATATATTTCAAGTCCTTTTAGAGGTAAGAATATATCTAATTTATTTGCAACACATCCACCTATTCAAGATAGAATAAATAAACTTGAACAAATGTGATTTTTATGGGTAAAGATAATAATTATTTAGAAAAAATTGATGTTTATAAGGAACTAAAAGAAGCTAGAGAAAATTTTAAAAAAGGAAATTATATAACTCATGAACAATTATTAAAAAATCTTGGTTTAGATTTAGATAAGTGATTATAATGCAGGATAATTTGGACGAGATTATTAAAAAAATGGTTTCTAGCTATGAAAAAAATAACGCTATTGTTTCAAATATAAAAAAAACAGATTTTACAAAAGAAAGAAATATTTATAATCTTGAAGAAAACATTATTGAAAATATAGATGTAAATAAAAATCAAAACTTCTCATTTGCAGGAACTGATTCTGGGTTTGTAAACAAACAATTTAATTTTGCAAATATTACAATTATTAAAGAAGCAGGAGCTGTTTTTAGATATAAAGATTCTAAACTAGAAAAAACAATATATTATCCAAATTCATATAACTTAGCAAAACCATATCTTACAACTTCTTCTCTTGAACTAGAAGAAGTGATGTGGAATACTTCTATTTTAAGATTAGAAAAAGAAGTTTCTTTATCTTCTAAAATTATAGAAAATGAAGAAATTAAGTTTATGCTTTTAGATGGTTCAATTATCCCTCAATATATATCTAGACCAACAGAAGGTTCTAAGCTTTTTAAAAGTTATAATGATTTGTTAGATAAATTTTATAATCTATATAATTTATCAAAAAATAAAAACGTTTTTCTTGTAGGATGTATTGAAGATAGCAGAGCTAATTTGTTTTATAAATTTATAGAAAATAAAATTTTAAATAAACATAATATTTCTGAAATTTATGATTCTTTTTTTGTTTTTTCTCTACTTAAGAAAAACCAAAGAACCTGTGTTATAAAATATACAGATAGTTATAAAGAACATCCAATTCTAAAAGATTATCCTAAAGAATTTGCAGATAATTTATATGTAATGTATCTTAAGCTTTCAGAAGATGATTATCCTTTGAGATTAGAATTTATTTATTTTAAGGAATTTGGTTTATCTTTAAAAGAATATACAGATTTTATTGCTTCAAACATTTCTTCTGTTTCTGCATTTAATCCTAAATATGTTTATCCTTCTTGTTTAATTGAAGCAGATTTAAGATCTAGATTAAAACCTGATGAAATAGATTCAATTACTAGAAGTATATTTGAGAGAACTAAATTTTATGGGTTTAGGCTATTTAGAAGAGAATCTAGGATATTTTAAAGGAAGATTTATAAATTGTATGTATTATATATAATATATTATATATTTTTAGGAAAAAACCAAGTATATTTTCCTATAAAATTTTAGTTTGGAAACAAAACCAAAAACCCTATTTCTTTTGGAAAATTAAAACGAACCTCTTTTAAACCTTTCATGACACTATCATGATATATTATGATACAAAATGATACTACAAAAAAAGAAGTCTTAGATCTTCTTTTAAAAGATAAGAGTAAAGAGCTGGGTTTGGATGCTATTATTCAAATCCAAGAGAAGTTTAATGATCCATTGATTCTTTCTGTTATCATGCATCAACTATTAGAAGAGAGAAAAAAAACAAATAAGATTTTAGAAGATATGCAAGAAAAATATGACAAATTACAGTTTCTTCTAAAAAACAAGCAAGACAAAGAAAATAATTCTGATGAAATTAATATTTTACCAGAAGTTGATGACAAGATAATCTCTTTTATTAGAGAGAAAGGAAAAGTGGATGCAAGCATGGTTCAGTTAGCTTTTAATTATAAAGCTTCAAACGCTGCTTCACAGAGACTAAATAAACTAGTCAAAGATAAATACTTAAAAAAGGTTCAAGCTGGAAGAAAGGTATACTTTATTGTTAGATAATTTTTTTAACCCCTTAAAAAAACCCCTTTTAACTTTTATATCTTTTTTCCTTAAGCTTTCCTTTTTTCTGCCTTTTTACACTAAACAAATATATTTTTTAAAAAACCCCTTTTTTAAAAAATTTTACAAAAAAATTAGAAGGATTTTTTCCTTCTTCTTTTCTGCCTATTTTTATTTTTAGATTGTTTTATATATAAATAAAAAAATAAAAAATGATAAATGTTTTTTTGGAATTTATAGTACTAATTGTGATGATTGGTCTGGAGATGATATAGACCTTTAGATACTCCTAAAAATATTTATAATTTAGTTTTAGATACTTTAATTAAAAAAAGAAAAGATCCTACTTTGGAATATAATTTTGAATTAAATTATGATAAAAAATATAATTTATCTAAATTTAAAAAAATGAATTTACAAGATTATAAAAAATTTAAATTATTCGCTGAATTTAATTTAAATATTGAATCGCCTATCTTTAGAGGATTATGTTCTAATTTTTTTGTAAAGAATAATTATTTTTATAAAGAATATTTATTTGAAGATTATTCTTTTATTATTTGTTTAAAAATAATTGAATCTCCAAAATTTTTTATAACAGGGCACCTTTTAGATTCTGGAATATTTTCTGAATATTTATATTTAGGTATTCTTCCTAAAATAAATGAATTAAAAAAATTTAATTCAAATAATGATAAAATTAAATATGCTATTATAAATATTTTGAAAAATTTAGGGTTAAAAGAAGATTTAAATATTAAAATTATTGATAATAAGAAAGATTTTACTAATTATGATTTTAAACAAGTTGATAAAGGTTCTATTGAACGTATGGTGAATAGTACGTTTAATTTTTTAAAAATAAAATATTTGTAGTTGATAATTATGGAATTTTTAGTAAAAGGAAATATTTTTGGAAAATGTGTTTTATTTAATAATTTAGAAGATTTAGATAAAGTAAATTTAAATAATAAAGTTTTAGTTATTGAAGAATTAAATTTAAATATCTTACCTTATTTATCAAAAGTAAATGGTATTATTGTAGAAAAAGGATCTTTTTTATCTCATATTTTTATATTTTTAAGAGAAATTAATATACCTGTTGTTAAAATTAAAAATGCAACAAAGATTTATTCTGTTAATCAATTAATTAATATTAATTTTAAAAAAGAAAAAGAAAAATAGTTTTTTTTAAAATAAAAACTATTTGTTGTTTGCAACTCTAATTATTGCTACGATTGAAACAATTAATGCAGCTGGTGCTATAAAATGTATCATGTTAACTAAAACATTTCTAAAGATACTTCCTATTATTGGAAGAGAGTTTAGAGATGTTGAAGTTGCAATAAAAGCAATTGTTGCAATTAAAAATAAACTTATGTTTCTATCTTCAATATTTAATAATCCAACAACTAATCCTAAAACAATTAGAACAATTTGAACCCATGAAGCATTTGTAAGAGAACTAATTAATCCAAAAATTATTGAAATTAAAATACCAAGTAGAAATGCATAAGCTCCAATTTTTTGAAGTTTAATCATATTCATTTCCTCCTTTTAATTATTATAATGTATTTATATTTCATTTCAAAATGTTTAAAAAGAGTATATTTTAGATGTATTCAAAAATTAATATCTTTAATAGAAATATTTATAGTTTCAATTAGTTTTATTTTTAATTAATCTATGTGTTTTTTTATGTAATTGTATTTGATAAAGGTATAAAAGAGTTATTTAAAAAATAATTTTTCTTTTTTTCTTTTTTTTTAAAATAAAATATATTTAAATAACTTTATAGAATTAATATATTATAGATATCTTTATATATTTTATATATATTATATATAAATAAAGAATATATATTGTAATTAATATAAAATTTTTAAACTAAAAAAAATGAGACGAAAAATATGAGTGAGAAACAAAATTTTTTTTCAAAATTATTTAACTATGTTGAAAATATTTATTATAAATTTTCAGATTGGATTACAAAAAAAGGAATTAATTTAAATTCTATTAATGAAAAGTTAGAAGATAAGGGAATTCCTCCAGTTGCTGTTTTTGGAGGTATCTTTTTAATAATTATTTTAATTTTAATTTTTTTATTAATTGGTATCTTTTCTCCAAAAGTATCTTTGGAATTTAATATTTATGATTATAGTAATTTTGAAATAAATGATGTTTATTTAAAAATTAATTCTGTTGATAAAGACAATATTTTTTCTGGGAATATAAATAATAAAGATGTGATTACAAATAAAAAATTAAAAATTGGAAAAGTTTATTCCTTAAAAGCAGAAAAAGAAGGATATGTATCTTTTAGTAAAGAATTTACAATAATTTCTAAAAATGATAAAATTATTATATCTTTTGATGAAATTATAGAATATGGTTCTTTAAAATTAATAATATATGATTCTGATAATAAAAAAATAATTCCTAATTCAATTGCAACAATTTCATATAAATTAAATGGTCAAGATTTTAATCAAAATTTTAATTCTTTAGAAAAAGATAATTATAATATAATTTTAGATGTTCCATTAAATAAAACATCAGATATTTTAATAAAAGCAGATAATTATGAAGATTTTGTAATTAGAAATTTTAAACTTATAAATCCTTCTGAAACAAAAGAAATAAATTTAGTAATTAGTTCAGATATTTCTTTTTCTGGGAAGTCAGATGTTATTTTTATAGTAAATGATATTTCTGGGAATTTAATTAATGATGCAATTGTTGATGTATATAATCTTGAAGGAAATTTAATTGATACTACAAAAACAATTGATGGGAAGGCTTTGATAAAAGTTAATTCTGGAGAAACAATAAATTTTAGTGTTTCAAAAGAAGGATATAGAACTAATTTTAGTGATAATCAAACTTCTTATAGAATATTAGAATTAGAAAAAATTATTCCAATAATTTTAGAAGTTGGGGGTTCTTCAATTTCTTTAAATATATTAGATTTAGATCAATATATTCCTTTAGAAGATTCAAAAGTTACAATTTATGATTTAAATAATAATGTTATAGATACAAATATTACTGATTTTTCTGGAAAAATTATATTTTCAGGTTTAGAAAATGATTCAAATATTATTGTTTCTGCATGTAAAGATTCATATTTATGTTCTGTTAAAAAAATTTCATTAAAAGAAAAAAATCAAGAGGATATTTTTTTAGAAAAAATTAAAATAGACAATAGTTCTTTATTAAATATATTTGTTGTAGATAGTAAAAATTTACCTGTAAGTTCTGCAAAAATAAGAATTTATAAAATTCAAGATGAATTAATACTCCCATATTCAGAAATTTATTCTGTAGATTTAACTGGTAGTTTATCTATTCCTTTAGAAAACTTTTCACAATTTGCAGTTGAAGTGTTTGTAGGTGATTTAACTATTTCTGAATATATTACAATAAGTGATTATTTAGAAAATAAAATTATATTTGTAATAGATAAAGCAGATATTTTAGTAGATTTAGAAATTTTAAATAAAGATGGTAGTTTAATAGATGATGGTCATTTAACAATTAGAACAAAAGATAATACTGTTCTTTTTGATGATGATTTAAATCAAGGTCGTATATTTTTTAATAATATAGGATATTCTGAATTTTTTGCAGATTATTATGATGAAAATGGGAATATTACAACAATTCCTTTTTCTTTAGAAAATTTAGATGAAGATGGGTTTGTAAGTATTACAATTACAAATCCAGAAAATGATCTTGAAGGGAATTATCCAATAATAGAATTTGTAGAAATAAAAGATTCTTTTGGAAAAACTGTAAATTTTTTATCAGAAGGAAAAGATTATTATCTTATTTTTGATGTTTTTTTCCCAAAAAATGTAAAAGAAGGTGGGGTACATATTAGAGCTGGAGATGATCTTGAAATTGATTCTGAAAATATGAGTTATGGTATTTCTGGATTTTTATCTGATTCTACAGATTTTAGATATTCTACAACATACAATTATTTACCAGAACCTGGAAATCAAGATGTTGATTTTTTAAATGAAGGAAAAGCTGGGCAAATAAATAAATGGGTTGAACTTTATTGGAAACAATCTCAAGATATTGGAACAAAGCAAATTAAAATAAAAGTAAATGTTGTAAATACTTCTAAATTAAAAGCAATTTTTGAATATAGAGTTTGGGATAAAATAGATAATTCTTATTATAGAGATCCAATTGATTCTGTTCTTTTAGATAAAAAATCAAATTCTTCTAAACAATTTTTATATGCTGAATCTAAAAATATAGAAATAGATGTTTTTGATATTCCTTTAAATTGTAAAGATGAAGTTTGTGTATCTTATAAATTTATTTCTGAAGATGGAATTGATTTTGATAAAGATAATTTTATAGCATTAAAAGATGAAATATATGCTCTTGAGGCAACATTTTTTAGTTTTAAAAATACAACTATTAATTTTGATGTTTCTACATCAAATACAAAACCTATAATTTCATTTATTTCAACTGGAAATAATTTTTCTTATCCAACAAATATTAATCTTGAAACAATTTCTCAATATAATATTACACAACCTACAATATCATTAGATGCAGGTATTAGAAAAAAAGTTTATGTATTTTTTATTGCAAAAAATATTGGGATATCTTATATTGATACTTTAATTTATTCTGATTCTTTAGAAGGTATTAACGAAAGAATAAATTTTGATATTTTCCAAAAAAGAAATATGAATGTTTTATTTACCCCAGATTATATTGTTTCATATGGTTCTGATATAAAAATAGAAGTATTTGATTCTACAAATGGAAATTTTATAGAAAATGCATTTATTAAAATAGAAGATGAATATAATCAATTAATATCTTCATTTCAAGGAAATAATCTTAATGGAAAAAAAGGGGTTTATAAAGTAAAGGTTGATTTCGTAGTAAATAAAATAAATGTTACAGTTTCTGCATATGGTTATAAGCCTTATACTAGAGAAATACTTATCGCAGATGATGGGGTTTTAAATACCCCTAAGGAAATTTTGATAAATTTAGGGAATTCTCAATCAAGTGAAATAAAGTCTTTCTTTATTGAAAATTTATCTGATACAATTGTAACAGATATAAGTTTTGGAGAACCAATATGGATAGAGCAAGCAGATTCTTTAAGTTTAGATATTAGAGGACCAGTGACTATTTTAAAAAATACAAATACCAATTTTGAAATTATTGCAACTGCTTCAAAAGATTCACAATTTACTTCTGCAATTGCAAAAATACCTATATATGGGCTTATAGGAAATAGGCAAGTTGCAAAGTTAATACCTGTTAGAATAATAAAAGGTTTGGTTATAGATGATTGTTTAGTAATTAAACCAGAAGAAATAAATACTTATGTTGGAATAAATAATGATTATTCTCAAAATGAATATTTTTCTACAGATTATACAGATTTTTATAATAATAATTATGAAAGTTCTTATAATTCTTCTTTAGGAGGTCAAACAAGTTCTTATTATGGAGATGTTTATCAAACTAATAATAATATAAATTATTATTCAGATGGATTTAATAAATATTATTCAAGCCTTTTTAAAAATACAAAAGGATCTTCTCAAAATACAGTTGGATTTACAATTTATAACTCCTGTGAAAAAGCTGTTACAATTAATCCTGAACTTATTTTAGAAAAAACAAATTCTAATAATGAACTTGATATTGTTTTAACAGATGTTACAGTGCTTTCTGGAGAAGAAATTTTATATAATATAATTATTGAAAATAATTCAGATAGAACTCAAAAAAAGACATATAATTATAATATTTTATGGAATAATGATTATTATTCTTTATCTCCTACAAAATTAAATGTAGAATTATTAGATTTAAGTAATTCTTTATGGGTAACCCCACAAATAGTAACTGTCCCTATGACACAAGTAATAACCCAACAACAAGCAATAACTACTGTTAGATTTTGGATAAAAAATATAGGGAATATACCTATATCAAATATACAACTTAGTAAATATCCTGAAAGGGTTTCATCGAATATGGCAGTTACAGAATATCCTAGAGAAATTGAAATTTTAGAACCTGGAAAAATGGTTCCAATTGATTTAAAATTTCAAGTAAGTATGAATAAATCTACTTTTGATGATATGTATTTTGTTATAAAAGGAACTGCTGCAGGAGTAAGAGACCCTATTGTATCTTATATTAAAGTTGTATTTTTAATTTCATCTCCAAATTGTTTAAAAATATCCCCTCAAAAGCTTTCTTATAATTTAAATATTGGAGAAAGAAGATCTAAAAATATAACCATTACAAATAATTGTGCAGAGCCTGTTACAATTATTGGAATTGATAAAAGTAGGGCTGGTTATTTTGAGACTTTTGGGAATAATTTAATTAGTATATATCCTACTTCAGGTTATCAAACAATTCCATTAAATGGAATGTCTCAATTTGCATTAGATTTATATGCTAATGATTTTAAATTAAATCCATCAATGCCAGTTACAATTGTTGGACAAACAACATCTGGAGGGTATGTTTCTTCAGAAAGTATTCTTACATCAATTAATATTTATTCAGAGGATCAAGATAATTTAAAAGATATAGAACAAACAAAAGAAATAGAAATTTCTGTATGTCAAGATCCAAATAAAATAGAATTAATTACATTCCCAATAATTTCATCTTCTAAAAATTGTTCAACAAATGGATATTGTGATGCTTCTGCAGTATCTAAATTAATTTTAGAAAAAATAAATGAATTATATTCAGAAATATTACAAGTTTCAGCACATTCTCAAAATATTTTATCAAATACAAGTTGTTCAACTATTGATGCTGCTAAAGGGTTTTGTTCAATTTCTGATTTAGGATCTACACTTGAACCTATTGAGTTTACTTTTTATATGCAAAATGATTATGTTTCTGATGATTTATTATATAATGAATTAAAAAATACAAATTATAAATTTAATAAATATATGGTTGATGTAAATCCATATACCTCAACTCCAAAAGAAGTTTATGGACTTTATAATTCTGGGAATAGAATATTTTTTACAAATGGAATAAAAGGATGTGGAAGATATACTATTGAAGTTGATGGATTTGTTGCTGCAAATAATGAACATATATTTCCAGATAGAGTTTATTTTTATGTAAATTTAATAGAATATAAACAAACAGATCAATGTGTTAAAAATATTTCTAATTTTTTAAATTTTATACCATGGGATTTAGATCTTACAAATAAATATAATTATGGAACATGGCTTACTCTTTTTACTGGAGAAGAAGAAATTTCTAAAGGCGTTATAGATTCTTTAAATTATTTTAAAGATACAGATAATAGATTTATTTTTAATTCACAAACAAATTTAAAAAACAATATTTTAAAATCATCAATTGATAAAATTACAGAAAATAAAGAAGCTCTTGCAAAAATCAGTTTTTATGATTATTCTCAAAATTTAATAAAAGGCGAACAAATTAATTTAATTATAAATAATAAATATGAAAATTTTACAAATAATAAGCTTCCTGAAAAAGTTGTTTCAGATTCTGTAAAAATAATTAGTAGAATTTTAGCAAAAGAAGATTTTGCAAAATTATGTATTACAGAAGATAGAAAATCTTTATTAGTTTTAGAATTAATAGAAGCTGGAGAATTAAAATTTAAAAAAGATGAATTTACTATCCCAATAAATAATTTTGAAAGATGTCAAGATTTAGAAATAACTTCTGGAATTGATGAAAGAGTAAGTCTTTCTGTAAAAGGTCCTAATAATTTAGATGTTTATTTTAAAGATAATAATAATAATATTTTAGA
Source organism: Candidatus Iainarchaeum sp. (assembly GCA_028700115.1). Taxonomy (GTDB): domain Archaea; phylum Iainarchaeota; class Iainarchaeia; order Iainarchaeales; family CSSED10-239; genus Forterrea. The sequence goes on along the minus strand of JAQVTI010000008.1, from coordinate 2,898 downwards.
AAATGTCATATTAGATATTGTTGATAAAAATTATTCTAAAACACAAATATGTTTTGTACCATTAAATTCTAATATAAATGCTTTTGTAGAAAAAGATATTATAGTTACTGCAAATAGTATTTATAAAGCAACAGGAGAATTATCTTTAAGAAAAACAGAAGCAATTATTCATTTATCTAGTTGTGGAATTACTCCTTTAGATGTTTTAGAAAAAACTTCTGAGTTAATTGAAAATTATGATAATCAAAATAAAGAGATTAATTTATTAGAATTATATGCTTTAGTAGATTGGCAAAATTCATATTCAAATCTAGATTCAGAAAATATTTGTGAAGTTATTAGAAAATATAATATAAATAATCCAGATGCCATTGGGTTTTATGAATATGCATCTTTAGATTGTGATATAGATATTACAAGTAGTCAAGAAAAAGCAAGAATACAAAAATATACAGATAATGCAGAAAAATATTTTGTTGGATGTATGGCTTCTTGTTCTGCATGTACTGCTGCAGTAGATGGTATATTATTATTAATTCCAATTGCGGGGCAAGTTAAATTTTTAAAAGATATTTTAATAGATTGTGGAATATTTTCTTGTGGAATTCCTTCAATTGGGATTTTATTAAATGGGTATACTTCTGAAGGACTTGATGTTGCAATTGATAAATTTATTATGGATATTTTGCCTGTTGGAGATTCTTTTAGAGTTGCAGAGAATATTTCTGGTTTTTTTGACGAAAGTATGTCTGTAATTTCTGGAGTTTTTGCAGGAATTAGATTAAATAGAACAAGACCTATTGGAACAAGTTCTCAAACCATATCTTTATTAGATGATCTTCCAACAGTTGTTGTCCCAAATCCAGTAAATCCAGTAAATCCAGTAGTTCCAAATATACGTTGTACACAAACCACACATAGTTTAGATGAATATTTAAGAGCAACATTTGATAATTTACATAATAATAAAATGTATATAAGTTCATTTGCAAATGGTTCTAAAATAAAATATATTAATTCAACTATATATAGTGATGCTGAAATTTTAAATATTATTAGAAATTCTTCAATTTTAAAAAATTCAGGAACTTTAACTGTAAGTTTTGATTATACTAAAATTAATACTTCTGCAGATTTAGATGAGTTTAAAAAAATAGTGGGAATTGTAACTGGTGGAAATAATAATTTTAGAGGAGTTAATGTAACTGGTTCTTTAAAAGGTCCAGATGAAGTTTATAAATCTATATTTAATTCTAGAAATGGGTTATTTTTAAAATTAGAAAATAGAGTAAACATTTTAACAGCTTCAGCTGGTGCTAGTTCAGCTGGGTCTTCTATAAATTCTTCTGTAAAGCAATTAACCCAATCAGAATATGATGATTTATTAAATAATATTTCAACTGAAAAGACTATTTTGAAAAATAATTTAGATACTGTTGAAAATGAAATTAAAAAATTAGAACATAGAAGGCATTTAAGTAATGTTGAAAAAAAGACATTAGATGATTTTAAAAAGTCAAAAGATGTATTAAATAATTTAAATAAAGATTTAACAGATTTAGAACATATTGTTCAAAGAGGTACCCCTACAGGAACTGGAGCTACAAGAGTATATACTTATGCAGATGATGTTGCAAATGATTATAGTAGACTTATTTCAAATGTAAATAATACTACAAATCATGCAGTTAGAAGAGGATCAAGATTAACATCTATGGGTGCAGGTCTTTTAAGAGGTATTGGATGTGGGATTATAGGGAATATAGTAGGTTCTAAAAATGTTAGAACTAATGGTGCTGTATTATTAAATAATTCAATTTCAATTATTGAACCTGTAGATTTTTCTAAAAATATTTTATACCAAATTGTTCTAGAAGAAAATAATTTAGATGATTCACATGGTAGATATATTTTAACTATTAGTCCTACAGTTGATACAAATATAACTTCTGATAGTAGACTTGATAATTGTTCAATTGTAAACTTTGGATTAAATTCAAATTAATATTTATTTTAAAAAAGATTATTTTAGAATAAAATAATTTTTAGATAATTATAATTTTAGAAAATATAATTTTTTTAAAATTAATTTTTAATTTATAAAATATTTTTTTTAAAAACTTTTTTTATTTTTTTATTTTTGATATATAAAAATATTTATAAGCTCTTCTTCTTATATTTTTTATAAATGAAATATAATATTTTTATAAAATCAGAAAAAGGATTTAATCTTTTTACAGCTTTAGTTTCTTTAATGCTTATATCTATGAGTCTGGTTTTAGTTTTTAATATGGTTGCAACTGAAGAAACTAATTTGAATTTAATAGAATCAAAATCTTCTAATTCAGATCTTTCTACAATTGCAGATTTATCAAAAGCAGATGCATTTAATTTATTTGTTTTAGGTTTTAGAACAAAATGGGAAGAAGTAAAATCTAGTTCTGATAATTATACTACTCTTACAAGAAAAGAAATTTATATGCCCTGGGATGAGTTTGTAAATTCTATGGGGTATAGTGTATTTTTTGGAAGAAATGTAACTGGTTATTTTTCTGAATCTATTTTAAATAAATTAGAATTTACAAAATCCCCTATAGGTTATAGAGTTTTTGTAAATACTGTTCAAAATGAATCTGAATTTAATAAAATTGTAGCTCAGATGTTTTTAGATGCAGGAGAAAAATTAGATGTTGTAAATTGTGAAATAGATTCAGATGAATGTACTGGTTCATTTTATATAACTTTGACAGGAGAAAATTTATCTGATGAAAACTTTGAAAAGCTTCCTAAAGTTACAGTTAAAAGACTTAAAAATAATGAAGTTATTCAAAAGCCTGTTTTAGATAGAAGAACATATAAGATATATATTCCTTGGAGAGGATTTCAAGCTATGAGAAC
>JAQVTI010000047.1 GCA_028700115.1 Candidatus Iainarchaeum sp. | reverse complement strand
AAAAACAAAATATGTAAATAAAAAAGAAATAAATTTAGAATAAAATTTAATAAAGAAATAAAATATGAAAAAAATTTGTAGAAAATGTAATAAAGAATATGAAACGTATAATAAACATTCAACTAAATGTGAAATTTGTAGATTAAAAAAAGATAAAAAAACACATTTAGAAAATAAAGAAAGAAAATTATTTAAACTAAGAAAAAGAATATAATAGTTATTTAGTAAATAACATAAATAAAGGGAGTGATATAAAATGGCAAGAAGAAAAGTAAGACCAAGAGTATTGGTTTTAAGACCAAAAAGAACAAGACGAAAAAAAAGGTACTAAATATAAATAAATAAATACCTTTAAAAAAAGGTATTTGTGTTTACAATACCTTTAAAATAAAAATAAAGATAAAAAATGATTAAACAAATTAAAAATATAATTTACCAAATTAATAAAAGCTCTAATAAATATGTATATAAATATATACTAAAAAAAAACTATATTCTATTTTATCAAATTAATAAAAAAAACCAAAATAAATTAAAAATAAAACTAAAAAATAAAAAAGAATTACTAAATCTAATACAAAAAATTAAAAATAATTATAATTAATGATAAAATATGGAAATGAATAAAAAAGAAATATTAGGATTAAATTTAACAGAAATGTATATAGAATTTCAAAGTATAAAAGAACAAATTATAGGAATACCTATAATTATAGAAAATAATCAAAAAATCTATGAAAAAAAAATAGATTTTAAATTAAGAAATGAATTATATGATAAAGTTAATTATGGTATAAATATATCAATACATATTCTTGATATAATAAATCTAAAATATATAGAAAAATGGAAAAAAAGAATTGTTTATTTTGGCGACTATAATAACAGAAAAAAAACAGATTATTATAAATTCCAAGAAGAAATAATAAACAGAAAAACAATTATGGTAAATGTAATTAATAGTTATTACAATTATAAAGAAAAAAGTTATATTTAAAAACTGTTTGTTATATAATATAATTGGTTTATAAACATTAAAACCAAAAAAACATGGAGAAAAAAACATGAATATCAATGATATAACAAATAAAATGATCTCTATTGCAGTACTGATCATAACGTTTGTTGTTGTATTTATGCTGATAACCGTATCTCATGGAAGTATCACATCTAGTGTTGACTCTGAATTGAGAGATGAAAATTCTTTCTTGGGCGATGCTTGGGTACAAGTGGGAGCTGGAACTGGAGCTAATGCAGGTAAAAAAGGTATGGCACCAATTACAGTTGGTATATTAGCTATGATAGCCTTTTTCGGTTTAATCATAAGTGCAGCAATGTATCTAAAAAAGATAAAAAACTAAATGTTTTTTAAATGATTTTTTAGAAAATAGTATTGTTAGTTTTTTAACTAACAATTTTTTATATTTTTAGGTAAAAAAATGAAAAATAAAAAAAAAAATAATAATATTAAAATTATACTTATTCTTAATGTAATTCTAGGTATATTAGTATATATAATACCAGAAACAATAATTACACTTTTTCTAATAGGAATTATAATGCTTATAGTTACTATTATGAGTACAATCTCATTAATAAACATATATAAAAGTGATAAAAAATGGGATATGTAAATGGAAGCTATAACATAACAAAACGTGTTGATTCTAGTGGTAATGTAAGCTATATAGTTAATAGTGCAACAGGTAAATATGCAGGAAAAACAGGATCAGAAATAATAGATAATACTGTACATTCATCTAAACATGGAACAAGTACTATTAAAGGTAATTATAAAGATTATGTGTCACAAGACCTATACAATAAATTAGAACAAGAAAGAATAAAACAACAAAAAATAGAACAAGAAAGAATAAAACAAGAAAGAATAAAAAATACTAAAGAATTTATAGAATCATATAATGAATCAATAAGAAATATGGTTTTTAATAGAATAAAACAAAATCAAAAAAATCAACAACAAAATTTTGTTGACCCACCAAGACCAACACAAAAACAAGAAAAACTTAATAATGAAATTAATAAAAAACTAAGTATACCAGCTTTTATTAAACAAACCACTAATCTAATTGGAAGCAATTTAAAAAATATTGCGTGGACAACACCTAAAAACGCAGGAGAAAATATTAGGCGTGGATTTTCAATACTTGCAAGAAACGATAAAAAAGAAATTGCAGAAAACTTAAAAGTCGCATTAAAAAACCTTGAAAAAGGAACCGATATCGCAACTAAACCAGCACAAGCAGTTTATAGTGGTGCAAAAATACTAATTACTGATAAAGAAGAAGCAAAAAAAAACTTAAAAACAAGTTTAGGACTTCTAAGTGCAGGTACAGTTTATGCAGTTACAACACCAGAAGGAATTTCTACAATAGCAACTTCTTTAATTCTTGCTGGTGCAATAAACGGAGTAAAATTAATTCCTAAATATACAACACAACTAAAATATAAAATAGGTGGAAAATATGTAACTCCTGAAGAATATTTTAGTAAAGTTACTTTAGAAACAA
>JAQVTI010000020.1 GCA_028700115.1 Candidatus Iainarchaeum sp. | reverse complement strand
CAGAAATAAAGCGAAAGAAGTTAATTCCTATAAAATACTGTAGAAAATGGTTCTATACTAAGTGCATAGAATTAGGAATTCCAGAGTCAATAGCAGACTATTATCAAGGCAGGGTTAGTAATTCGGTCGGTGGAAATCATTATTTATCGCGACAATTGTTAGCGGATCAGAATTACAAAGAAATAGTAAGATATTTTAATTGTTTTATACATTAACATTTATATGGGTAAATTAATAGTTGAAGAAGTAGATAAGGACTTATATACTACAGAAATATTCGTAATTGATGAAGATAATAAAGATAAAAAATTAGTTTATTTAATTGATAAAACTAAGAAAAAAATAAATTTTTTTCCTAAGTTTGAGGGTTATAATTTTTTTCAAAAATTTGTGTTGGATGGATTTATTAAAATTCCAAATGAATTTAATAAAAAAGGGGGTATAAAATCAGGTATTTTATATTATTTCGATAAGTTATTTAAAGATAAAAATGTAAGATATTTTACAATTTCTAAATTTAGTGAGAGTAAAATTATTAGATTTCCAAAATGTATTGATGTTAACATAAATTATTTTGATTTTAAAAAATTAAAATCTAATTTAACAGTTATAGATTCTGAAAAAAAAAGAGAAAGATCTCTATATGTTGACTTATTTTTTAATAATTTATTCTCTGAGGATTTTAGTAAACCTATTTATTCAACCAGATCTCGAATAAATAGAATTTTAGAAAGTTTAAATAAAGAAATAATCACTGACTTAAATAAAAAGGATATAATTAAGTTATTTGAATTTTTAAATTTAGCTATAAGCGAAAGTTCGAATCTAAATATTGGTGATTTTAAGAAAACAAAAATTAAAGTGGATATATTAAATATTGAAAAAATTATATTAGAATTTAACAAAAAGTTAAAATCTAATACTACTGAATCAGAATGGGGTGAATTTTTAAATCAAAATTTATATCTTATTGATTATAAATATCTTTATTCAATACCAGAAATTAATTTAATGTTAGGTGGTATTAGAAAAGCTGATTTTGGTTTAATTGATTTTAATAATTTTTTGGATATTTTTGAAATAAAAAAACCAACAACTCCATTGTTATCCAAAAAAAAAGATAGAGGTAATTATTATTGGAGTAATTTTACTATAAAGGCAATCGTACAATTAGAAAAATATTTGTTTAATGCTAATACTAAGAGAGCAGTATTAAAAGAAGATTTAAAAAGAGAAAAAAATGTTAGTGTTGATATTGTATCTCCTAAGGGATATTTAATAATTGGAAGTAGTTCTTTATTAACAAACGATCAAATGAGAGAGGATTTTAAAATATTAAGAGGTTCTTTAAAAAATATAGAAATTATATTGTATGATGAACTGCTTAAAAGATTAGAATTGCAAACACAGAGAACAAATGAATAAACAATATTTAATTTACTTAGATAGTTTACCAAAACTTATAAATTTTGTTGAATCATCAAATTATGATGATAAACAAAAAATTAGGTGTCAAAAATTAAATACAATACCACCTATTATTGCTTTTGATAAAGAAATTGGTGGTATTTTATCTGAAATTAGATTAACCTATATTTATGGTTGTTTTTATTGTAGTATTTTGGGTGCTAGCGCTTTTGGAGAGAGAATACTAAATAAATTAATATTAGATTTAAGATCTTATTATCCTCAAAATAAATATTTACAAGTAAAAGAAAGCATATATAGATGTAGCTCCTTTACCAATTGGAAAATTATGTTGGATGCATTAATTGAATGGAATATAATTGATGACACATTAAGAGCTAATTTTGAGAGTCTTAGCGACGAAAGACATAGATGTGTACATTATAATGATAGGTTGTTGGAATATACAGATGAACAAATATTAAATATAATAAAACTAATTAGTGGGATAGTAATTTCATTATTTGCTATGTCAAAATATTGTAAATTAGAAAATGGAAAATATATTGTAAATAAACCAAAAGATTTTTTTTATGATATTTATTATAAATTATGATTGGCAAGTAAATATTATCTCGATTGTCATATTGGATTCCAAAAATATTAAAAATGATAGACGAAGCAGAAAAAGAAAAGAATAAATTTTTAAATTAACTTTTTAGTTCTAAGATATATAATTACAGCTAAAGATAAAACAATTGTTAACATAAATTCAAATGAATCATATAGTGTAAAATTATTATTTTTATATATGATTAACTTACTTATCATATTTACAGTTGGTATTATTAAAATAGACCAAATTATTCCATTAAATTTTAATTTTTCTTTTTTTGTATATTGTTTTGCTAATTCTTTTACTAATCTATTAATTGCAATAAATAAATATGTTATTGTTATTAGTGTGGTAATTAAAATAATTATAACTCCATTAGTTTGATTTACATTATTAGTATTAATTAACCATTGTGTTATAAAGTAAAAAATTAGGATTAAACTTAAGAAAATAATTTCAATTTTATTTTTGTTTATCCAATTACCTATTTTATTCATAATTTATCTTACTTTAATACAATATCTTTTTTAGTTTTTTTAACTATTTTTTTACCTTTTGGTGTAACTTTATAGAATGTATATATTTTATCTTCTGGATTTGTTGCTTTGATTAAATCTTTATCTTTAAGTTCTCTAATTGTTCTATGGGTATGGGTTAGATACATATTTGTGTCTTTAACTAATTGAGAAGGTGTTTTTTCTGTATCCTTTAGTAAATCTAATATTCTTTGTCTATTTTTAGATCGCATAATGTAAGAAATTAGTTTTGAGTCCATAATATATATAATAAAAAAAGTAATATTTGAAGTGAGTTGACCTAAAAATTGACCGATAAATTGACCAAATGGGTTTAAATTCTTTTTTGTCCTTATATATAATAAATATTATTTTGGGGATGAATGAATGGAAGTAAAAAAAGAATCTGAAGACGTATTAAATAATAAAATTAAAGGGTTAAAAGATTTATTTCCAGAAATATTTACTGAAAATCAAATTGATTTTGATAAATTTAAATCTATTTTTAAAGAAGATATTTCTAAAACTAACGAAAAATATTCTTTAAATTGGGTTGGTAAGTCCGAATCTATTAAAAATATACAAACTAATTCTAAGTTAACTTTAGTTCCTGATAAAGAAGGATCAATTAATTTTGATTCTACAGAAAATATTTTTATTGAAGGAGATAATTTAGAGGTATTAAAATTACTTAATAAGTCTTATTTTGGAAAAATTAAAATGATTTATATTGATCCTCCATATAATACAGGTAATGATATTGTTTATAATGATGATTTTAAAGATTCCAAAAAAGCTTATTTAGAACAAACAGGACAAACAAAAGATGGAATAAAGCAAACCACAAATACTAAGGCAGAAGGAAGATACCATTCTAATTGGCTATCTATGATGTATCCTCGATTATTTATTGCAAGAAATTTATTAAAAGAAGATGGTGTTATTTTTGTATCTATTGATGATAATGAAGTGCATAATTTAAGACATTTAATGGATGAAATATTTGGTGAAGAAAATTTTATTTCTCAGTTAGTTTGGAAAAAAGGGGGAGGTAAAAACGATAGTGCTTTCTTATCTACAATTACAGAATATGTTTTAATTTATTGTAAATCTAGTGAATTAAATGGTTTCTTAAAAAAGAAAGCCGATATAAAAAATTATAAATATTTAGATAAAGATGGTAAAAGATATGCACTAACTAGTTTTGAAAGACAAGGAATAAATTATTCATCTAATTCAGATTATCCAATTATAGCTCCAGACGATACAAAAATATATCCTGGTGGTTCTAAAGAAAAATATGAACTGAGGAAAAAAGGGCAGTATAATATTAAAGATTGGTGTTGGACACTATCTAAAAACGAATATAATAATAGAAAAGAGAAAGGATTAATTGAATTTAGAAAAATTAAAGATCATTATAAAGTGTACTATAGAAGTTATTTTGAAAATAAAGAACACCCTTATAAAAATTTTATAGATGAAGTAACAAATTCTTCTGGAGATAGTGATCTAAAAAATATATTTGAAGACAAAAAATATTTTTTATATCCTAAACCTATAAAATTTATAAAAAAATTATTGTGTTTTATTTCTAAAAGTAAAGACAATGATATTATTTTAGATTTTTTTGCAGGTTCTGGAACAACCGCACATGCAGTTTTAGATTTAAATAAATTAGATAAAGGAAATCGTAAATTTATTTGCGTTCAATTACCTGAAAAAACACCTAAAGAATCTATTTCTTATAAAGATGGATATACTTCTATTGCAGATATTTGTAAAGAAAGAATAAGAAGAGTTATTACAAAAATTAAATCTGAATATAATTCTGAAGATATAAAAGATTTAGATTTAGGATTTAAATCATTTATATTATCTAATTCTAATTATTCTGTTTGGAATGATAAGTTAGAAGATATAGATAATCTTAAATCTCAATTAAAATTATTTGAATCTTCTTTAATATCAAATTATAAAGATATTAATGTCATATATGAAATTTTGATTAAAGAAGGACTTTCTTTAAATTCTAATGTAGAAAAATTAAATAATTTATCAAATAAAGTGTATCAAATTAGTGATTCTTCTAGTAAATTATATGTTTGTTTAGATAATAAGATAAATAAAAGTATAATTAAAGAATTAAATTTATCAAAAGAAGATATTTTTATTTGTTTAGATTCAGCTTTAGATGATTCTTTAAAACAAAATTTATCCAAAGTTTTAGAATCTAATGAATTTAAAAATAATTTGAAAACAATATAGTGGTTTTAATGGAATTTAAGTTTGACAGTAATTTAGATTATCAAAGAAAAGCAATTAATTCTACAGTTAATCTATTTAAAGGTCAAATTAAATTATCTGACAATGATTTAACTTTTGGCGAATTTGGATCAATTGTAAATAAATTAAATTTAACTAATCAAGATATATTAAATAATTTAAACCAAATCCAAATAGAAAATAAACTAGATGTATCCAAAAAATTAGATTCAAATCTTAATTTTACTATTGAAATGGAAACAGGTACTGGTAAAACCTATGTTTATCTTAGAACTATTTTTGAACTAAATAAAAAATATGGTTTAAAAAAATTTATAATTGTTGTTCCTTCTGTTGCAATTAGAGAAGGAGTTTTAAAATCATTAGAGATTACTAAAAACCATTTTAGTAAATTATATGATAATATTCCTTATAATTATTATGATTATTCTTCTAAAGATATTGTAAAGGTAAGACAGTTTTCTAGAAATAATAATATAGAGATTATGATTATTACTTTAGATTCATTTAATAAAGAATCTAATATCTTAAATCAAAATATAGATAAACTAAGAGGAGAAAAAGGAATTGATTTAATTAGTTCTACAAAACCTATTTTAATATTAGATGAACCTCAAAATATGGAAAGTGATTTATCTAAAACATCTCTTGAGAAATTAAATCCATTATTTACTCTAAGATATTCTGCAACTCATAAAAATATTTATAATTTAATTTATAAGTTAAATCCAATAGATGCTTATAATTTAGGTTTAGTTAAGAAAATAGATGTCTTATCTGTTGTAAAAGAAAATGACTTTAATACAATTTATATTAAATGTTTAGATATAATTGCAGAAAAGACAGGATTAAAAGCTAAATTAGAATTAAATACTAAACAAAAGTCAGGATATAAAAAGAAATTATTTATTGTTAAAAATGGAGATAATTTATATCAAAAAACTAAGTTTGAAGATTATAACGGATATATAATAACTGAAATTAATAAAAGTTTAGATAAAATTAGTTTTTCAAATGGAGTTTCTATTAAATTAAATGAGTCTTTAGGGGATAATAAAAAAGAATTAATGAAATATCAAATAAGAGAAACAATTAAAGAACATTTTAGTAAGCAAATTAAATTAAAACCTTTAGGAATAAAAGTACTTTCTTTATTTTTTATAGATAGGGTTTCAAATTATGTTGATAAGGATGGATTTATTAAAAAAACATTCGAAGAAGAGTATAATAATGTAATTAAACAAGAGGATTATAAAGACTTTAAAGGTTTAAATGTAATTGATGTTCAAGGATCTTATTTTTCTACATATAAAACAGATAGTAGTATTAATAAAGATCAAGACTTAATTGATTTAATTTTAAAAGATAAAGAAAAGTTAATCTCTTTTGATACTAAAACTCAATTTATCTTTTCTCATTCAGCATTAAAGGAAGGGTGGGATAATCCTAATGTTTTTAATATTTGCACTCTTAATGAAACTCAATCTACTATTAAAAAAAGACAAGAAATCGGTAGGGGTTTAAGACTTCCTGTAAATCAAGATGGAACCAGAATTAAAGATTTTAATGAAAGTTTAACAATTATTGCAAATGAACATTATGATAAATTTGCAGATTCTCTTCAAAAAGAATATGAAGACGATTATGGTGTTGGTAATTCACCTAAGCCAAAGAATAGAAGAGAATTAAGAAAGATAAAAATTAGAAAAGGAATATTAAATTCAGATTTATTTAATAATTTTTGGAATGCTATTGCAAAGAAAACTAAATACGAAGTTAATATTGATACTAATAATTTAATTAAAAAGTGTGTCACTAGAATTAATTCTGAATTATCTATATCTGAAACAAAAATAAATGTTCAAAAAAGAAGTGTTATTCTTAAAGATACTGGTGTTGATTATACTATTTCAAAAGATGCATCTGAAAATTATTTTGAAAAATATATAATTCCTAATTTAGTTGAACAATTATCTAAAGATACTAATTTAACTAAAAAAACCATTATTCAAATATTATTACAATCTCCATTAGAATATATTTTTAAAAATCCAAGAGATTTTATTACACAAATATCAAATATAATAAATAAAGAATTAACTAATATGATTGTAAGTGATTTAAATTATATTTCTTTAAATGAAATTTGGGATGTTAATAATTTTAATCAAATAATTGAATCATATAATAGTGATGTAATTTCTACTGAAAGAAGTTTATATGACAATGTAATTTTTGATTCTAATATTGAAGAAAATTTAGTTGTAAATTTAGAAAAAGATAATTCTGTTAAATTATATATTAAACTTCCAAATTGGTTTGTAATTGATACTCCTGTTGGAAAATATAATCCTGATTGGGCTATAATATATGAAGTAAATAATTCAAAAAAATTATATTTAGTAAATGAAACTAAAGGTAGTTTAGATGAATTAGATTTAAAGGGTTATGAAAAAATAAAGATTGAATGTGCAAAAGAACATTTTAATACAATTAATATTAATTATGAAAAAATAAAAGATTATAATAGTTTTATAAATTTTGTTAAAAAAGTGAGTTGATGTTATGGCTATATTTGAATTAAATAAAAGTAAGATGAATAAACTTAAAATTACTAAATTTAAAAATGAAAAAGAATTACAATCTGTTTTTGAAAATAATTTGGAAGAAATTTTAGGAATTAAATTTTTAGCAACTGAATATACTACTACACACGGTGGAAGAATTGATACTTTAGGATTAGATGAAGATGGTTCTCCTGTTATTATAGAATATAAAGAAAATGAAAAAGATAATGTTATTAATCAAGGATTATTTTATTTAGATTGGTTAATAGATCATAAAGGAGATTTTGAATTATTAGTTCAAAATAAATTAGGTAAAAATATACAAGTAGTTTGGGATTCTCCAAGATTGATATTAATTGCACAATCATATAACGAATATGATAAATATGCTGTTAATAGAATTTCTGAAAATATAGAGCTAAAAAAATACTTATTATATGATAACAAAATATTATTTGTAGAAGATGTAGTTTTACCAAGAGAATCTTCAAAGAAAATAAAACATACTAAAATATCTTACAAAGAGTACACTGCTGATGATCATTTAACTGGTAAATCAAATAATGTTGTAAGTTTATTTAAAGATATTCAAGAAAAGATTTTATCTATTGATAGTAAAATTAAAGAAAAAGTATTAAAGCACTATATTGCTTATCAAATAGATAAAAATTTTTGTGAAATTGTTATTCAATCAAATGGATTATGGATACATATAGATTCAAATAAGAATGAAATAAGTGATCCTAATAAGAAATTAATAGATGTTTCAAATGTAGGGCATTGGGCAACAGGTAATCTTAAGATTAGACTAGATAAATTTGAAGATATAGACTATTGTTTAAATATTATAAAACAAAGTTATGAAAATAAATTATAATAAAAAATATTAAATTAAAAATTATTTACGGAGGAAATTATATGTCGAAAAATAAGAATAATATGTTAATTTTTGGAATTATGGGGGTTGTAATTATAGCTATTATAATCGGGGTGGTATTATTTATACCAAAATCAAATACTGATATTAATAATAATAACCAAAATAATGATGGAGATATAATTACATCGGATACAACACCAGAATCTGATAAAACCACAGAGAATAATAATTTAATTAAAAATATTATTACTACAGATACTTCAAAAATAAAATCAGCATTAATTGACTGGAATAATAGTATTGATTCTAATAGTGAAGGTATTTTTTCAGATGTAACAATCTCAGAAAAAGACAAAATATTTTCAATAAACTATACTGTTACTGATGATTATAAATCAGTACTTATGTTAAATTTAATTGGTATAATAGTCGGATTAAAAACTTATGAAATTAATTCTGATTTTGAAAAAATAAATATTATATATCTAGATAATAAAAATAAAAAATTAGGCGAAACAAATATCCCTAATAAAGCTATTAAAGATATTTATGATTATAATCAAATCAATCCAGATACAGATTTAACTGATAATCCTTATATAGATGCTTATAATAAATTATCTACATCGCTATATGATCCATCATTACCACAATTATTTCCAGAATCTATGGCACAAGATCAATTTGGTTCAAGTGCAGATGATGCTTCTGAAATTGATATTGCATTAACAAAAAAAGTAACTCATTTAGAAATTGATTGTTGGGGTTCAAAGAATTGGGATTCAGATGCAGAAGATGACGGTATTATATATTATATTAAACCTATTTCAGATGATGGAACAATTGTTCCAATAGAAGGGACATTTGTTACAGATGCTTATTCTATAGAGATGACAGATTATTGGGATTATATAAAAAAAGATAAAGTTTATTCTAAAACTGATTCTTTAGAAGGTAGTGACCGATTTGATTATTTTGATTTATATGATGGATACCAAATTGGATTAGATTGGTCTGAGGTTACTCCTTTTATGGCATCTTATGAAGATAATGGATATTTGTATGTAACTTTTACAGATAAACAAAATAATTCATATTCTGCAAAAATAGAAGACACTTATTCTAATTGTATTTTGAGAGATAATTAATTAGTATGATGGGGAACTAAATTTTAGTAGTTAGTTTCCAGATCATTTTTCCAATTATTTCTAACTTTTCATTTATCTCTGTATATTGTTCTTCAGAGATATAGTTTAAGTCTTTTGCAAGTATTAAAAAACACTCTATCTCTTTAATTGACCCTTGTGATATGTTTAAATATCTCTTAAATTCTTTTTGACTTTCTTTTCCACAACCTTCAGCAATATTTGAGGGTATGCTATAAGATGCTCTTCTTAATTGATTAGTCATTGAGTGGAGTTCGTGGTTTGGAAAGTTTGCTGTTATCTTGTAGATGTCTGAAACAAACTCACGGCTTAACTGCCAAACACGTAATTGTTTAAAATCCTGCATCTTTTTTCAACTCCTCTTCTTCTTCTTTTAGTTCTTCAAAAAATAAAATTAAATCTTTTAATTCTTCTCTAACTTTTTTAAAAAACTTACAATTAACATTTACTTCTTCTTGATTTTGAATATTTAAGAACATTATTAATTCCTTTCTTTTAGCATTATCAAAACCAAATAAATCTTCTTCCACTTTTGTTTCAATTCTACAAAAGTTATTCTCTTGGTAATAAAGACAATTTACTTTGTTTTGGCAATGATTGCAATATTTCAGATTCATTCTTTAAAACCTCTTTTTTATAATTTGTTTTTATTAAAGAAATTGCAACTGTTTTTACACCATATTCTTTAGCAATTAAACCAACAACTAAATTAATCTCATCACTATCTGTAAGAGAAATAAAAAGATCT
>JAQVTI010000046.1 GCA_028700115.1 Candidatus Iainarchaeum sp. | reverse complement strand
AAATCAATATTTCATTTAATAACAGGATCATTATTTAATACAGAAGGAGTATTCTTAAAAATAACTTCACTTACATCTCTTGCAACTTCTTTAGGTATCTCATGACAAATATTAATATTAATTAAATTATTATTCCCAGAAACAACTTCAACAATAATTTCAGTAAAATATTCAATATTTCCTTCATGTTCTACACTATAAACATTATAAGTTAAATTAATTACTAGATTTTCAATATTTTCATTACTAATTAAATCTCTTAGATAACTTATTTGTTCAGAAGTTAGTTTATCAGAAATTTGATCTAAAAAATCTAAAACTCCAATATCATAAGTTTCTTTAGATACACTTTCTAAATTTACAACTAAATCATTTAAAGATACACCCATTATACCTTCTAAATCATAAAAATTATTTAAATAATTAATATAATCTGAGTTTGAATCTTTAATTGTTTCAATTTCAGAAGTTCCATAAACTCTTACAAAATTAGAACTTCCCCCACTATAATTTTCATATATATAATCTAAATTAAAAACATAATCATTTACAGTTAATAATTTTGTTCTTAAAATAATATCAAAATCTTCATTATTACAATTACAATTCCAAAAATTAGTTTCTGTATTTCCATCACAATTCAAAAATTCATATTCTTCAAAATCTATTCTTTGTGAATTTGAATCTAAAGATATATTTAAATCAACACAATTTTTAATAGTTTTAACATTATAATCAATAGAAGCAACTGCATTTGCAGAAAGATTCACTCCTATAAATATTATAAATAAAATAATTATTAAAATATTATTTTTTAACTTCATAAATATCATTTTTCATAATTTATTTTTTATTTAAAAAAATAATAAAAAAGAAAAGAAAAAAATTTCTTTTCTAAATCTAACTTGGGTTTGGTTGTACCATTGCAGTACTTTCAAAAATTAAAGTTCCAACATAGTTTTCTGCAAGTGTTAATGAAATTAAATTTGCAGAAGGAATTTGATTTGCAACATAAACTGCTGGCATACTAACTATTAATGTATCTTCATCGTCTTCATAACAAAAAGATAAAATATCATTATAGTTTCCAGCTGGAGTTCCTGTAGGACTATAAAATCCATTTTCATCAATTAAATAATTATCAGTTACAGAAAGAGCAGTAAATATACCACAATTAAAATTACCATCAGGAGATGATTCGTCTTCTGTAATAATAGTTACAATATTTGCATTAATTGGAACATCTGGCTCTATTTTCAACCCACAGATTAAAATCAATTGTATTTCCACCATTAGTAGGTTCTAAAGTATACATATTAGTATTATTATCATACTTTAAATCAAGTGGAGATTCAACTGTAACGTCTGCAGTTGCAGAATTAGATAAATAGTTAACTAAAGCAGCACTAACAGTTCCAACTAAAACTAAAGCTAAGAGAGCGATGCTAAAAAACTTTATTTTTTTATTCATAAATAACCCCTATTTAATTTTTTTTAGTTTTTAAATACGCTGTTAGATATTTTCAAGAAATCATACAAAGTATGAATTTAAAAAATAGTAAGAATATATTAAATATAATTTCTTATGTACAATTAGTAATATTATCTGTGTGAAAACATTTTTAAAGCTTTTTAAAAAAGAAAAAAAGAAAAAACCTTATAAAAAATCTAAGGTTGATATTCACAAGAATCTAAAAGTTCTTTTGTAATTCTTTCTTCTTCTTGTAAATCTAAATTATCTGGATTTGATAAAAGGGCAATATATGCTTCTGTATGATTAGCTGTATATTGATAATATTCTTCAGATGTACAATTCCCATACATTCTTTCGGTTTCTATTTCTAAATCTTCATTAGAATTATTTTCAAAATTTTCAGAATTCTCTAAATCTGAGTCTGATAAAGATATAGATTCTTTTGAATCTAAAAAATATTCTTGTGAAGAAAAATATTCTTTTCCATATATATTTTTTTGATTATCTGGAAAACCATCAAAATCTTTATCAAAATCTTCAAAAACACCATCATTATCAAAATCCCAAGAATCAGAATATCCATCTCCATCTGTATCATAACCTTCTATTTTTCCATCTGCCCCATAATCCCAACAATCTGGAAGACCATCTTCATCTAAATCATATAAAATAATATCAAAGATAGTATCCCCATCAAAATCAATTTTAATAACTTCAAATTTCCCAGAATTATCTAAATCATAAAAATAACTATCTAAAATTTCATCTCCATGAATATCTATTGCTGCAAAATCTATAGACCCATCCCCATTATTATCTAAACTAACAAAATCAGAAAAACCATCTCCATCTGTATCTAAATTTGTTTGATAAAAATAGGGATTATTTACAACTTCTTGATATTCATTATCTTTAAATACAGAAACTTTATCTAAATCTTTTCCTTTCCCACCAAAAATTAAAATTATAAAAATTAATATAATTACTCCAATTATAATCCATTTAGTAGTTTTATTTTTTTTAATATTTTTTTAACCATAAATATCACCATTAAATTTAGTTATTAACAGGTGTTTTTTGTGTAATAACTTTTACATCCTCCCAATTTTTACTTGTATA
>JAQVTI010000007.1 GCA_028700115.1 Candidatus Iainarchaeum sp. | reverse complement strand
ATTAATTCTACTTTACTGAGTTCTTTTAAGGTTCTAATAATGTGTGTTAAATATGTATAATTAGCTTTTTTAAGAATTTGAGCAGGGGTTAATGTGTTTTCTGAAAGTGTTAATAAAACATTTATTCGGTTTTTTCCTGCAAGAACAAATGAAATTAATTCTTTACTCATAAATATATTTGGTCACAAAATGTATATCTAATCTGACGACCTTTAAATGACGATAATGTGACCAATTTAAAATCTTTTTTATACTATAATATATAGTAAATTTTATAGGAATGAAAGAATTATGCCTACTTTAAACTGGATAGGGAAAGAATCTGTTGTTAATCACGATAAAGAAGTTCCTTTTAGGCTTCTTAAAAAGGTTAAAGTTCATTCTGTCGGTAATAATTCTCAGAATTTAATTATTCACGGAGATAATCTAGAGGCACTTAAAGCTTTAATGCCATATTATATGGGTAAAATTAAATGTATCTATATAGATCCTCCATATAATACTGGAAATGAAAATTGGGTGTATAATGATAAAGTAAATTCTCCTAAAATAAAGAAATGGTTAGGAAAAGTGGTTGGTAGGGATTCTGAAGATTTATGCAGACACGATAAATGGCTTTGTATGATGTACCCGCGATTAAAATTATTAAAAGATTTATTAACTGAAGATGGTGTAATCTTTATTAGTATTGATGATAATGAATTAGATAATTTAATGCTACTTTCTAAAGAATTATTTGGAAATGAAAATGTAGATTTAATGATTTGGGAAAAAGTAACTTCTAACGAGGGCAAATTGAAAATAGTTCATAGGTATAGAACCGACCACGAATATATTTTAGTCTTGTATAAAGACAAATATTCTACAAGATTTAGAAAAATTGAAGAATTGCCCGACATAATCAATAAAACTGAAAATGCAGACAATGACCCCCGAGGAGATTGGATTTCAGGTAATGTTTCAACGAGAGAAGAAAAATCAAATAAAAATAGCGAGAAATATTTTGAATTAACTTCTCCAACTGGAAAAGTTTGGAAGAGAGAATGGAAATATGATAAAGATGAAATGCTTAGATTAATTAAAGATAAAAAAATTTATTGGGGTTCAAATGGCGATAATGTTCCAAGGTTAAAAGTTTTTGTGAATGAAGTAAAACCCGTTTATATCTCTTCCATAATCAGAAATAAAGGAACGGCAAAAAGGGCAAATGTTGATGTCGGAGAATTTTTTGGAGAAAGGGTTTTTGATAATCCAAAACCAGTAGATTTAGTAAAATATCTTTTAAAATTTTCTGAATATAAAGACGGCATTGTTTTAGACTCCTTCGCAGGTTCTGGAACTACTGGTCACGCAGTTTTAGATTTAAATAAAGAAGACAATGGAAATAGAAAGTTTATTTTAGTTGAAATGGAAGATAAAGTAGTCAAAGAAGTTACCGTCGAGAGAATTAAAAGAGCAATACAAAAATATGATTATAAAGCTGGTTTTGAATATTGTGAACTTGATAAGCCATTATTTAATGAATATGGGCAAATTGATGAAGAATGTAGTTTTGAACAATTGGCAACATATATTTACTTTATTGAATCAAATACAAATTTAGATAAAAAATTGATTAATAAAAATTATATTGGTAATTATAACGATACAGAATATTATTTATTGTTTAAAGATAAAGGAAAGAATGTCTTAACAAAAGATTTTTTAAGAAATATTAATTTGAATAAAAATAAAAAAATAATTTATGCTGACAAATGTTTAATTGATGAAAATATTCTAATAAAAAATAATATAAAATTTAAACAAATACCATATGAAATAAAGGTGTATTGAATGGAATTTAAAAAATATCAAACTAAAACTTTAGATAAAATCAATTTGTATTTATCTGAAACTAATAAATTTGGACCAAAGCATGCATTTATTTCAATACAAGATAATTTATATAAAGAAGATTTTTTTGGTAAAGAGATTCCTTTTATTTGTATAAAAATACCTACAGGTGGTGGAAAAACATTAGTAGGTTGTAGTTCAATTAGTTCTATTTTTAATATTTATTTAAGAGAAAAAATGGAAAAAGGAATTGTAATGTGGTTTGTTCCATCTGAAGCAATTAAAACACAAACTCTCAATAAATTCAAAAATAGAAATGATATTCATAGAAAAATATTAGATGATTATTTTGATAATAATGTAAAAATATTTTCTAATGAAGAAGCACTAAGAATAAGAAAAGAGGATGTTGAAGATAATATTTGTATAATTATTTCTAGTCTTGAAGCATTTAGAAAAGAAAAAACTTTACAAAACAAATATAAAGTATATAAAGAAAATGGAGCTTTATTAAATCATTTTGAAAATATTAGTGATTTGGATTATTTAGAAAAAGATGAATCTGGTGTAATTAAATCTTTAGCAAATGTAATTAGATTAAGTAATCCTTTAATAGTTATTGATGAAGGACACAAAACAAAAACAGAATTATCTATCACATTTTTAAAAGAATTAAATCCTTGTTTTGTTATTGAATATACCGCAACACCAAGAGCAGAGAGTAATATTTTAGTTGAAATACATTCATCTGAACTTAAAGAAGAAGAAATGGTTAAGTTACCTTTAGTATTAGAAAGTCATACTCAATGGCAAAACGCAATTTCTCAAGGAATATTAAGAAGACAAGAATTAGAGGCTATATCTAAGAAAGAAAAAGAACAGATTAGACCAATAGTTCTTTTACAAGCTGAACAAGAAAAAGAAGATGACAATAAGATAACTGTTGGTAAGATAAAAGAATTTTTAATTAAAGAAAAGAAGATATCTGAAGATGAAATTGCAATAAAAACTTCTAAAAATAATGATTTAGATGGAATTAATTTATTTAGTAATTCTTGTAAAATAAGGTATATTATAACAGTTAATGCTTTGGCTGAAGGTTGGGATTGTTCCTTTGCATACATTTTAATTTCTGTTGCAAATATTGGTTCAAAAATAGCTGTAGAACAGATTATAGGAAGAATAATGAGGATGCCTTATGCAAAAAAGAAAAACAATGAAGCATTAAATAGAAGTTATGTGTTTGCATCTGCTAAGAATTTCAATGAAGCAACGTCACAAATTATAAAAGGATTAGAAAATAATGGTTATAGTAAGTTCGATTTAATTAGTTCTATTGGGGGAAAACAAAAATATGAATTTGATGTAGATAGAAAAGTTAAGGAAGATTTTGCAGTTCCATTAATGGCTTATAATAACGAAGAGCTTACTTTTGAAGATTTAATTGGAGATAATTTTGAATTGCATAAACAAAAATTCAATTTTAATTTTACTATAAATGTTGATAATGATGGTAGGGCAATTTTAGACATTAAAGAAGGAGATAAATGGATAAAAGGAGCTCAACAAATATTAAAATTAACTTTTAAAGACAAAAATTTATCTAAAAAAGAATTAATATTATGGCTGGATAAAAAACTGAAATTTACAATGATTGATAAAGACGATAAAGTTAAGTTTTTAGAAAAAACAATTGATGAAATTAAAGGGTATACCATTCAGGATTTATCAGTTAATAGATATGTTTTATTATCTGAATTAGATAAAGTAATTAATAATATTTTAACAGACTATACAGAAAAACAATTTAATAAATTAATAATGGATAGTAAAATAAAAGTAGAAAAATTTGATAAATTTTCTGAAACTATAACTTTAACAGAGGAACTTCCTCAAGAATTTAACAAAAGTTATTATGAAAAAATTGATAAACTTAACAAAGAAGAACTTAATTTTATTAGTAGATTAGATTTAGATTCATTACCAAATATAAAGTTTTGGATAAGAAATAGAGAAAAAAAAGATCCATTCTATTTACAAGGTTATAAAAAAAATAAATTTTATCCTGATTTCGTTGCATTAACAACTAAAGGTAATATTTTATCATTAGAATGGAAAGGTGAAGATAGAGTAAGTAATGAAGACACAGAGTATAAAGAAAAGATTTCAAAAGTGTGGGAACAATTAGGTAAAGGTAAACTTCATTTCTTTTTAGTGCATAATAGAAATATAGAAAGTATATTGTGTAAAATAAAAGAGTTATAAATTAAGTTATTTATTTCTAGTGCAAATTATTAATAAATAATTAAGGAGGAAATTATATGGCGAAAAATAAAAGTAATTTATGGATATATGTAGGTATAGGTATTCTAGCAATTGTTGTAATAGGTGTGTTTTTGGTTTTATTTAACAACCAAAATGTCACTAAAATGGATACTAATTTAAATTCTACAGAATTAACTAATGAAGAAGTAACAAATCCAGTTAAATTAAGTAAAAATTGTGTTGAAGATGGTTGTCCTAACTTTTACGAATGTAAGCTAGTTGATGCTAAAAATAGGTGTGTGAAACAAAATAAAGAAGATACTAAAGAATACAAACAATTTTTAATTGCTGATTTACAATTCTCTACTGCTTCAGATATGACAGAAGTTAATTATGATATATTAAAATTAAAATTAGCAGATATGAATAATAATATAACTAAATTATCTTCTGAATATGATGTTTTAATTGAACAGAAATGGATTCAATTTAATTCTGATAGAACTGATTTTAGAATAATTGTAAATCCACTTATGGCTGAATTATATACAATTCCTTCAAGTAATTTAGCAAAAATAGCTGAAAAAATAATTGAAATTAATTCTATACTGAATATAGAATTAGCAAGATTAAATTCATATTCTTTGGATGATAAGCAGTTATTTAAAGAAAAATTTGATTATGATGTAGATGAAAGAATTGTATGGGCACAGAGTGCTATTTCAGAATATGCTAAGTTATTAGAAAAAGCTGAAAAAGGATATGACATTACATTAGATATAGTGGATTATGATACCCGTTGTACAACATATAGTGATTATTGTTCATTAAATTTTATTAAATTAAAAATAACCTCTGGAGATGGGATAGATATTTTAGATCCTTATTTTGATATCTATATTAGAGATGGAGATGAAGTGATTTGTAGAGAAGTAGATCAAACTGATTATACTTTAGATGGTATATTAGCAAATAATGCTTATGAAGTTAAATTTAGTAGTGTCTGTTATAGTGATGCAGATTTTGAAGATAGAGAGTACGCTATAGAGATAAGGATAAAAGAAGGATATGTTACTGATTATATTGCAAAAGTAACTGATAAGATAAGATTTAATTGATAAATCTTATTTTTTTATTTTTTTTATTCTGATTATTATTTTAATTATTAATTTTTTTAATTAAATTATAATTAATTTTTCCAATTATTTCTAACTTTTTATTTATTTCGTTAAATTGTTCTTCTGAGATATAGTTCAAGTCGTTTGTAAGTATTAAAAAACATTCTACTTCTTTAATTGATCCTTGTGCTATATTCAAATATCTTTTAAACTCCTTTTGACTTTCTTTTCCACAGCCTTCAGCAATATTTGAAGGGATTGAGTATGATGCTCTTCGTAACTGGTTTACCATTGAATGGAGTTCGTGGTTTGGAAAGTTTGCTGTTATCTTGTAGATGTCTGAAACAAACTCACGGCTCAACTGCCACACTCTTAATTTCTTAAAGTCCTGCATCCTTTTCACTCTCCTTTTCTTCTTTTAACTCTTCAAAAAATAAAACTAAATCTTTTAATTCTTCTCTGACTTTTTTAAAAAATTTACTGTTTATATTTACATTTTCGATATTTTGAGCATCTAAAAACATTATCAATTCCTTTCTTTTAGCATTATCAAAACCAAATAAATCTTCTTCCACTTTTGTTTCAATTCTACAAAAGTTATTCTCTTGGTAATAAAGACAATTTACTTTGTTTTGGCAATGATTGCAATACTTCAGATTCATTCTTTAAAACCTCTTTTCGATTTTTTATAATGTGATAGGTTTGAATAAGATTTCGTATTTCACCTGAAATCCGACTAAGTTCAATATGTTGTGGAACTTTATATAATTGCTCTGTTGCTCTCATAAGTCTTACTTGATTATATGATATTAATTGTTTTATAACTTCTAATTCATCAACATCTTTTTTCATTAGTCTATTAAATTGATTACTATCAATTGAACAATTTCCACCAGGAGCATAATCTTCACATTTATCTTTAATAACACATAAGTTACAAGGAAAGAATGATGAAAATTTGAAATAAAGTCCGTGTTTAACTGCATTCATTTTAGATATTTCCTTACCCTCTTTACTTTTTACCATAAAAACACCTCTTTTTTAAAAAACGAACTAATACATTTGATCTAAAAGTTCTTTACTCTTCTGCTTTCTAATGTCACTATTGACACAATTGTCACAATAGTTCTTTCCAATATCTTTGATACTTGTATATTTTACAAAAGTTTGTTGTTTACAAATCTGACAAGTATCTCTAATCTCTTCAGATAACTCTTTTACTTCATCATCATTTATTTGATAAACTGGTGCTGTTTCTGACATTTGTGACAGTTCAAAAGGATAGTTTTGTCTTTCCATATAATCTTTTATAATCTCTTTTGATAATAGATATTGTCTGGAATTAGAGCTTCTTAACTTATTATTTTTAAATAAAGGTATTTTTGATAAAGTTTTACCTATCCAATAACTCATTTTTTTATCTTTGTCAAAAATATCTGGATATTCCATTTTAATCCAAGTTTCTATCTCAAGAGTTGTGTGTAATTTAGTATCTTTTACATAATCATACATTGTTTTAAATAAAAGATAATTTTTATTTGTTGAATAATCTATGTAATCTCTATCTTGAAAACTATCTAATAAATAACTTTCAATATTTTGATGTGTTTCTTGTGAAATAAACTTAGCTATACTTAAAATTCCTTTTGAAATTTCTAAATCTCTATTGTTAAATAAATCTGTTTGATAATTAGTGTATATTTCTTTAATCTCTTTCCAGTTTTGCATAATAAACAGATAGCAGTTATCTCTTATTTCTTTCCATATTTTATTTGTTTCTTTTGGTTCTAATCTTCCTTTTTCTGTCTTTGTTCTTAGTAATCTTATTACTATACATCTTGAAAGAGTAATTTCATCTAGTTCTCCTACATTATTAATTACTTTTGGAGAGTATAAGTCAAATAATCTTACTTGGTTGTTATTGTTTGTATCTGTTCTTAGGGTTTGTCCTCCTTTCTTATATCCTGTCTTAAGTATTTGAGAGATATATTTTTGTTTATCATCTTCTATTCTTTCAAAATCATCAATCAAGAAAGTAGGTTTATTTGATTCACATAACCTAAAGAGAGATGATTCTGTTGGGTTTGTAGCGTTTATAGAGTTAAAAGCCATATATCCTATTAGGTTTGTAAGTTTAGTCTTTCCAGAGTTTTTCTCGCAGTTTAAAAATAAATAACCATAGGAATTAAATAAAGAAAAACAATAAGTTCCTATAATATAGCTTGTAATTAAGTCATAGATCCTTGAATCGTGTATATCCATATATTTTATTAACTGGTTTTTTATTTGGTTAAATAATTCTGTTTTATCTATTCTTGGGTCTTGGTTTAAGATAAATTCATTTATTGCTTCATTTGACCAAAAATTACTACAATCAATAATAGGGTTTCTATAGTGCAATCCATTTTCAGTGATCTCATTAATGCCCATAGGTACTTTTATTTTTTTAACACGTCCATTTTCATTAATTTCTTCTTTTACTTTTACTGATTCATAATCTACAAAGAAGTTTCTATCAGATAATATTACACAATTGGTTTGCTGACTTTTAACAGATATAACTTTTCCAAAATAAAAGTTATCTTTAAACTCTCCTTGATTAAGATTGTAAAAAATAGGATCTTCACTTTGAAATATGTTTTCTTGCATCTATACCACATCCATTCACACATTGTACTATTTTTTCTTTTATTTTTTTAGTATAATATATAATTATAAAACAAAATTCATTGATAATTAGAAAAGCTTTGTCATTTTCTATGAATAACTTTGTATTTGAGTTATTATAATTTTGAATGATTTCTTCTTCAAAGTCTTTAAGATTATCAACAAAGGTTGTAATGTACCTTTCTTTTAATTTTGATAAAGGCACAGTATCTTTTGTATTATAATAAGAAAGAGGCATTAGATCACCTCCTTAGCTTCAGATATTATTTTATTAGCTAATTTAATTATTTTATCTTTTTTATTCATTTCTAATTTATTACCTTTAGCGTCTTCTATAGAAATAAGGTTTAGAAATTCACCATTTTCTTGAAGTTCTAAAGTATATTCTTCATTTTCTTTTATAGGAAATTTATTCCAATCAGAAATCTGAAGTGTTTCAGTAGGGGTTTTTAATTCTACCAAATTGTATCTTGGACCTGTATGTACTTTACTTACCTGTCCGCTTTCATATTTTTTCATAATACACCTCTTTATATATTTTTTGATTACTATATTAGTTATCTAATAAAGTTTTTTTTAGTAATCATATATATCTTATGATGTTTATGAGGTCCTATTTTTTTTATAGGATTAGTAATGTTATAATTACTAAATTTACTTTAAATTAGTAAGCAAGAATGAAAGATAAATTATGCCCTATAAAAATATAATATTGGACTTATTAGATGAAAAATTAACTTCACAAGTTTTATTTAGTATATTTGTTTTTGGTTCTAGAGAAAATTATTATTTTACTCAGAAAAATTTAGAAGAAATATTTTATCCTGATGTAACAGGTAATAATACTATCAGAAATAAAATTAAAAAAATAAAGCCATTTTTCTTAGAAACTATTCCAGATAAAAATGATTTTCATCAATTTGATAGAGTTGATGAAAAAAAAGATGGTTCTATAGAAATAAAATGGACTTCGAAAACAACAAATAAAGGTAATCCATTGATTCCTTCTTTTAAATGGTTTGAAATTTTATTTGATATTAAACTAAATAAAAAACAAATAGATATATTATTTAGTTTCTTACAATCTGTGGACTTTATACCTATTAAAAATAGGCCTTTATTTCCTTATCATAATTTTACTAATATATTAGAAATTATAAAAGAGGGATTAAAATCTAATTATCTAAATTATCATTTAGGGTATTGGATATTTGGAGACAAATTTAATCAAATTAAAGAAGAATATATACTAAATTATAATAAAGAAATTAAATTAAATAAAAAAACAAAAGGTTATGATTCTATAGCTGATGAAAATAATAATACCTCTAGTTTAGCTTTAAAAAAAACTCTTAAAAAATATAATCTTGAAAATAGGGTTAATACTTATAATATAAATTTAATAATTAATTCAATTTATTTCTCAGGTATCTCAAATGAAGATATTGTTCATTTCAACAGATTAATTTTAGCTGTATTTAATATTAAAGATTGTAATTATGATGTGACTAAATTTACTGAAAATTTATTCTTTGTAAGTGCTTTTTCATCTTGTATTTCTGAAGAACAAAATTGGCCATATAAAGTTTATGAAAAAATAAAGATATGATTTAATATGGAATATAACTTGAAATTTTTAAAATTATTTTACGATAGTGCTAAGAAAAAATCAATAAATATATTTAATTCTATAATATTTATAGATACTGTAATTTCAGAAAATAACTTAAATATCAATCATTTAGAATTAAAGTATTTATCGGATAAAGGGTTAATTAAATCAAGAGCTTTAGGAGGTGGCTATTCAATTTCTCAAAATGGTGCTAATTTGATTGAAAAAGAGTATTATAATTCAGATTATTTAAGAAGGAAAGAATGTGAAATTAAAATCTTAAATAAATTGTTTCAATTATCTAAAAGTTCTACTTATGTATTATTTAATCAAGTTATTGATGATTTAAATTTAGATAAATTATATTTTTATTATGTATTTGATTATTTAAAGTATTATGGTTTTGCAAAATATATAGGTAGTAGACACATAGCAATAACTTCAGAAGGTATAGACTTTATTAATCAAGATAGTGGTTTGTTATCCGAGGAAGTTACTTCTATATCGATAAGTCCAAATAAACCATATTCAAATGAAAAAGCAATGGAAGAGTTAATACATGAAAGGTCTAATAATTTAATACTTTGGATTGATAAATATTTTTCTACTAGTGGCCTTGATTATTTATTTAAATATACAAAGGATAAAGTCTTGTCTATTAAAATTATTACTTCCCCAAATCATATTAATTTAGATTTCAGAAAACTATTTAAAAAGTTGAAATCAGAATTAACAAATATAGATATTAATGTCAAAATTTTAAATGATAATGCTCTAAAGGATATCCACGATAGATATTTTATTACTGAAGATAAAAATAAAAAAATTATAATTTATAATATTCCATCTCCTGATATTATTAAAAGATCACAATTATCTGATATTGTGCCTGTTCCTAGAGAGGAAATAGTAAATATATTTTATGAATATTATAATCAAGGTTATGATTTAATTAATGATTGGGATAAAATATGTGATTTAAATGAAAGAAAAAAAGAAAAGAATTGAAATTAATCTTGATAAACATACGTATGATTTTATTAAAAAGAAAAAAATTAATGCATCTAAGTTGATAAGGCAATTGCTGAGAGTTGCTTTGTTTAGTGCATCTACAAACGACACTAACGTCACAAACAGCACACAATTCTTCAAGCCTGCTAAGCTAGAGTCTTACGACTACGCGGGTTCGAATCCCGTCCTCTGCGCTTTTTATTCTAATTTTTAAGTTTAGGTAAAAACCTTTAATAAAAAACATTCTTTTTAAATATTTGCATCTTAATACATTTATAATATTTAAATAAAAGAGGTTATTTTATGAATAAGAGTTTAAAAATTGCATTAATTGCAATAGGTATTATTTTAGTTTTATTTTTAGTTTATATTATATTTTTTAAAACTAGAATGTATGTTCCTCAAGGAGAAGGAAATGATAATGTTCAAATTGCAAATCCTGCTTCTGTAAATTGTGATAATTTAGGTGGAACTTTAGATTTTAGAACTTTTGAAAATGGAACTTATGGAGTTTGTGTTTTTGAAGATGGTTCTGAATGTGAGGAATGGAAATTATTTAATAATGAATGTCAAAAAGGAGAATTTATTAATTTAAATAATTTAGATCCAAATAGATTTTGTACTCTGGAATATGTACCTGTTTGTGCTGTTAATGGTGTAACTTATTCAAATACTTGTCTTGCAGGAGAAATTCCTATTTTAAAAGAGGGTTCTTGTTAAAATTAGAATGTGTTAATATATGCGTTTAATTAAAAAAATTAGAGAAAATCAAATTAAAAAAAATGTTCTAGAAAAAAATTCTATAAAAGAAGATAGAAAACAAACTATGCATCATGGTACTAAATTTGATGTTATTGGAACTTTTAAATCTAAAAAATTATTTTTAGAAAATAAAGGTTTAATGAAAGAATTAATGGCAATTTCTAAAGAACTTGGATTAATTTCTAGAAAAGGAATTCCTTCAAAATATAAAGATCCTAAAGGAAGATTTAGTTTAGAATTAATAAATAGAAATAGAATTTTTACCTTAGGGGATAAAGCTACTTATGCTAGATATTCTTTAAACGTAGGTGCTGAAAAATATTCAGTTGTGCTTAGAAAAATGAATCCTGGAAATGATCATATTGGACTTAATGTGACTTTAAAATCAAATATTGTAAAAGCTTCTGGAATTAATGTAATTGAACCTATTAAAAGTGTGTCTAATAGAAAAGATGGTTATGCTGTGATGGTTTATCCTGATTATTCTAAATTAAAATCAATAAATGAAGTTTTATCTTTTAAAAAAAGAGATGCTTTTGAATCTCAATTAGGTAAATTAAATAGTAGAATTAAACAAACTATTTCTAAGAATCATAAACAATTTGGTTTGGATCCTACTAGTGAATTAAAAGTTTTTGAAAGTAATTTTAAAATAGATCCAAAAACAAATAAAATTTTTGCAGTTTTTGAATATTAGAATAAAAGAAGATTATCTTCTTTTTTTCTTTTTAAATAAATCTATTTTTAAATCTTTTAATATATAATATTTTTATAAGCAGGGCTTCCCGAGTGGTCAAAGGGGATGGACTCAAAATCCATTGCTTAGTGCTTCATAGGTTCGAATCCTGTGCCCTGCATTTTATTCTATTTTATATTTAAGATATCTTTATATGTTTTTTCTATAACTATTTTGTAAAGATAATATAATTAATTATAAAATTATAAAAAATGAATATTTATGGAAAAAAATTTAAAAAAAAATATAACTTTATTTGAAACTATAATATACACTTTAAGTGTAATAATTGGTGCTGGAATATTTGTTTTAGTTGGTCTTGCAACACAAGTTGCAGGAAATGCTACTTGGCTTTCATTTATTATTGCTGCTATTGTTGCAAGTTTTACTGGTCTTTCATATGCTGAGCTTTCTTCAAGATATCCCACAGATTCTGCGGAATATACTTATTCTGAAAATGCATTTAATAAAAAATGGTTTTCATTTGGATTAGGTTTTTTAAAAGTATTTGTAATGATTTCTGCAATTTCTGTAATTGCTTTAGGTTTTGGGGAATATTTTTTAATACTTTTTAATTTACCTATTTTGGTTGGTGCTTTAATTATTTTAATTTTATCTTTTTTAATAAATTTATATAGTGTAAAAGGAACAATGAAATTTGCAACCGTTTTTGTAATTTTAACAATTTTAGGTCTTTTAGCTATTATTTTTTCAGGAATTGGAAGTATAGGTACTGTAAATGTATTTGAATTTACATTTGGATTTAATGGAATTATTTCTGCAGCTGCATTAATATTTTTTGCATTTTTAGGATTTGAAGATGTTTCTAGTCTTTCTGAAGAATCTAAAAATCCTAAAAAAAATATTCCAAAAGCAATAATTATTTCTTTAGTAATTGCTTCTGTTTTATATGCTTTAGTTTGTTTAGTTGCTGTTAATGTAATACCTTTTTCACAAATGACAAATTCTGCAATTACACAAGTTGCAAATATTACTTTAGGTAATTTAGGAGGAATTATTTTAAGTATAATTGCACTTGCTGCAACTGGGAGTACTGTTTTAATTATGATATTTTCATCATCTAGAATGATTTTTGGGATGAGTGAAAAAAAAGCTTTACCTGAAATATTTACTAAAGTTTCTAAAAATAATACTCCTTATATTTCTTTAATTGTTGTAATTTTATTTGTTTTATTTTTTGTGATTTTATCTCAATTGAAATTTATAACTGAAATTACTGATTTTGGTTCTTTATTAATATTTTTTTTAGTAAATTTATCATTGATTATAATTAGATTTAAAGATAAAAATAAATTAAAAATAAAAAATTATTTCAGAGTCCCATTAAATATTGGACATTTACCAATACTTGCAACTTTAGGTTGTATTTTTACATTTATATTTTTACTTGAATTTAATATAGTAATTGGATTTATTACACTTTCTATAATGTTTATTGGTATTTTAATATATTTTTTAAGAGAAAAACATATTTTTAGACATATTAAAATAATAAAAAATAAATAAAAAAATAAATAATAAAATAAAAAATAAGAAAAAATATTATTTATAAAATGCTTATAAATTTATAATTTTTTTTCTTTAATTTCTTCTATAAGTTCATTTATAAAATTATTAATTGATTTTTCTCCAATTATTTTTTCATCTCTTGTTCTTATATTTACTGTTTGATTTTGTTCTTCTTTATCTCCTATAACTAGGATATAATTTATTTTTTTAATTTGTGCATTTCTTATTTTTTTATTCATTGTCTCTGCTTTATCATTTATTTCTATTCTAAAGCCTTTTTCTTTTAATTGTTTTGCAATTTTTTTAGAATAATCTAAATGTCTATCTGCAATTGGTAAGATTGCTATTTGAAGAGGAGATATCCATAATGGAAATTTACCTTCAAAATGTTCTACTAAAATACCCATAAATCTTTCTACACTTCCTAAAACTGCTCTATGAAGCATAACAGGTCTTTTTTTTTCATTATTTCTAGATTCATAAGTTAAATCAAATTTTTCTGGCATTTGAAAATCTAATTGTATAGTTCCACATTGCCATGTTCTACCGATTGCATCTTTTAGATGGAAATCTATTTTTGGTCCATAAAAAGCTCCATCTCCAGGATTTAATTTATATTCTTTTTTAGTTTCATCTAAAACTTCTTTTAAAGTTTTTTCTGCAAGTTCCCATAATTTTTCAGAACCCATTGCTTTTTCTGGTTTTGTTGAAAGTTCCATTGAATATTCAAATCCAAATTTTTTATATACTTCATCCATAAAGTCAATTAAATCTTTAACTTCATCTTTTATTTGTTCTTCTGTACAAAAAACATGGGCATCATCTTGAGTAAATGCTCTTACTCTAAATAAACCAGAAAGAGCTCCAGAAAGTTCATGTCTATGAACTAAACCAAATTCTCCTGCTCTTATAGGTAAATCTTTATAAGAATATTGATGTGATTTATAAATTAATATATTTCCTGGGCAATTCATTGGTTTTACTGCAAAATCTTGTTTATCTATTTTTGTAAAATACATATTATTTTGATAATGATCCCAATGACCTGACTGAAGCCATAAATTTTTATTTAAAATAATTGGGGTTTTATTTATTTCATAATTTCTTTTAAACATTATTTCAGAAACATATTCAACTAATTTATCCCAAATAAAAGATCCTTTATCATGGAAAAAAGGCATACCAGGAGCTTCTTCATGAAATGAATATAGATCAAGTTCTTTTCCAATTTTTCTATGATCTCTTTTTGTAGCTTCATCTAATATTATAAGATATTTTTGCATTTCTTCTTTTGTTGAAAAAGAAATCCCATAAATTCTTTGAAGTTGTTTGTTTTCTGAATTTCCTCTCCAATATGCACCTGAATTTTTAAGAATTTTAAAACTTTTTATTTTTCCTGAATGTTTAATATGTGGTCCTTTACAAAGATCAATAAATTCATCTCCTAGATAATAAAAACTAATTTTTTCATCTTTACTTTCTATTTCATTTATTAATTCTAATTTATAAGGTTCATTTTTTGCTTTTTCTTTAGCTTCATTTAGATTTACTTCAATTCTTTTAAAAACTAATTTTTCTTTAATTATTTTTTTTGCTTCTAATTCTATTTTTTGTAAATCTTCTTCAGAGAATGCTTTTTCTATATCAAAATCATAATAAAAACCATTTTCAATTGCTGGACCTATTGTTAATTTAACTTCTGGAAATAATCTTTTTACTGCAAGTGCTAAAATGTGTGATGATGAATGCCAAAAAATTTCTTTTCCTTCTTTATCTTTAAAAGTTAATACTTTAAAATTACAATTATTCGTTATAGGAGTTGTTATATCTTTAATATCATTATTTATTTGTACAGCTATTGCTACTTGAAGTAAACTTTCTCCAATTTCTTCCTTTATTATATCTTCAGCTGTTTTTCCAGATTCAATTTCTCTAATTGAATTATCTGGAAATTTTATTTTTATTTTTTGTTTTAACATTTTATACAACTCCTGTTTGTATTTTTTTTATTTTGGTTAATATATTTGTATTGTTTTATTATAATATATATAATAATATTTAAAAATTCTATTATATTTATAAAAAATATTTAAAATTAAAACATAAATAGTTTTATTTTGGGGTATTTTTAAATTTAGATGTATTTAAACATTTTTTTTAAAATAATGAGGTATTATAACACTTTTTGTAAATTTATTTGAGTTGTTAACTTATATTAATATATTTTTTATTATTTGATTAGAATTATTATAATTAATTTTATAATATAAAAATAGAATATATTAATTGTACAGGCGTGTTGAATGTCGAAAAACAGTCCAATAAAATAAAAACTATTATAAAATCTCCAGCCCGCAACCCCAAAAAGCATCAAATATTTAATTTACTGCTGCTTCCTTCCGGATCTGACAGGATTAGTTAAATATTCGATCTTAATGGACGAACTTTCAGCAATTTTATAAAGTTATATTTTATTGCTTATTTCCCTTCAAACAACTTCTCTCCGGCATGTGTAGGTTTCCGGTATAATAAGGGACTACAAACCCCCCAGATAGCCTGTACAAGTACTTTAATATACGATATATTTAAAAAGCCTTTGTATTATATATATAACATTGAAATAAATGTTTAAATCTATTTATTTCTAAAAAAAAATGTATTTTGAGGTTATTTTCTTATTTAAACCTTTTAAAAATAAATAATATTAATTATAAAAATGTGGGGTGGTCTTTTGAGATCTATTGTTGAAAATGCTGTTGAACATAAAAGAAGTTCTTCAGAAGAACAAACTTTTAAAGAATCTGAATTTGCAGCACCAAAAATTATGGTTATTGGAATTGGTGGGGCAGGAAATAATTCTGTAAATAGAATATGTTCTATGGGTGTTTCTGGAGCACAATTAGTTGCAATTAACACAGATAGACAACATTTAGGGATTATTTCAGATGATATTACAAAATTATTAATTGGAAAGTCTGTAACTAATGGACTTGGAGCAGGAGCATATCCTGAAATTGGAGCAAAAGCTGCTGAAGTTTCTAAAGGAGCTTTAGAAGAAGTTTTAGATGGAGTAGATATGCTTTTTATAACAGCTGGAATGGGTGGAGGAACTGGAACTGGAGCAGCTCCTGTTGTTGCACAAATTGCAAAATCACAAGGAGCAATTGTTATTGCAATAGTAACATATCCTTTTGCACTTGAAAGAGCAAGATTAATTAAAGCAGAAGAAGGAATTGATGTAATGAAAGATGTATGTGATACAGTTGTTGTAATTGATAATAACAGACTTGTTGAATTAGTTCCAAATTTACCAATGCAAGATGCTTTTAAAGTAGCAGATGAAGTTATTGCAAGAACAGTTAGAGGAATAACAGAAACAATTACACAGCCTTCATTAATTAATTTAGATTATGCAGATATTAGAACAGTTATGGGTGGAAAAGGTCTTTCTGTTATTGCAGTTGGAGAATCACAATCAGTAAATAAAGTTGAAGAAGTTGTTGAAGATACTTTAAAAAATGCTCTTTTAGATGTTGATATTAATGGGGCTACTGGGTGTTTAATACATATTACTGGCGGAACTGAATTAACTTTAGGAGAAGCAAATAGTGTTGGAGAATTATTAACTGAAAATATAGATGCAAATGCTGCTGTTATTTGGGGTGCTAGAATAGATCCTACTTTTGAAAATAAAATTGAAGTAATTGCTATATTTACTGGGGTAAAATCTCCATTTATAAAAGGAAGTAAAATGTTTACTGGAAAAAATTCTGGGCAAAAATTTTCTAAATCTTATGATGATAATTATGGTTTAGATATTTTATAGATTTCTATTAAACATAAATAATATTAAAAATAAAGATACTTTTAAAAAGTATCTTTTTCTTTTTTTCTTTTCAAATATTTTTAAAATAAATTATTTGTATTTTAAATCATTCTCTTTTTAAATATTTTCAACTACATTTTTTAAAATAAATATTTTATTTAAAATTATACTTTTTTTAAATATTTATATAAAGTATGGTATTTATGCTAGAAAAATATACAGTAATAGATTTAGAGACAACAGGTCTTTCTCCTCAAAAAGATAAAATTACAGAAATTGCTGCAATTAAAGTTAAAAATAATAAAATTATAGATAAATTTGAATGTTTAGTAAATCCAGAAATACCAATTCCGGTACAAATTACTGAAATTACAGGAATTACAGATTCAATGGTTTATAGACAAAAAACAATTGATAAAGTTTTACCAGATTTAAATAATTTTTTAAAAGATTCTATTATTGTTGGGCATAATATAAATTTTGATTATTCTTTTTTGAAAAATAATTTAAATAAATATTTAAATTTAGAAATAGATAATAAAACACTTTGTACATATAAACTTGCAAAAAAAATATTCCCTAAAATAGTTAGTTGTAGACTTAATTCATTATGTAATTATTTTAATATAGAAAATAAAAATGCACATAGAGCAATGTCTGATGTTCTTGCAACAAATAATTTATTTCTAAAATTTCAAGCAATCATGCATAATAATGGTATACAAGATGAAATACAAATTTTAGATTTTTTTTTATCAAATAAAAAATTAGATCTTTCTTTTTCTACTTTTGATTAATTTTTTTTATAAATTATATTTTTTTAAATTAATTCTGCACTAAGATATAATTTAAATGTTTCAATAAATTCTCTAGTTGTATCTAATAATTCTAAATTTTTTAAAGCATAATCTATATTAAACCAATTATATGTTTTAATATCTTTATTTATCTCAATATCATTAGATTTTGCTTTTGCAAAAAAGTCAATAAACTTAAATCTTAAAGAATTATTTTTAATAAAATCAGAACTTGGTTGCTTAATTTTTTCTCCTATTTTTTGGATATTTTCAATTTCTATTCCAAGTTTTTTAAAAATAGTTCTTTTTAATGCATTTATTTCTGTTTCATTATTTAATATTTCTCCACCTGGAACAATATAACCTTTCCATTTAATAGAAGTCATTAGAAATATTTCTTTTTTGTCATTATAAATTATTGCACCTACACAAATTTTTGTATCCATAAAATATTTTAATTAAAAAACCTCAATTTACATATATATTTAAAAGTAAATGTATTCTATAAATATATATTAGTAAAACTTATTTATAATTGTTTTTAATTTATGTTTTTTTAATAAAATTAATATAAATTTTTTAAAAAATTAAAAATTTGATAAAATATGCAATATACAGAAGATTTTATTTGGAAAGAAAATCTAAATGTTAAAGATTTAGTTAATGCTTATGGATCTATCGGTTTTCAATCTTATGAATTAAAAAAAGCTTCAGATTTAATTATTAAAATGAAAAAAAATGGTGCAAAAATATATTTGTCATTTACATCAAATATGGTTACTTCTGGACTTAGAGGATTTTTTGCACAAAATATTAAGCTTGGACTTTGTGATATAATTGTTACAACTGTAGGTTCTATTGAAGAAGATATTATGAAAGCTTTTGGAGATAAATTTATTTTAGGATCATTTTCTTCAAATGATCAAGAACTTTATGAAAGAGGTCAAAATAGAGTTGGGAATATATATATTACTAGTAAAAATTATTCATCATTAGAAGCAAAATTACAAGATATATTATTAGAATTATATAATCTTAAAAAATCTTGGACTATTTCAGAAATGTTAAAAGAAATTGGGCTTAAATTAAATGATGAAAATTCAATTTTATATCAAGCAGCTAAAAATAATGTTCCTATTTTTTGTCCTGCAATTACAGATGGATCTATGGGTTTTCATTTATTTTTATTTAAGCAAGATCATCCTGATTTTCAAGTAGATATTATTGATGATTTTAAAAATATTATTTTTTCAACAAGTCATGATGAAAAAAAAGGAATAATTGCTTTAGGTGGTGGTGTTTCTAAACAGCATGTTATTCTTACAACTTTAATTAATGGTGGAGCTGATTATGCACTTTATATGACAACAGCTTCTCCTAGATCTGGTTCTTTATCAGGAGCAACAACAGATGAAGCTAAATCTTGGGGGAAAATAAAAGATGAAGCAGATGCTGTGACTGTAATAGGAGATGTTACTATCACATATCCACTTGCTTTAATTTCTGCAATTGAAACTTTAAAAGAAGATGGTCTTTTAAAAAATTATAAGGGATAAAATTATGTTTTCAAAAGCAAGATTTGAAATTTCAAAAGAAAAAGTTTTAGAATCTTATAAAAATTTAGAAAAGATTACAGATATTGTTTCATATAGTGTAAAGTCTAATCCATATATTACAAATATTTTAGAAGAAAATACTTCTTCTAGATTTTTAATACATCATGTTAATGAATTTAAATATATAAAAAATAATCTAAAAATTTATTTTATGCTTCATTGTCCTGATTATGAAGAATTAAATTTAATTTTTAAAAAAGGTATTATAAATTTTATAATTGATAATTCAAAAGATTTAGATTTTTTTTTAGAATATATTAAAAAAAATAATAAAAAAGTGAATTTATTTTTAAGAATGAGACTTAAAGAATACACTGTCTCAACAGGTAGGTATTTTGTTTATGGATTTTTTTCAACTGAGATTAATGAATATATTTTTAAACTTAAAAATAATTTAAATATATCTTCTCTTGGAGTTCATTTTCATAGAAAAACACAAAATTTATCTGAATGGTCAATAATTAGAGAAATAACAGATTCTCTTCTGCCAGAAACATTAGAAGCTATTAGTTATTTAGATATTGGAGGAGGAATTCCTGTTGATTATAAAAACATTTCACCTTCTGCAATTGAATCTATTTATAAAAAAATTATTGATATTAAAACATATTTTAATAATTTAAATATTAAATTAATTATTGAGCCTGGAAGAGCTATT
Organism: Candidatus Iainarchaeum sp.; assembly: GCA_028700115.1. Taxonomy (GTDB): domain Archaea; phylum Iainarchaeota; class Iainarchaeia; order Iainarchaeales; family CSSED10-239; genus Forterrea. Next base: position 19,258 of record JAQVTI010000007.1, on the reverse strand, counting down.
GCTGCTCCTTGTGGTAAACTAATTGCAACTATAAAAAATATAGTTTCAAATAATTTATTTATAGATGCATCTGTATATAATTGTTCAATGGATACAATTGTAACAAATATTAAATTATTAGTAGAAAATGAAGATTTAGAAGAAAAAGGTAAATCTTATGTTATAAAAGGATTAACTCCTGCTTCTGAGGATATTTTTAGATATAGAGTTTATTTTAAGGAAGGCAATTTACCAAAGATTGGGGATAAAATTTTTTTTATAAATGCAGGAGCTTATATTTATTCAACAGATTTATTTGATTTAGAAAAACCTGAAATAATATTTGTTGACTAAAAATTTATTTTTTTAATAAAATTAAAATTTATTTTTAAAAATAAATAATAAATATAATTTAATTAAATAAATTATGATTATTATATTAATATATAAAATAATAAATTATTTTAAAAACATTCTTATGTAAATTTATTTATGCCAATTAATAGTCCTATAGGTAAAAAATTAATAAATAAAAAAAGAGATTTATTATCTTATAAAATTTATAAAGATATGCCTTTAAGAAGAATTTTTGAAGTTAATTTTTTTAAAGAATTTAAAGATTTTAAAATAAATTATAATACTTTTAAAAAAGAATATTCTAAAACTGCATACCCTTTTAATTTTAGACAATTTAGAACAAAATCTTTAGCATATGATTTATCTTTTAAAAAATTGCTTTCAGAAAATAAAGGTATAATTTCTTCTTTTTTAAAATTAATTAAAGATCCTTCTTTAAAAAAAATAAAAGATCCAAAAGGTAATTATTTAATTTCAAAATCATTAAAATCTATTGATAAATTTAAATCAGAAAACTCATTAAATACAGGATGTTCTTATTTTCTTTTAATTAAAGATAAATCTAATAAAATTAATAAATTTTATATTAAACAAGCAAGATTTGATACATCCCCCCCAAGTTTTGAAGAATTTATATGTTTAAAATTTTTAGAATCTATTGGATTTGATATTATATCTCCAAAATTAGCATATTTTTCTAGAAATGTTTCTGGTATTATGAATCATGGAGATTATAAAAATTTTATTTGTTTGGATTATACAAATTTACATAGTTTAAATAGTTTTTTTAATAGTAAATATAATACTAATAAAAATATATTGTCTTTTAAAGAATATAATAATATAGTAAATAATATTTTTAAAATTTCAAAAATGGTTGAAAATAGTAAAATTGATGAAAAATCAAAATCATATATTAAAGATATTCATCCAAAAAATACGTTAATTAATATATATACAAAAAAAATATATTTAATTGATCCTGTACTTTCGTCAAATTTACAAATTAATCCAATTAATGCAATTAATTTTTTTAAAAAATTAGAATTATAAAATGATTATAATGAATTTATTTAGAAAAAATAAAATTATTAAAGAAACAATTAAAAAAAGAAATACTAAATTAATAAGTTTTGTTAATCTACCTAATGAATTAGATTTAAAAAGAATATATTATTCAAAAGAATTTAATAATCTTAATTTAAAATATAATGCTTATATTTATGAAAAAAAAATTAAAAAAGATTATTATGCAAAAGGACATGCAATAAAAGCATTAGCATATGATTTATCTTTTAAGAAATTACTTTCAGAAAATAAAGGTATAATTTCTTCTTTTTTAAAATTAATTAAAGATCCTTCTTTAAAAAAAATAAAAGATCCAAAAGGGAATTATTTAATTTCAAAATATAATATGTCTTATAAAAATAAGTTAAAAGAAGATTCATTAAATACAAAGAATTCATTTTTTTTAATAATTAAAGATAAATTAAATAAAATACATAAATTTTATATTAAACAAGGAAATAATTATAAATTACCAAGTTTTGAAGAATTTGTTGCATTAAAATTATTAGAACGTCAAGGAATAAATATTATTTCCCCAAAATTAGCATATTTTTCATCAAATTATTTTAAGATTTTTAAAAATAAAGCTATTAATTTTATTTGTTTAGATTATAGTAATTTACAAAATTTAAAAAGTTTTTATATAAGTGAATATAATAAAACTAAACAAATTATAAATTCAACAGAATTTAATAAAATTTCAAAAGATTTAGAAAATATTTTTGAAAATGTCAAATATAATTTAAATATATATTTTAAAAATAAAGATTCTTTTTATAATAATTATATATTTGATATTTTACCTAAAAATGTATTAATAAATATTAATACTAAAAAAATTTATTTAATAGATCCTGGTTTTAATGAATCCTTTTCTGAAAATATAACTCAATCTATTAATTTTTTTAATAAATTAAAGTTATAAATCTATTGTAAATATAAATATATATGGTTCTAAAAAATAAAACTTTAAAAATTATTAAAAAAAATAAAAATATAAATGATAATTTTTTAAATAAAAATATTATATTTTTAAATCTTCCAAAAAAATATTGTTCTAAAAAAGATTCAATGATAAATATTATTCCTATAAAATATAAAGGAAAAGTAACTGTTGGTTCTGGGGCTGAAAAAGGTCCTTTAGAAATATTAAAAGCTTCATATGAATTAGAATATTTTGATTGTGAATTAAATTTTGAACCATATCTTTATGGAATATATACTTATCCTTTTTTTAACTTCCAGAAACATAATAATTATATATTAGATTTACAGAGTATGTTGGACACATTATCTAAAAATGTTTCTTTAGATAAATTTAATATTTTTTTAGGTTCAGATCATTCAACAACTATTTCTGTAGTATCTTTTTTAGAACAGAAACACCTTGATTTTGGGATAATTGTTTTTGATGCTCATTCTGATTTAAGGGAACCTTGGGGCGAAGATACTTGGCTTCATGCATGTACTTCTAGAATTATTTCAAAAAAGCATGAAACTGTAATTTTTGGAGTAAGATCTCAAGATTTTTATGAACATATGTTTTTAGAATCAAAAGATGGAAAAAATATTAATATAGTTTATGCAAAAGATTTATTTAAAAATCCTAAATTTTTAGATTTGTATTTAAAAAAACTTCCAAAACATGTATTTATTTCAATTGATGTAGATTTTTTTGATCCTTCTATAATTAAATATACAAATACACCCGAACCAGGTGGATTTAATTGGAATCAAATTAATTTTTTTCTAGAAAAAATTTTTAAAAGAAAAAATGTAATTGCTTTAGATTTAGTAGAATTTGCCCCAAATGGAGAAAAAAAAGATTATTTTTCAGAAAGCTATACTCTTGCAAAACTTGTTTATAAGATTTGTGCTTATAAAATTAAATTTTAGTTTTATATAATTTTATATTATTTTTTAATTTTTTTTGAAATTAAATTATATAATTATATTTTTAAAATTTTTAAGCTAGTAAGAATATATTTAAAAATATAATTATATATTTATTTATATAATAGGTTTTTTTAATTTATTTTTTAAGAAATTATTTAAATGTTTTAAAGTTTTAATAATATATTTTAAAAAGATTTTTTATAATATATTTTAAGAAGGTTTTTTTATGAAAAATTATAAAAGTATTTTATTTTTGTTTATATTAGTTGTTTTAAGTTTGTTTTTTTCTACATTTATATTTGCTGATGATTGTTTAGATATAAATACTGGAGAAAATCTTTGTGAAATTGATTCTTCAGATAATATTTTTAGTATGGATTTTTTAAATAATAATTTAGAAAATTCTGATTTAAATGGAAATAATTCTATAAATTATAATAAAGAAGTTTGTGGGGTATATATTACAGGAATAGGTTGCCCTCATTGTGCAAAGATTGATCCTGTTTTATTAAAAGAAGGCTTAAAAGAAAATCCTAATTTGGTAATTATAGAATATGAAGTTAAACAAAAAAGACAAAATACTATTTTTGCTTTAGATTATGATGATTTATATGATTCTGGAACAACTATTCCTTTTTTAGTTTTGAATAAAGAAAATATATTTTATTATACTTCTATAATTGATAATTTTATAGATAATAATTTAAATTTTATTACAGATAATAAATGCCCTTTACCTTTTTCAGTTTATGAAAATGGTTCAACTTATTTTTCTGATATTAATTTAAATAAATTAAAAGGTAATTTTGTAGTTTGGAAAAAAGATAGAGCTTTAGAAAAAGTTTCAAGTTCTTCTATTATTTCTAATGATATTTTACATAATTTATTATCTTTAGAAGATGTTTCTTTAATTTTAAAAGATATTAATTTTATTAGTATTAATGAAAATTATATCCCACTTTCAGGAGCTATACAATCTTTTGATCAAGCTGTTGAATTTGATGGTTATAAATTTTATTTTAATGGAGAATGTAGTGTTGTTGAAAAAGAATGTAATGAAGTTTTAGATAATTCTACAATTTTAGCAAATAAAGTAAATAAAGATAAATTAAGTGTTTTTAAAGTTGTTACTCTTGCATTAACAGATGCTGTAAATCCTTGTGCTTTTGCTGTTTTATTAATGCTTTTATTAACTATTACAACTTATAGTTCTAATAATAAAAATAAAATTTTAAAATCAGGTCTTTTATTTACTTTATCTATATTTATTATGTATTTTTTATATGGCTTAATTTTTATTTCTTTATTTAAATCATTTTCTGGTGCAACATCTATTATTGCATATAAAGTTTTTGCAATTATTGCAATTATTTTAGGAGTTTTACAAATTAAAGACTTCTTTAATTATAAACCTGGGACTATAGGTACTGAAATGCCTATGGGGTTAAGACCAAAAGTACAAAAATTAATTAAAAAAGCAACTTCTCCGATTGGTGCTTTTGTAGTAGGTCTTTTTGTTACTGTTTTTCTTTTACCTTGTACAATTGGACCTTATGTTGTTGCAACTAATTCTCTTGCTTTAATTGATATTTTAAAGTCTATTCCTTTGTTATTATTATATAATCTTATATTTATTATTCCAATGATTATTATAACTTTAATAGTTTATTTTGGGATAAGTAAGATTCAAGATATTGGAGAATGGAAACAAAAGAATATAAGATATTTCCATTTAGTTGCAGGTGCAATTATATTATTATTAGGTCTTTTAATGCTTTTTGGATGGTTATAAATTTATTTTTATTATAAATTTTAAAAATAATTTTTTCCAAAAGCTTTATATTTCCTTTTATATTTTATTTTATATTGAATATATTATAAAGAGAAAATATGAACTCATTTTTATTAATTTTATTAATTATTTTAATATTGCTTTTTACATCTAAATTTGCAAAAGTTTTTTTTAAAAAAGAAATTTATTTAGGTGTATTAATATTACTTAAAACTAATAAATTTATTAAATTTTTAGATAAAATTGCAAAAAACAAAAAAATATTATATGTTTTTTCAGATATTGGATTAGTTATTGGTTTTGGGGCATTTGGTTTAGATTATGTTTCTAAAAATAAATTAAAAAAAGTTTGGAAAAGAGTTTTATTATTTTTAATATCTTCTATTGTTTTTATAATTATTTCTTATTTTTCAACAAAAGGTTTATTTTTAAATAATCCATTAATTTCAAAAGGATTTATATATTTTTTAATAATTCTTACAGGGGTTATGGGGCTTTCTGGATTTACTTTAGGTTCTTTAATTTTTTCTGCATATGATATTATAATTAAATTATTCCTAGGAACAGTAGCAAATGCATGTCCTGGAATAGGACTTGTTATTCCTGGGGTTAAAATGCCTAAAGTAGATATATTTATTCCATGGTATGGTTGGATAATTTTAATTTTTTCAGCAGTTATTCATGAATTTTCACATGGTGCTATATTAAGATCTTTAAAGTTAAAAATAAAATCTATAGGAGTTATTTTAGCAGGGATTTTACCATTAGGTGCATTTGTAGAACCTGATGAAAAGCAATTAAAAAAAATTAAAGATAGAGATCTTTTAAGAATGTATTCTGCTGGACCTATGAGTAATGTTATTTTAGCTATTATATTTTTTTTATTATTTCTGGCATTTGCACCAACTATGACAAATTTATCTAATTCCATTGCTATTGAAAAAGATGATCTTGTTTATGTTTATTCTGTAGAAAAAGAAACATCTATTTGTGGTACTAGTTATAATTCTCCTGCATATGGTGTTTTTGATGTAAATGATGTAATTATTTCTGTTAATGATATTAATATTAGAAATAGAAATGATCTGCTTAATGCTACAAAATTAGATTATGATAATAAATATATTATTATGTCAAAAGATACAAATATTTTAGAAACAATTTATTTAAGACCTAATGAAATGGGAAGAGTTGGTTTTTCTGTAGGAGTTGTTTCTGATCCAAATTATATTATTCCTAAAAAATATTATATTTTTAAAACTATATATAATGTTTTATTATGGAGCGCATTATTAAATTTTATTATTGCAACAGTAAATTATTTACCAACACATCCTTTTGATGGTGGGGGTATGTCTAAAGTAATTTTTTCTGAATATTTATCTAAAAAAAGAAAAATTGAAAAAAGAAAAAAAATAATTGGAACTTTTTTTGGGATTATTTTAATATTATTATTAATTTTAAATATTCTTCCTTATTTTTTTTGATTTTTTTAATAAATATTAAAACAATCTATTTATTAAATTATATAATTATAATATTATTATATTTATAAATTATATAAAATTTGAAAAAATATGCCTAAAAAAAAAAATTTAAAAATAGAAAAAATTGAAAAATATTCTTTAAAAAATCCAAAATATGAAACTAAAGAAAAAGCAATACAATTTTTAAAACTTGCAAATAAATTAAATTTAACTGTAAAAGAAGAAAAATTATTAGATAATTTATATAATCTTTATGACCTTTTTAAAAAAAAATTTGAAGATTCTGTTTCTAAAGAAAAAATAAATAAACTTTTAGAAAAAAGAAAAATTGCAAATTTAAAAAAAGATAATATATTTGATAAATTTGAAAGTAAGCAAGATAAAGAGATATTTTCATTAATAAATAAGTTGTCTATTGCTCAAAAAGATAGATTAATAGATAAAAATAAATTAAAGGAAATTAATTTTTATATAGGTCTTTATTTTTCTGCTCCAAAAGTTTTTAGCTCAAAAGAATATAGTAAAATTTATTTGAGAAATATTCTTTCTGGAAATAATATTTTAAAAGATAGTAAAAGCATAAATAATACTTTTTATAAAAATATAGATAAATATTTTATAGAAGGCAATAGATTAAATAATTATTTAACAATTTTAGAAATTTTAAATAGATTTGAATTTTATGATTTCTTAAAAGATATAAACTAGTAGTATATTTAAAAAATAAGTTAAAAGTGCATCCGTCGGGAATCGAACCCGAGTCCTAAGCTTGGAAGGCTCACATACTAACCGCTATACTACGGATGCATGATATATTTCTTTTTTTAATAACAAAAAAAGATTACTTTATAATAATATAATGTAAAAAAACATTTATATATCTTTTCTAATTAATATTTTATGTGATAATGAATGGGAGTAGCAATTGGTTCTTTAATAAAAGAATATAAACAAGAATTTAAATTAACAAAAGAATTTAAATTAAAAAAATTTGGTTTTGATTCATATAATATTCTTTATCAATTTTTAACAAGTATTAGAGGTATAGATGGGGAACCTTTAAAAAATTTAAATGGAGAAGTTACCTCGCATTTAAATGGTCTTTTTTATAGACTTTTAAACTTGATGACAAATAATATAGACTTATATTTTGTTTTTGATGGTAAAAGTAATTATTTAAAGCAAAAAACTAAAGATAGAAGGCAAAATTTAAAAGAAAAAGCAAAAGAAAAATTAGAACAGGCAACTATTGATGGAAATATGCCTGATATTTTTAAATTTTCTAGACAAATTGTTTCTTTAAATAAAAAAATAATTAATGAATCTAAAGAATTATTATTAGCAATGGGGGTTTCATATATTGATGCTCCATCAGAGGCTGAAGCTCAAATATCATATATGACTTCTAAAGGAATTTTAGATTACACAGTATCTCAAGATTATGATTCTCTTCTTTTTAACTCCCCAAATCTTTTGAGAAATTTAACTGTTTCTGGGAAAAAAAAAATTCCTTATAAAAATATATATATAGATATACAACCAGAAATTATATATTCTAAAGAACTTTTTGAGAAATTAAATATTTCTAGAGAAAAATTAATTTGGTTGTCTATTTTAATTGGTACAGATTTTAATGATAAAGTAGAAGGAATAGGTCCAAAAACTGCTTTAAAAATTGTTAAAGAATATAATTCTTTTGAAGATATTAATTCTTATTTAAAATCAAAAAATAAAAATGTTTCATTTGATTATAAAGAGATACAGGATATTTTTTTAAATCCAAATATTAATAAAAATCCAGAAATTATAAAAGGTAAATTTGATGAAAATAAAATTAGAAATATATTAATTGATAAAGCTAATTTTTCTGAAGAAAGAATTAATAATACTTTAAATAAATTTATTATAGAAAAAGAAGAAAAAGAAAAACAAAAAAGTTTATCAAAATGGTTTTAACTTTTTTATTTATTATTAATTTATAAAATTATTTAACATTCTTTCCTTTCTTTTTAGCTCTTATTCTTGTAGAACCACATTTTTTACATGCTTCTGGTTTTTTTGAAGATCTCATAGTGTTATTACAAGCCATACATACCCATATATTTTTTAATCTTCTTTCTTTTGCTGCATTATCCATATTAATCCACCTTTAAATAAATATTATTTTTTTATTTTATTTTTTTACAACTATTTTTTTTAAATTAGTTAATATTATATATATAAAGATATTAATAAAACTTTTTAAATAGTATCTTTTTTTAGAATATTTTTATATTTTAAAAAATTTATTTTTTTTGATTATGTTTATTTAAAAATAAATATATTTATATATTTATTTTATCATAGTTATATAGTTGTAATAATTATATAGTAAAAAAACAAAGAATATATAAATAAATCGTTACTTATTTATATTATACTGTTTTTAATTATATTTAAATAAAAACAATTTATCTTTATGTGCTTTGGTAGTGTAGTTGGTAATCATACTGGCCTTTCAAGCCAGTGACTCGGGTTCGAATCCCGGCCAGAGCATTGATAAACTTTTATTTTTTAAAATAATTTTTAAAAAATAATATTTATTATAAAAATATTTATAAAAAAATAATGTTTATAAAATGTGAAAATTAATGGGAACAAGAAAGAAAGATTCAAGTAGGTTTAAAAAAACTAAATCCAGACAAAGATGGAAATGGAAGAAAAAGAAAATGAGAGAAAAGAAAAGAGAAAGAAGATATTTAAGAAAAAGAGCTGCATCATAGGTGTAGTTTCTTATTTTTTTTTTTAATAAATATATTTAATTTTAAATATAATAATTTAGTTTATTTAAATATTTTTTTTAATCTTAACTTTTTTTATTTTTAAATTTTTTTTATATAATATTTATATTTAAATTATATTTTTTTTTATAATATTTATATTTGAATTATATTTTTTTATATAATATTTATATTTAAATTATATTTTTTTTATAATATTTATATTTAAATTATATTTTTTTTTTATAATATTTATATTTAAATTATATTTTTTTTAAAAAACTGTCTTTTTAAAGCTTTTTTTAATTTTTTAGAGGAAAAAAGCAAAACCTTTTTAAACTTGCCGGTACAATTATTATTTTACTGCAAGAAGTTTTTTTCAAGCAGACAAATTTTACCGAAATTATTTTTGAGGTAAAATCTTTTATGAGGTCTCAAGTTTTTTTGAGTCTGATGTGGAAAGATTAGAAAGTAACAAATTTTATATGCTTAAATTCACTAAAATTTGTGTGCAAAATTATATAACCAATTCCAAAATTATATAAAATAATTCCAGCTGATCCTGCTGGTGGATACTGCTATTGGAATCTGACTAAGACATGCAAGTCTAAAAACTTCAGCTATGAGAAGTTTTGGCGAACGGCTCAGTAACGCGTGGTCAACCTACCCTTTTGAAGAGTAAAACTTGGGAAACTGAGGATAATGCTCTATAGAAAAACAAATCTGGAATGATTGTTTTTTAAAAAGTCTTACCTTCATGCTGGTAAGTCGCGAAAGGATGGGACTGCGTCAGATTAGGTAGTTGGTAGGGTAATTGCCTACCAAGCCTGAGATCTGTACGGGCCTTGAGAGAGGGAGCCCGGAGAAGGGAACTGAGATAATGTCCCTAGCCCTACGGGGTGCAGCAGTTACGAAACTTTTACAATGCGGGAAACCGTGATAAAGAGATTCCAAGTGCTTGCTTTGCAAGCTTTTGTATAGTGTGAATAACTATGCGAATAAGGGGAGGGCAATATGCGTGCCAGCCGCCGCGGTAATACGTAATCCCCAAGTGGTATCCAGCATTATTTGGCTTAAAGCGTGTGTAGCTGGTTTGTTAAGTCTTTTGTGAAAGCAGCAAGCTTAACTTGTTGAATTGCAAGAGATACTGGCATGACTAGAGACCGGGAGACGTTAAGAGTATTTCTAGAGTAGGAGTAGAATCTTAAGATACTAGAAAGACTACCTGTGGCGAAGGCGCTTAACGAGAACGGATCTGACAGTGAGACACGAAAGCTGGGGGCGCAACCCGGATTAGATACCCGGTTAGTCCCAGCCGTAAACGATGCGGATTAGGTGTTGGGTAAACTACGAGTTTACTCAGGGCCGAAGGGAAACCATTAAATCCGCCGCCTGGGAAGTATGGTCGCAAGACTGAAACTTAATGGAATTGGCGGGGGTGCACTACAAGGGGTGGATGCTGCGGTTTAATTGGATGAAACGCCAGATATTTTACCAGGGCTGACAGCAAGATGACGGTCAGGCTAAAGGTCTTACCTGATGCGCTGAGAGCTACTGTATGGCCATCGTCAGCTCGTACTGTGAAGCTTCCTGTTAACTCAGGTAACGGGCGAGACCCATATTGTTAGTTGCTATCTTTTTTGTTTACAAAAAAGAGCACTCTAACAAGACTGCACTGGTAACAGTGAGGAAGGAATGGGCGAAGGTAGGTCAGTATAGTGCAAACGTTCTGGGCAACACGCGGCATACAATGGTCAAGACAAAGAGTCTCTAACCCGAAAGGGGGTGGTAATCTCAAAAACTTGATCCAAGTCTGGATTGAGGGTTGCAACTCACCCTCATGAAACTGGAATCCCCAGTAATCGCGTGTCACTATCGCGCGGTGAATATGTCCCTGCGCCTTGCACACACCGCCCATCAAGCCAACTGAATGAAGTGTAGATGAACTTTAAGCTACTAAAGGTTAAAGTTATTCTATATTTCGTGAGGTAGACTAAGTTGTAACAAGGTGTCCGTAGGGGAACCTGCGGACGGATCACCTCCTATATAACTATTTTATTTAGTTATTTTTTCGAAATTTTCAAATTAGAGTTTTTTAAGCAAATACTTCTAATCTCCACATTCTCTCTATTTTTCTTCAATTTATTTATGTTTATTTTAAAAAAATATATTTATAAGTGTTTTCTTATATAATATTTTAATAAAAGGGCTCTTAGCTCAGTTGGTAGAGCGCGTCCCTTGCAAGGACGAGGCCGCGAGTTCAAATCTCGTAGAGTCCACTTTAAATTTTATTATTTTATTTATATTTTATAATATTATTTATAAGATTTATAATTATTTTATATATTAAAAAAAGATTATAACACGATTTTTATGAAATTCAAAAACACAAAACAATTTATTATATCTTATTTAAAAAATCCTAAACAAATTTTAAAAACATTATTATTAAGTACATCTGTATTTATTGGTTCACAAAAAGTTTCAGCTCAACAAATTTCAAGTATTAAAACTTTAGAATTTAATCCAATAATATACGAACAAGGAAATTTATTTTCATCAAGAACATTTTATTTAGATCCTGGGGAATTAGAAAAAAAAACATTAACACAAAGTTTAGAATATAGATTTGGTAAAGATAAAAATAATCTAAAATATAATTTTGCTTTAGAAGTTGGAAAAAATAATATGTTTATCAATGGAAAACTTGTTCCGGATAAATTTTATTCTCAAATACATACTGTTTTAAAATTTTCAGAAATTTTTAAACTTCCTATATCTTTAAATGTTGGTTTTGATAAAAATTTAAATAATTTTAAATTAAAGGATATTAATATTTTAGAAAAATCAGAAATTTCACTTGCTTTAAGAAATAAAAAAGAAAATATAGGAATTGGTGGAAGTATTTATTTAGAAAATGGTATAATTAAATCATATAATGGTATTTCAGAAATAAAATTTAATAAAAATAAATATTCTGCAGGAATTAGAGTTTTTGAAAATAAAAATATTTCTACAAAATTTATAGGTTTTTATGGAACTGCAGATTTAAGTAAAAAAGGAGAATATATATTTAATTCAACTTTAGAAGGTGGAAGATTAATTAATCCTAAAACTAAAAAAAGTAATCCATCTATTAATTTTTCAATATATTTTAAACCTAAAGAAAAAGGAAAATTTAGTATGTATCTTGAAAGACAAACATCTGTAATTTCCAAACAAGGTGGTGTTTTTGTTGAATTGAATTATCTTTTAAAAAATAGAGAAAAAACTAAAAATCTTTTTGGAAGAAATAAAATCTTAAAAAATAAGGATAAATTTATTAAAGTTAATTCTCTTAAAAATACTAGAAGATTATAATTAATTTTTATTTTTTTTAAAATAAATTTATTTATAAAAGGATTATATATAGTATATTAATTAGGTGTTTAATAAATGAATAATAATTTTAATTTTGTAGATGTTTTTAGAAAGCCGTTTGTAAATTATAAATTTTTTTTATTGATTTTGATTTTTGGTATTTTATCTTTAATTAATAGTACTTTTTTTGTAATATCCTTTTTTTTAACAATATTTATATCATATTTTGTAATTTCTTTAAATATTAAGAATAAATTAAGTTTTAAAAATTTATTTTCTATTAATTTATTAAAATATTCATTTATATTTATAGTTTGTAATTTTATATTTTTTATATTTCAGTCAATTTTAATATTGATAGGATTTTCTCCTTCTTTGATAGTATCAAATATGTTTAATTTTTCTTCATTAAATTTATTTAATTTAACTATTTCTGGAATATTTGGATTAATTTTTATATTTTTTGTAATTGTTTTAGAATTTATAAAAATAATTAATTTAAGTAATTATGTATCTAAAGAAAAAATTGAAATAATTTTTGATTTTAAAAAAACTTTTAAATTAATATTTTCTAGAATTTTTTTAGTTTATTTTTCTTTTTTTATAGGTTATATATTTTTAATTTTATTTATATATTTTATAATTTTAGGGTTATTTACTATTTTTGGGAATATTTTTATATCTGAAATTGTTTCTAAAATTTTTATTATGTATTTTATATATTTTTTAATTTCTGGAACAATTATTATTTTTAATAAATGTATTTCTTTTTGATTTTTATAATAAATTTTTTTATTTTAAACAATAGTTTTTTATAATAAATATATAATATATATTTATTAGTGGTTTGTGTTTAACATATTTTCTTTTTTAAGAAAATAAGGAAGGTCTGCCCACTCATTAAAATCAAAACCTTTAATAGAGGTTTTTTCTGAGCAGAAATAATACATCTTCTTTTTGTTAACCTGTGATATGGAAAATTGAGGAAAAAGAAGGATTGCTGAAAATTTCAGAAATTAGAGTGCAAGGAAGTTTTTTTCCGCTAAGATAAATTGTTATTAACTACAGAAGGCAGCTTATAGCAAACCACTATTATTTACTTAAATTTAGAAAAAATCTGTTTAAACTTAGAAAAAAAATAAATATAGGGGAAATAAATTTAAATTCTAATATTTCTAAAAAAACTTTAAAAGGAAAAGAAGGTTCTAAACTTAAGGTTGTAAAAAAAGATAATAAAGTTTTGTTTTATCAAAAGATTGATGAAAAACAAGGAATTAAAATAAACTTAAGTAAAGAAGCTAAACAAATTCTAAAAGAATATCCTGATATTTATAAATTTATAAAAAAAGAACTAATTTCAAGAATTACGGAAAAAGAAATTATTTCTGAAAATAAAAAATTAAAAATTAATTTAAAACCTTATTATATAGCACATGGTTCATTGCATAGTGGACTTTATAAGATGAGTATTTTGTTTAAGGATAAAAATAGTTTAAAAAGATATTTTGTAAAAATTTTAAGAAATGAAGTAAATAATACATATATCTATAATGAATTTCTAGCTAGTAAGGTTTTTGAAAAATTTGGAATTCAAACAATAAAACCACATTTTTCTTTTAATTCTAATATATATAATAATAATATTATAATTTATGATTTTTCAAATTTATAAACTCTTTCTGATTTAACTTTTAAAAAAAAATTTTCTCGTAAAAAACAAAACAGTATTTTAAAAAAAATTGAAAATATTGAAAAATATTCTAAAGAAATTGGTGTTCATACTTCTAAAAATATAGAAGTAATTGATGATTATCTAAATCCAGCAAATATATTTGTGGATATTAAAAAAGATAAATATGAAATTTATTTTACAGATTTGTTATTAAGAGAAAGTTATAAGTTTAATGTGCCTATTGATTGAATAAATTATTTTGTCGATTTAAATCGACAAAATACATAAGTGTTGTCGATTTAAATCGGCAACTTTATATTAAATTTGATATATTATACATTTATATTTTAAAGAAGATGAAAATATGTGTAAATTAATAATAATTACAGGACCTATGTTTTCTGGAAAAATAACAGAACTTCAAAGACTTTTTTCAAGAGAAGAAATTGCTCAGAGAAAATCTATTTGTTTTAAACCAGATATGGATCAAAGATATTCTTAAAATGGAGAAGTTGTAAATCATAATGGTCAAAAAGAAAAAGCAATAAATGCAAAAGATTCTAATGATATTTTAAATTTTGTGAAAAAAGAACTAAGTTTATCTAATCATAATAAATCTGAAAAATTAATTAATGTTTATATATATGAAGTTCAGTTTTTTGATTCAAATATAATTAATGTTATAGAAAAATTAAGAAATAAATATAGAATAAATGTTTTTGCATGTGGTTTAAATCAGACATTTGAAGGAAAGCCTTTTCCTTTTAAGGATAAAAAAGATCATATATGTACACTTATGGCTTTGTCTGACAAAGTTATTTCACTTGATGCAATTTGTAATAATTGTGGAAAGGTTGCAACTAGAACTTATAGGTTAGGAGAATCTAAAGATACTGTTGTAATTGGTGGAATTAATTTTTATCAAGCAAGATGTAATAATTGTTTTTTAGAAAAAGATTAATTTATAAATATTATTAAGTATAATTTTTTAGAATTAAAGTAATTTAAATATGTGAAAATTATGAGTGAAAGAATAGATTTTGTATCAAATGTTAAAGGCTTTACTGCTGTTAAAAAAATGAATGTAGATTTAACTAAAAAACCAGAGGATATTTTGCAATTTATTGTATCAATCCAAGTTTCTACAAATAGTAAAATTAAATCTTTGCTTGCAGAAATTGTTGATGTAGAAAAATTTATTGAAGAAAATAAAGCACTTTTTGATTTAGATGAATCTGTTTTTTTAACTGAAATTTATTCTGCAAAAACAAAAAAGAAAATAACAGCAGTTATTCCAAAAGAGATAGATAAAAATATAAAAGATGCTTTTGTTGAGGCTGTACAAGTTTATCTTTTAGAAGATTATTTTTTAAAGAATAATAAAGTTATAGCTTATCATCAAATACTTTTTCCTGCTCTTAAAAAATTAAAAAAAGCAATAAAAGGTTAGAAAGGGTTTTATTTATATATCTTTTCTTACATATAATATATATTAATTAACCTATTGTTTTTAAGAGTTTTTTTAATCCCTCCTTAGCATAGTGGTCTAGTGCGTCCGGCTGTAGACATTAGGTAAACTGCCCTAATTGGCGGTGACCGGAAGATCCCCAGTCCGAATCTGGGAGGAGGGATATTTTTATTTATTTAAAGAAAAAAGCACATATTTTTAAATTAATTCTTCTACATATTTTAATATGTTTATATATAAAAAATTAAATAAATTAACTGCATTTATAATTTCAGTAATATTTATTTTTATAACTGCAATAATTGGAAGTATTTTTACAACTAGAAATATACCAACTTGGTATCAAACAATAAATTTACCTTTTTTAGTACCTCCTAGTTTTATTTTTCCAATAGTTTGGAATATTTTATTTATTTTAATGATTATTTCATTTTATATTATTTTAAAAACATATAATAAAAATAAATCTTTTATAGATTTAAGAAAATCTGCAATAAATTTTTTTATAATACAATTAATTTTAAATTTTTTATGGGTTATTTTATTTTTTGAATTTAATTTTTTGTTTATATCATTAATTG
This sequence comes from Candidatus Iainarchaeum sp., assembly GCA_028700115.1. Classification (GTDB taxonomy): domain Archaea; phylum Iainarchaeota; class Iainarchaeia; order Iainarchaeales; family CSSED10-239; genus Forterrea. The sequence goes on along the minus strand of JAQVTI010000007.1, from coordinate 2,839 downwards.
AAATTGTTATTTTAGAAGTTTTTATAATTTTAACAATTAATAAATTTAGTTATATAAATAGAACTGCTTCTAGATTATTATTACCTTATGTTTTATGGATTTTTTTTGCAATGATTTTAAATTTTTTAGTATTTTTATTAAATTAATATAATTTATAAATAATGATATTGTATGGTTATAACAAAAAATTCAATAGTAACTAAAATTATTAAAGAAACATTTTCAGATATAAAAAGTAATATAAATTATAATATTTTAAAGAAACATCCAATTATTGGTAAATTTGAAAATAATCAAAAAATTAAAACAAGAAATTATAAATTAAAAATTTTAAAATTTAAAGATCATATCAGAATAGAAGATTTTGAAAGAATTAAAGGGATGTCAATAAATTTAGATCCATCTCTTCGTAAATTAATATATAATATTGAATTAATTAAAAAATATGCAAAAAAAGAAAAAATTCCTAAAATAAAAATTAGTTCTTGGATTTTTATAAAACATCCTAATTTTGCACAATCTTTAGGTTTTAAACCTATTTCTAAAATAAAAATTATTAAATTTAATAAATTTCTTAAAGATAAAAATGTTAAAAAAATATATTCTGTTTATTTTGAAGGGAATAAATTATTTTTAGAATATATTGATAAATCTTATAATTCTGATTTATCTAGAATAAAAGGATCAGATTTAAAACATATAGAAATAGATTATAATTTACTTCCAGAATATGAATTAATAATTTAATTTATTTTTAATTTATTGTTATATTTTGATATAATTATTTTTGCAATATATCTATATTGATAAGGGATATCAAAAAAATATTTTTTAGATTTGGTTTTTATTATTAATTGAGCAAATATTCTAAAAGTTTTTATAAATCTTGTTTCTAGTTTTGATTTTTCTATAATTATATCATTATTTTTAATTTCAAAACTATTTGGATTAGAATAAATTATAAAATCTAATTCTTTTTCTTTATTTTTAGATCTTTTATCTTTTGCTGTATAATCTGTTATTTGAGAAAGTGCAATAATTCCTGAAACTCCTGCAATTAGTCCCCCAGTCATACCACTTATAAAATTAGATTCACTTAAAATAATACAAATAATTCTCTTATTTGTAAAATATAAATCACAATTTTTTTTAATAAAAGTATTTTTTCCTTTTGCTTGTACATTTTTAATAATCCCAATTATTGTTTCTTTCATTTTAATCAAATTTAATATTTTTATTAAATATTATAAATTATTATATAAATTACTAATTTTATAATTTATGATAATATAATTATGTTTATAAACATTATTATTATCTATATTTTAAAATAATATACATTTTTAATTTATAAAAAAAATTTAAAATTAAAAAAAGGAGAGTTTTATTTATGACTTTTAAAAAATTAGAAAAATTTTTTTCAATAATTTTTATTATATTTGGATTAATATATTTTATATATCCTGTTTTTGCTGAAATGAGTATTTATGATCTTCCAGAAGAACAACAAAAAGTTGCAAAAGAATTTCAAGAAGAATATAATAATAATCAAATTTTAAGACAAAATTTTGATTCCCAAGAAGAATATTCAATTGCTTGGGAACTTGATAAAAAAAATTGTTTTGATAAACTTACAATGATTGCAAATCATGCACTTATTTCAGTTCCTAATTTTAATGAATTTATAAAAATTTATGAACCATATTTAGATTTTTGTGATTATGGTACATTTTATAATACACTTTGTTTAGAAGACCCAAGTAAACTTTCTGAAATGAATCTTTGTGCAAATCCTTCTTGTGAAATAATAGATGGTAAAGAAAAATGTGTTTGTTTAGAAGCAAAAACATGTGGAGAATTAATGCTTGAAAATATAAATTTAACTAATGAATGTGAAACCAAAAAATCTGAAGAAATAAAAATTTGTACAGACAAAATTTCAAAAGAAAATATTGAAGAAAAAGTTATAAATGAAATTAATAAAATTTATTTTCAAATAGAAGATGGTATTAGAGTTGTAGATGTATATAATGGACATGAATGTTTAATAGAAGGAGTTGTAGAAAGTAATTTTTTATCTTGTGTAGATGATCTTTTAGATGTTTCTTTAAATCAAATAGTATTAGCTAAATTTAGTAATAATAATGCAAAAATAGAAGATTTTTTTCAAGATCATGATTTAATAAAAGAATGTACTCCTAAATTTGATTCAGATGAACTTTATGAATCTAAATTAGGTGCATTTTTAGCAATTTGTAATAATTCAGATTATGCAAGAAGTAGAGCATATTCTTGTATTAATGATAATTGGGATGAAGTTTATTCTAAAAAAGATCCTTCAAAAGCAAAAAAGAATCAAAATAATATAGATGAAGAAAAAATAATAGAAGAAAATAAAGATAAATTAGAAAAACATTATGAAAATTTAGAAAAAGAAAAAGAAAAAACAATAAATGAACTTGCAAGTGATTTAGAAAAAAATTTATTAGAAATTTTTGCAGGAAATGAAGAACTTATAAAAACATTAACAGAGGAATTAAATAAAATGGAAGATCCTTATGATAAAATACAAAGACTTAGAGAAGAAAAGAAAAATTTAACACAAGATTCTAAAATTCAGAAATTAAAAGAAATTTATTTAGAGCTTGGAGGAAAAAATGAAGATTTAGATTTAATCTTAAATTCAGGAACAAGTGTTGAAGAAATTAAAATGAATCTTGGAAAAGCAATTTCCCAAAAAGGAACAGATAATAGTATTATTGCAGATTCTGGAGTTTTAGAAGATATTAAAAGTTCTTTAGGAGATGGTATAGGAGTTTCAGCTTTTGCAGCAAGTAAT
>JAQVTI010000045.1 GCA_028700115.1 Candidatus Iainarchaeum sp. | reverse complement strand
TTTTAATAAAAATGAAAGGTTTTGTTTCATTTATTTTCTCTGCGTATTTATAAATATTAGTGTCTCTTGAAATGATTATAATGTTACTATTTTCTTCAAAAAATTTATCGTATTCTTTACTATTTTCCTCTAAAAATTTTATATTTAAATATACATCTTTTTTACCTCTTTCTAATTTATAGTCATCTTTTTTTAATAAAATTAAGTCTGATTTATAGCCATTAGAATACAGTGTAAAAGTTGCATGGAAATCAGTAATTAGTATATAGTTATCTTTTCTTGATTCTAAATAATTAATAGCTTCATTAAAATTTAATTTTTTGTGTTTAAAGATAGAATTTTTTTCATAACTTGCCAACTCTCTTGTTTCTGTAATAAATAAATTAATTTGGCTAGCTAAAAGTAATATAATTATTAAAATAAAAATTCTTTTCAGGTGCAAATTTTTAAATACTTTTTTTGTTTCAAAAACAACAATTGAAGATAAGATGGCGCAAAGGGGAAACAAAAAATAGATATAACGCTCTTGTTGTGTGTATTGTTTAGATAAAAAATATAACCCAACAACAAATATTATAAATAAAAAATCAAAGTATTTACTTTTTTTTGTTAAAAAAATAATTATTGTTAATGGGAGCGTTAAGTAATAAAAGGGAAAATTATTTTTAATCAAGTCAATGTAATAAGAATTATTGTAGTTATCTATATTTACCCATGGTAACGTTTGTTGTTCAATGAGCGCGGTGTGTAAATTAAGAGTTCCTGTTTTATAATAAATTCCGATTAAAACAAAAAATGCGGAAGTAAAAAACAGAAGTATATATTTTTTTTTGTTTTGATATTTTAAAAATAAAATAAAGAAAATAATAGGAATTGATAGTATAAATATAAGAGACAAGGTTTGCGTTTCATAGGATATATAAAAAGATATTATAAATAGTATTAGCCAGTAATAATTAAAATCAAATCTTGTTTTAAATATTAAAAATTTATGTTTTAATTTTTTATTATTTAAAATAAAGTTATAAAAACAAATAGCACTTAAGAAAAACAAGAAAGCAAACATAGAATACATTCTTGTTTCCCTGGCTATTCCTAAGGTGAAATTAGTAGTTAAAAAAAGTAATATAGAAAATATTGCAATTTTTTTATTATATTTATTTAAAGAAAAATAAATTAAAAAGATAAAAAAGAAATTAAAAAATATATTGATTATTCTGCTTCCAAATTCATTTACGCCAAAAAATCCCATGAATTTGGCATTTAAATTGTGATAAATAGGAGCTCTGGTATAATTAAGTCCTGATTCTTGATAAATTGGTTTCCCGTGTTCTAAAATCATCTCTGATGCGTGAAAAGAGAAAAATTCATCTGACCATAGATATTGATAACCAAGTTTTGGTATATATGTGAATAACATCAATAAAATAAGAATTATTAACCCCAAACTATACCCCCACCCCTCTTTATACATCCACTTAGCCAGATTTCTTAAAACCGGGACCTTATTTATTTTCGGAAACTTATTAGAAAACTCTTCTTTTCTTTTTTGTTCAGATAATTCTTCTTTGTTTTGTTCTTCTTCTGTTTCTTTTTCAATTCTTTCCCGATTATGCCAAAAAATTAGCCCACCGCAAACAATTGTTAAGATTGTTAAAACAGCCTGATACTTTTTTACCCAAGACAAATCAATAAACTTTTCTAAATAAGTAAAATTTCCTAGAGTAATAATTAATAGAAGTAAAAGAAAAAGATAGGAGATAATTTCCCATCTTTTTTCAATAATGAAATTCAAAACATTAGTTAATATCTTTTTTGTCTTACCGTGAAATGGCCATTTAATATTTAGAACAAAACTTTTTATTTTTATAATTATGTTTTTCTCAAAGTTAACAAAATAAAATATTGCTAAAAATATAGCCAGGGAATTAGTAATGACCGTAAAGACATCTTGTATATTCTGACCAATATTAAATAGACAAAAAATAGCTACTATTAATAATAGTATTGATATTCCATATTGTTTTATAACTCTTATCATAACTATTAAAAAGCAAATACCCAAATAGGATCTCCGGATCCCGACTGATTACTAAAAATTAACTTTTGCTTATCAATTAAATCATTAATCTCTCTATCTAACCTAATTCCGGTCATATTGTCAACTATAATATAGCCAGTTTTTGTTTCTGTTAACTCTTTTAACTGCTCCGCCGTTTTAATAGTAATAGCATTATTATAATATTCTCTTTCATTTAATTTGCTTTTATCTAATTTGCGCCCATCTAAGCCAATTGCCAACCAATAATCACTTCTGCCTAAATAAACTTTATCAAGTTGTGTAAAAGCAGAAACAATTACCTTATCTTCGCTCCAACCCTGATTTATAATCGCTTGGTAGGCCGCCTTAAAGTCTGGTTGAGGAGTGTGAGGCTCTAGATAATAATAGGCAATTGGTTTTAAAACAAAAGTATTGGCCTGTAAATAATTAGAAGTCGTAATAACTAAAATTAAAATACCTAAACCAAGTAGCCAGGAATATTTAAATTTTTTGATTACTATATTAATTACATAAGCTGTTAGGATAAATAGGATAGGTAGGATGAAAAATAAATAACGAAA
>JAQVTI010000044.1 GCA_028700115.1 Candidatus Iainarchaeum sp. | reverse complement strand
AAGAGCAGAATTCTCAAGAAGCTTTGATTAAATTACAACAAATTAAAAAAAGTAAGTCAAAGCCATTTTTCATATGGGAATTATACTTTAATGATGTATTTAATAGACAAAATCCAGGATTTGATATTGTAATTGGAAATCCTCCGTATATAAGAATTCAAAAATTAGATCCTGTTATTTCTCAATATATAAAAAAGAGATTTGTGGTTGCAAAAGGCAAGTTTGATATATATACTCTTTTTTATGAAATAGGATTTTATATTCTTAGAAATAGTGGAACAATAACTTATATCTCGTCTAATTCTTTTTTAATGCAAGATTTTGGAGAAGAATTACGAAATTATTTATCTAAAAATAATTTTGCACAAAAAATATTGGATTTTGGACACAATCAAGTTTTTGAAAATGCATCTACATATACACTTATTTTTTTAGGAAAAAAAGAAAAATTAAAATACATAGAATATAATAAGGCGTACTATTTAGGAAATAATAGTGATTTTGATTTTAAAAAGATACAATTTACTAGATCTACAGATTATGGAGTCAATTTTAAATGGGAAAATATTCTTAGAGACGATCTTATTTCAAAAATATATGCCAATTCTAAAATTTTAGAGAATTATGCATATACACGTAGTCCATTATTTACAGGTATGGATGACTTATTATTAAAAGAAAATAACATTGATAATAAATATATCTGTGAAACAATTTGGAGAGAAATAATAAAACCCAAAGAAATTAAGAAACATCATATTTTGGTGTCTAAACAGAAGGTGTTTTTCCCATATCAATTAATAAATGATAAATTTGTTCTAATTAATGAATCAGAATTTAGGCAAAAATATCCTTTGACTTATGATTATTTATTTAAATTTAAATCTGAACTATTAAATAGAAAAGACAGTGGGAAAAATTTTATAGAATTAGGAAAACCTTGGTATGCATTAATGCGCGTAGGCGAACCAAGCGACTATAATTTGAATAAAATAATTACCCCCTCTGTGATTAATAAATCAAATTTTGCATTTGATAATAGTAAAAGGATATATCCAACTGGCGGCACATATGGATTAATACCAAAAAATAATGCAATGTCTCTTAAATTCATATATGCATTATTAAATTCTAAGTTATATTTATATATCGTAATGTTAATGGCAACACCTAAGCGCGGGGGTTATGTTGCTATATCTGCGAGAAATATAAAACAACTTCCAATTAAAGATATTAATTCCGTGAAACAAAAACCATTTATTGAATTAGTAGACAAAATATTAAATATTACAAAAGATGAAGACTATCTTGAAAATAAATCTAAACAACAGAAAGTAAAACAATTAGAGTCTGAGATAGATAAATTGGTTTACAAGTTATATGAATTAACTACTGAAGAGATTAAGATTGTAGAGGGGATAAACTAATTTAATTAGTTAGGAAAATATTATGGTAACAAAGTATACTCTTGAATTTACAATCCCAAGAGATCTTGAGATTGTTCCTAATGCATTTAAATTAAATAATAAATGCCCAGATTTTGAAGTTACACTTTTTATTATTAAAAGATTAATTACAATCCCCGGCAGTGATTCTAAAAACACAACTTCTTGCTTTTATTCTAATAAAGACAGATATGGAGATACAGTAAAAACTAGATTTAAATCAGAATTTATATTTCAAAAGGATATGTTTAACGATGGATTAGACGAAAAAAAAGATAATGATTCAACAAAGAAATATTTAACCGATTGGATGACAGGTAAACTACATGACTTTTTTTATAGTAATATTGTACTACTTGTAAATCAAATTATTGAAACGCATCAATACGTAAATAATAAGTATTTGTGTTTCCTATAGATGAACGCAGTATATTTGATATGAAAATCACAATTAATGGTTCTTCTACAATAATTGGCAATAATTTTGGTGGTGGTTATTTCTCTAATGATTTTTCAAGATATGAAAAAGAATTACAAGACAATACAAACAGGGTAACTGATTTTATCAATAATAAACAACAATTCTTTGAACCAATAAGAACTATGAAATATGCTATTGAATTTTATCAAATGAAATTATATAGAGTTGCTATTACTGAAGCCCAATCTTCAATTGAGCATTTATTAGAAATTAAAATAAAAGAAGTAACTGGAAATGCATTTAAAGATACAGATAAATTAAGATCAAAACTTAATAAATTTTCAAAAAATTATCTATTTAATATTAAAAAATATAATCAAAATAAATTAGATAAAGCAATAAAGTTAAGAAATGACATAATACACGGTAAAAACACGCCTAAATTGAATGCTTTGCTTTGTAAAGAATATATGTGTATTTATGATAACTTATTTTTAAATATACTAAATTCTGAAAAAAAATAAATTTCACAAATAAATACTTCTTTATTTTTATGATTTTGAGATTTTTTGAAAAAAAGTTGAGGCTGTACAAAAATCTGTGCGAAAAACACACCTTGTGTTACAAATAGCGAACTATTTAAAAACATTTCGCTGCATACTATACATATAAAACGGCAGTTGTGTTGAGGTGTAATTATGTTATTAGAATTCAGAGTTAAAAATTTTAAATCTATAAAGGATGAACTGGTTTTAAGTAC
>JAQVTI010000019.1 GCA_028700115.1 Candidatus Iainarchaeum sp. | reverse complement strand
AGAATAGCTGATTTTTATGAATTTATGGTAAATTGTAATAAATTAGGTATTCCTATAATCTGTTATAAAGGGAATCATGATTCTGAAATAAGCAAAGAATTTATTTTCCCTAATGGGAAAAAAATTAATGAATATATTTATTTTCCAAACGATTTAGAATTAATACAATTAGGATCTAAAATTTATGTTACTGGGGTAAATAGAATATCTCAAAAAAGCGATTCTGAATGTAAATGTTATTATAATTTGTTTTTAAAACCGGAGCATAAACCTAGCCTATCTAATTTATCTAAATTAGCAAGAAATACCATTTTTATATCACATCATCCTAGTACAAATAAATTTACATATTTAGGTAGTTATGATATAACTATGTTTAAAGAGAGATTTAATTTTAAACTACATGTTCATGGTCATGTAAAGAATTATAACGGGTTATATAATGAAAAATCAAAAAACAATCCAGATATTGAATATCCTACAATCTCGGCCCACTACACACAAGATCAATCTGAACACTATTATGAAGATAGAGAAATATTAAATAAACTAGATCAACTATAATTATCCTTTTTTAAAGTATTATGTTCTAATATAATATACTAAAATATATTTTATTAAATTGGATTAAATATGAATTCTACAGACACAAAATTCATAACAAATGAAGATGGGCACAAGCTTATAGATCGTTTTAATGTTCTTACAAAAGGAACTAAGTTTTTTGATTGTTTAGTTGGATATTTTTATACTAGTGGATTTTATGAAATGTATAAATCTTTTGAAACAACAGAAAAAATACGGATTTTAATTGGAATTAGCACAGATAATAAGACTTTTGATTTAATTCAAGAAGCTGAACATTCTAATCTCCAACAACAATTAGGGCTTTCAAGTAAAGAAGCAAAAATTCAATTTTCAGAAAAAGTTGTTGAAGAAATGAATAATTCTAAAGATTCAAAAAATATTGAAGAAGGTATTTTAAAATTTATAGAGTGGCTTAAATCAAAGAAATTAGAAATTCGTGTTTATCCTACTGGACGAATTCATGCAAAATTATATATTATGACTTCAAATGGCGGGGGCTTTGGAGATAAAGGGAGAGTAATTACAGGTTCTAGTAATTTTACGCAAGCAGGACTAAAAGACAATTTAGAGTTTAATGTAGAACTTAAAGACAGTAGAGATTATGATTATGCATTAAATAAGTTTAATGAGTTATGGGATAATTCCATAGATGTGTCTAAAGAGTATGTTGAAATTATAAAAACTAATACATGGCTTAATGATGAAATACCTCCTTATGAATTATTTTTGAAATTTTTATATGAATTTCTTAAAGATAAAATCCAATTAGATCAAGAAGAAATAAGAAATGAATATAAACCAGAAAATTTTATGGAGTTAGAATATCAAAAGGATGCTGTTAGAGATGCTAAAATGAAACTTGAAGAGTATGGTGGTGTTTTTATTTCTGATGTTGTGGGTCTTGGAAAAACATTTATGACTACTATGCTTGCTCAACAATTGGACGGTGGGACATTAGTTTTAGCGCCACCAATTCTTTTAGATAAAAATAATCCCGGTTCTTGGAAAAATGCTTTTTTTGAATTTGGGGTTAATAAAGCAGAATTTGAATCTATTGGTAAATTAGATCAAGTTTTAAAAAGAGGCACAGATAAATATCGAAATGTAATTATTGATGAAGCCCATAGATTTAGAACAGAATCAACACAAATGTACGAACAATTATATAAAATCTGCAGAGGGAAAAGAGTAATATTAGTAACTGCGACCCCTTTAAACAATACTCCTCAGGATATTTTAGCTTTAATTAAATTATTTCAAAATTCACATAAATCTACGCTTCCAAATCCTAAAGTAAGAGATTTGGAGAAATATTTTAAAGGATTACAGGCTAAATTAAAAACTCTTCATAGACAAAATAATAAAGAAGAATATTTAAAAGTTGTAAAAGAAAATGCTCAAGATATTAGAGATAATGTTTTACAATATTTAATGGTTAGAAGAACAAGAACAATTATTGATAAATATTATAGTAAAGATCTAAAAAAACAAAAATTGGTTTTCCCAAAAGTAAAAGAACCTGAAGCAGTAATATATAATTTTTCAGATGATGTTGACGATATTTTTAATAAGACGTTAAAATTAGTTGTAAAGGATTTTAAATATTCTCGTTATACACCATTACTTTATTTAAAGGAAGAGCTTCCTGAAAATCAACAGACCCCACAAAGAAACATGGGGCGATGGATGAAAATTTTGCTATTAAAAAGATTAGAAAGTAGTTTTTATGCTTTTAAAAAATCAATTTCACGATTTATTTATTCATATAAAAGATTTTTAGAAGAATACGAAAAGGGTTATGTTTTTATCAGCGAAAAATATACATCTAAAGTTTTTGAATTATTAGAAGATGATGATATTGATGCTGTTGACAAATTAATAGATGCAGAAAAAGCAAAAAAAGAACCTGCAGATAAATTTAATAAAGATTTTATTGAAGATTTAAAATCAGACGTAAAAATTTTAAATGAAATTGAAGCAATGTGGCGGAATGTTGAGACGGATCCAAAACTTGAAGAATTTATTAAGGTTCTAAAGAAGAATAAACATCTTAAAAAAAATAAATTGATTGTTTTTACTGAATCAAAAGAAACTGCTGAATATCTTGAATCAAAGCTAAATCCCATTTTTAGTAATCAAGTTTTAGCTTATTCAAGTACATCAGGAGAATCAATAAGAGAGAGAATTATAGAAAATTTTGATCCTGCTTCAAGAATAAAGAAAAACGATGTCAGAATTTTAGTAACTACTGAAATATTGTCAGAAGGGGTGAATTTAAATAGGTCAAATGTTGTAATAAATTACGATATACCCTGGAATCCTATAAGAATGATGCAAAGAGTTGGTCGTATTAATAGAGTTGGAAAAAATCTTCCTTTTGATGAAATTTATACTTATAATCTTTTTCCCGCAGGCCCGATAAATGATCAAATGGGATTGACTGAAGCTGCAGAGGTAAAAATTCAATCATTTATAGAAATGCTTGGTGCTGATGCAAAATTATTGACAGATGAAGAGATTAAATCTCATGAATTATTTAGAAGATTAAATTCTAAAGAAATTGTAACTGGAGAAGATGCAACGGAAGATTCTGAATTAGAATGGCTTTTAAAATTACGAGATATTAGAGATACTGATTCAGAATTATTTGAAAAAATAAAGAGACTTCCAAAAAAATCAAGAACTGGTAGGAAAAAAGAAGGTATGTTTGGATTGTTTACTTTTTTTAAAAAAGGGAAATTGCGAAAATTATATTATAATAATGAGGGTATTATTAATGAGATTGATTTTTCTGAAGCAGTTAATTTACTTTGTGCAACAAAATTAGATAAAAAAATGAAATTAAATGATGATTTTTATAAATTATTAGAGCAAAACAAAAAAGAATTTTCAGATTTCTTTGTTAAAGAGGTTGATGCTCAAAATTTAGGAAATAGAGGTCATGAAGGAAAAATTAAAGCTGTAATAAAGGCGATGATAAAAAAACCCATAGGATTAACTGATGATGATGAAGAATATTTAAGAAGTATATTAAATTTAATTCAAAATGGTTCGATAACAAAAAAAACACTTCAAAAATTAAATGATGCAATTAAAAAGGAAGACATTAATCCTATAAAAATACTTGCAAAAATTAGAGTGATTATTCCAGAACATTCTGAATTTTTTAAAGAGACTTATGCAAGTTTTTCAGGAAATATTGAAGGGCCTAAAGAAGTAATTTTGTCGGAGATGTTTATAAAATGAAATATGTTGAATCAGAAATTTTAGAATTGAAGAGATCAACATCTGAATTGAATGAAGCAATTAATTCAATAGTTTCAATTTTGAACAAACATAGTTCTGGAGAATTAATTTTTGGGATTAGTCCTAAAGGCGAGGTTTTAGGTCAAGATGTGTCTGAAAAAACATTACGAGATATTTCTCAAAAAATAGCTAATTCAATTGAACCAAAAATTTATCCTGAAATTAAAAAAGCAAAAATAAATAATAAAGATTGTATTGTTGTAAAATTTATAGGTAATGAACCGATATATTATGCTTTTGGAAGAGCATATATTAGGATTGCAGATGAAGATAAAATTATGTCTGCTAAAGAAATTGAAAAACGAATACAGCAAAAAAGTCAATTAAAATGGGATTCTTTTGAAGCTATTGAAAAAATTAAGTCTATTTCTGAAAGAACATTGAAGAATTATTTGGATAAAGCAAATACATCTAAAAGAATAAATTATAAATTTACATCAGTAAAAGAAATTTTAGAAAAGTTAAATTTAATTAAAAATAATTCTTTAACTAATGCGTCTGTTGTATTATTTTCAAAAAATAAACCTGTTGAAGTTCAATTAGCCGTTTTTGCAGGAACCACAAAAATGACTTTTTTAGATATAAAACAATATGAAGGAAATATTGTAGAATTGCTTGAAAGTTGTGAATCATATATTAAAGAGCGTATAAATTGGAGAGCAGATCTATCTGGAAGTAAAAGAATAGAAATTCCAGAAATTCCTATTCGTGCATTAAAAGAAGCATTGGTTAATTCTTTTTGTCATAGAGATTATACTGCTCCTGAAAGTAATAAGATTGCAATTTATAAAGACAGGGTTGAAATTTGGAATCCTGGTAATTTTCCCGAAGGATATAAACCCATTGATTTTGTAAAAAAAGACTTGCCTTCTATTTTGCGTAATCCTTTAATTGCAAATATTCTTTTTTTAAGTGAAGATGTTGAGAAATGGGGTTCGGGGCTTCGTAGGATATATGAAGAGTGTGCTTCTCAAGGTGTCAAAGTTGAGTTTGAAGTTTTAGAATATGGTTTTAGCGTTATTTTCTATAGAAGTAAATCAAATGTTAATGTTGACACAAATGTTGACACAAATGTTGACACAAATCCGTTAATAAGACAAAATTGGATAATTTCTTATTTAGAAGAAAATAAAAAAATAAAGAGTAAATTAATACAATCTAAATTTAATATTAGTAGAGAAATAGCATCAAGAGACTTAAATTATTTAATTGAAAATAATAGGATAGTTAAAAAAGGTGCTGGAAATAATGTGTGGTATGAGTTAAAATGAACGAACAACAAGCAAAATGGTTATTAGATGAAACATTTAATTCTGAATTTGATATTTTAAAGTTTTTAAACTTTTTAAAAGAGTTAGTAAAGAATTCAGATCTTAATATTCAAGATAAAACCAAATTTGTAGAGGGAGAATTTAGAGATTATATATTAAAGGTTGAAAAATTAGGACAATATAAAGATAAAGCAGGAAAATCTATGGAATTTCTTGCTATAAAGCTTGCAAAACATTCTTCTCTTGAAAGAGCAAGAACTATGCAAAGAAATTTCATTGCTAAATGGCTTGTAAAAAATTCCGATGAACCAGAGGGGGCAATTGTCGCATTTTATGATGATGAAAAAGACTGGCGATTTTCATTTGTAAAATTAGAATATAATCTAATTAAGGATGATAAAGGCAATCTTAAAGCAAAAAAAGAGCTGACTCCTGCAAAAAGATATTCTTATCTTGTAGGTCCGAACGAACCAAATCACACTTGTAAAAAACAATTCGTAGATTTATTATCTAGCGACCACGATCCTTTATTTGAAGAAATTGAAAAATCTTTTGGAATTGAAAAAGTCACTAAAGAATTTTTTGAAGAGTATAAAAAGAGATTTTTGGATTTAAAAGAATCTTTGGAGAAAGTCATTAAAAATAATGCAGTGGTTAAAACAGAGTTTGTTAATGTTGCAGGAGAAGAAAATCTTGAAAAGTATGTTGTGGAATTTTCAAAGAAGCTACTAGGGCAGATAGTTTTCTTATATTTCTTACAAAAAAAAGGTTGGCTTGGTGTAAAAAAAGATGATTTAGGAAAATTTAGAGATTGGGGAACCGGCCCAAAAGATTTTATGAAAAGATTATTTAATAGAGAATATTGTTCTTATAATAATTTTTTTAATGATGTTTTAGAACCATTATTTTATAATACTCTTGCAATAAAAAGAAATGATGATTTTTCAGATAAGTTTGATTGCAAAATTCCGTTCTTAAATGGTGGATTATTTGAGCCGCTTGATGGTTATGATTGGATGAATACTAATATTTACATTGAAAATTCTATATTTGAAGATATTTTTAGAACTTTTGATGAATTTAATTTCACAGTAAAAGAAGATGAACCTTTAGAAAAAGAAGTTGCAGTAGACCCTGAAATGCTTGGTAAAGTATTTGAGAATTTATTAGAAGTGACCGATAGAAGATCAATTGGTGCATTTTATACTCCTAGAGAGATAGTTCATTACATGTGTCAGCAATCTTTGATAAATTATTTAGAGACAAATTCTTCAATTCCTAGAACAGATATTGAAAAGTTTATTCAAGAAGGAGATAAATACTTAGACCAAACAATTAAAGCACAAGAACATAAGAAAAAATATCATGGGAAAGTCTATGGTGTTGATTCAGAATATGTAATTCCTAAATCAATTGAAGAAAATTATCAACTTGTTGATGAATTGTTGAGAACAATTAAGGTGGTTGATCCCGCTGTTGGTTCAGGTGCATTTCCTGTTGGAATGATGAATGAGATTGTGAAGGCTCGTTCTATATTATCCGTTTATTTTGAAACAGATAGAGATATTTCTGAAATAAAAAGAGAATGTATAGAAAATTCTCTTTATGGTGTAGATATTATGCCATCTGCAGTAGATATTTGTCAATTAAGATTTTGGCTTTCTTTGGTGGTTGATGAAGTTGATAGAAAGAAAATAAAACCACTTCCTAATTTAGACAATAAAATTATGTGTGGAAATAGTTTGTTAGAAGAATTTGAAGGGATGAAATTATTTGATGATTTACTTCTTGGAGAAGAAATTAAAGATATTAAACCAGAACTTGATAGAATTGATAAGGAGATCAATTCGTTATACTTACAAATTGGGCAAATAGAGACTGGAAAATCAAAAGCCAATAAAGAAGAATTAAAGAAATCCATTAAGAAATTAGAACGAGAAAAGAATAAATTAACCGCAAAACCAGAGATTAAAAATACAAACTTGACTTTAACTAATTTTGATAAAGTAACAAGAGACGAAGCAAAAATAAAATTAAATAAACTGAAAGCCAAACAAAAAGAATTTTTTAATTCATTTGATAGAGATACTAAAAAACAATTAAAAAAAGAAATTGAAGAATTAGAATGGGAATTAATTGAAGCAACACTTAAACAGCAAGGAAATGACGAAGCTATAAAAAAACTTGATTCAATTATGAAAAGCAAAAGCAAACCATTCTTTTTATGGAAATTATATTTTGCAGAAGTCTTTCAAAGAGAAAATCCTGGATTTGATGTTGTGATTGGAAATCCACCTTATATAGATTATAGAAAAATTGATGAAACTACAAGAACAGGATTAAATAATTTTGAGATATATAACACTACAAAAACAGGTAGTATTTATGTATATTTTATAGAATTGGGTATGTCTGTTCTTCGTAAAAACTCTATCTTAGCTTATATTAATCCGTATCAATACTTATCTGCAGATTCAGGGTTGGGAATAAGAAAATTATTGGTTGAAAATTATATTATAAAAAGAATTGTTGATGTATCACATATTAAAGTCTTTGCAGAAGCTTCAACATATACTTGTATAAATTTATTTATAAAAAATAATATTGATAATAATATTGAAATAGTAAGATGTGATAATTTAAATAAATTAACAAAGAGCGGTTTCTTGATTGAACAAAAATCGGTAAAAGAAGATAATTATAGAATTCCAGTAACTGAAGAAAATAAAATAATTAGTAAAGTTTCTGCAATTAGTACTAAATTAATTGATTTTTGTAATATCTTTTGTGGCACTTCAGCAGGAGGTTTTGGAAAAAAAATAATAAAAGAAAAAGAATTTTTTAGTCTCTCTGAAACAAAAAAAGAAGAATATAATTTAGTAATACAATCATCTAATATTTTAAAATATGTTTTAAAGGATTTAAATAGTTACATTCCAAAAGAAATTTTTCCGATTAATGTGCAGAATAATTTCAAAAAGGAAAAAATATTCTTTGCTAGAATGACTAAAAAAATAAGGTGCACATTAGTTCCTCAAGAATACTATGGTGGTAAAGTAAATATTTTAACTGATTTTTTAATAAATTCTAAGTTTTTAATTAGCATTTTGAATTCATCTTTAATGAGTTATTGGTATTATACTAAATTCGAGAGTAAACATCTTTCAGGAGGTTATTTAGGTTTTGATATTCCTAGTGTCAAAGAAATTCCAATCAAACAAATATCTCCTGAAAAGCAAAAACCGTTCATTCAATTAGTTGATCAAATTTTGTTAATTACTAAAGATGAAGATTATCTGAAAAATCTAGATAAACAAGCTAAAGTTAAGAGGTTAGAAAAAGAGATTGATCAATTGGTTTATAAGTTATATGAATTAACTCCTGAAGAGATTAAGATTGTTGAAGAGGGCATAAAATGATTGAATCAGTCGAAAGAGATATAAATGCAACAATCAAAGGCAGAATTGCAGAATGTATTGCTGATGAGTTATTTAAAGAACTAGGTTTTTTTGTAATGAAATATGGGCAAGAACATCAGGTAGAGCCAATTACTCAATTACAAAATTTTATAAAACGGTGCGGGGGAAACTTTAAATTAAAATATTCAGATCCAAAGTTTGAAAATTCTTTCGATTTTGTAAGAAGAATGCCTGATTTTTTAATAGTTAAAAATAATTTTGAACCCGAATTGTTAGAAGTTAAATATAGAAGAACGGGTATTTTTGAAGATAATACAGGGGTAAAAGATAAACAGATAAATGCTTTTTTTGATAATTATCCTTGTGCAGTTTTATTATTAGTTGTAGATAAATCAAAAATAAATCCCGATAAATTTAAAGAATTATATGAGGATTTAGAAGTTGCTGAAGAAATGATTAATACTAATTTACAGATTATTTTTTCTGAAGATGATGAAAATAATAACGAAGAAGTAAATTATATTCCACAACCACTAGTTTATTGGTTAAGAGAAACTTATAATATTCCAATTGCTGAATCAAAGCCAATAATCGCAAAATATGATAAATTAATTGGTGATTGGTTAAATAGTAAGTAAGATATATATTAAATTTTATAGTGTGTTACTTTAACGAATTTTTAATCCTTTAAATTTTGTGAAATTGAGATTTTTGAGAAAAAAAGTTGAAGATGTACAAAAAATATTTCAAAATATGGTGTTCTAATTAGAACATGATTAGATTACATTTTTCTGTTTTTTATAAAATCCTTCGCTCTTTTATACATAACTAAAATGACTCACAAAAACGCAAATTTTGTTTTTTTCGTGTATTTTACAGCGTTTAATGGTTATTTTTTGTTTATTTTCACACAAAATCTAAAAAACAGTTAAAATAAACTATTTATAAACATTACTCCTCAATAATATATATGTAAAAGGTGAGTGATAATGTTATTAGAATTGAAAATAAAAAACTTTAAATCTATAAAAAATGAAATAAATTTATCTATGTGTAGATTAATTAATAAAGGAAATAAAAATATAATTTTTACTAAAAATAAAAAACACCCTAAAATTCTTAAATCCATTTTAATTAGTGGTCCTAATTCTTCAGGGAAATCTAATCTAATTGAAGCATTATATTATATAAATTATCTAATTGTATCAAGTAATAAATTTGAATTAAATAAAAAATTAAAATATAAACCATTTAAATTAGATGAAAATACAATTAATGAACCTTCAGAATTTGAAATTAGTCTTCTTATAGATAATAAAATATACAAATACGGCTTTTCATTAGATGAAAATAAAATATATAAAGAATATTTATATCTTACTGATAACTGTCTACAAAAAGAAATATTTTTTAGAAATCAACAAGAATTTAAATTCGGAATAAATCTAAAAGAACAAGATACTTTATCTAAAAGAACAAATGAAAATAAATTGTATTTGTCAGTTGCTGCAGATTGGGGTTTCGAAGCATGTAAGGCACTATATTTTTTTATTGCTGAAAAATTGAGTTTTATTAGTAATTTGAGAGAAAATGAGATATTATTACCAAAAATAATGATTAATAATCCGGAATTTAAGACCGATATAGTTTCGAAGTTACAAAATGTGGGAATTAAGATAAAAGATATTGTAATTGATAAAAAAGACAATGGAAATCCAATAACCAAAAATGATTTCTTTGATTATTTTATAAAATATGTAGAAGAAAAAGAAGGAATAGATAAAGCTAATAGCATAAGAGAAAAAGCATTATCAGAAGAAAATTATGAGTTTTATTCAATTCATGAATATCTTGATAAGAATAATGAATTAAAATTCAAAAGATTTAATTTGTTTGAAGACGAATCAGAAGGCACCATTGAATTTATTGAAAAAGCTGCAGCTATAGTTCATCATATAAATGCAGGGGGAATTTTAGTAATTGATGAAATTGAATCAAGTTTACATCCAAAGCTAGTTTGTTTTTTAAATGAATATATTAATG
>JAQVTI010000018.1 GCA_028700115.1 Candidatus Iainarchaeum sp. | reverse complement strand
ATTGTTCCAGAAACAAGATAATTAATCTTAACAACATCAGTAAGTAAGAATAAAAACAAAACATCTACGATTGTAGCAATAACTGAAATAAAAAGATAACTCCAAAATAATTTATCAAATCTATTAACAATTGGAATTTTTTTAATTAATTTAGTAATTAAGTTTAACTTCACAGATATAATTTAAATACAAATACTTAATAAATATTTGTAAAATATATTTATATTAAAATAGAGAGAAAAAGCTAAATATGGAAGAACACGAAAAGAAAACTATTATAAAAAATATAAAATGGTTAACAATTTCAAAGATAATAATATATCTTCTATCAATCGTTACAATAACTTTAATTCCCAGATACTTAGGGGTTGAAGGATACGGTCAGCTTAATTTCATAATCTCCTTTGTTGGTTTATTTTCAATAATTGGAGATTTAGGGTTACAGACCCTAATCATTAAAGACATTTCCAAAAATACAAAGAAAGCAAGCGAATATTTTAATAATCTGTTTTTATTTAGAATATTAATTTCTTTTGTTTTTGTGTTTATTGTTTTTATCTTTGCTTTATTTCTTAAATCTCCTCCAACATTAGAACAAATAGTGATTTATACAATAGGAATAGGTTTTTTTTTATTAGGTAATTTTAATCTTGCTTTTCTAAACGGATTTCAAGAAATTAAATATCAAGCCCTGTCAGATATAGTTCAAAAATTAGCATACACTATTGGAGCGATAATTGTCATTATATTTAACTACAAATTATTTGGGGTAATTGTTGCAAGTGCAGTTTCTGGTTTCTTTATGTTTGTGTTTTCTTTTTTTGCTATTAAAAAATTTATAAAAATAAAAAGATTAAATATTAATAAAAAATACATTAAAGAGAAAGTAATTCTTGCAAGTCCTTTTATTCTAACAAGCATCTTCTGGATGATTTATTTTAATATTGACAGAGTCTTTCTAACCTATTTTAAAGGAAACTATGCAACAGGACTATATTCAATAAGTTATACTTTTATAGGCTTCTTACTAAGTATTCTTGCGATAATAAATACAACTTTTTTCCCGGTTCTTTCTAATTTTTCAAATAACAAACCAAAGTTAGAATCAATTGTTAAAAAATATTTGTATCTACTTTATCTTTTTATAATCCCAGCAACAATTGGCGGAATCTATCTTGCTCCAAAGATAATTTCTTTAGTCTTTGGTAGTCAATACCTTGGTGGAACATTTGCTTTTCAATTGATAATGTTTTTCTTTCTATTAAACGCAATAGGAGTTGTAAATTATTATTTATTAATTACAAACAATCTAGAAAAATATTCATTAAAGCTTTTAGGGTTATCGGCAGCTACAAACAGCTTATTAAACTTAATCTTTATCCCTTGGCTTGGAATAGTTGGTGCTGCGATCACAACAATAATTTCTGAAATTGTAATATTTATCGGTAGTTACATAAAGATTAGAGCCATTATAAAGATTAATTATCTCTCTCAAACCTTTAAGCCCATCTTAGCTAGCGCTTTGATGTTACTTGGAATAATTATTTTCACATCCTTTTTCCCAAAAGGAATACTTCACAATAACTTCGATGTATTAATAACAATTGCTGTTGGCGGATTAATTTATATAGCCACACTATTTTTAACAAAAGCAATAACTATAAAACAAATAAAGGAAATGTTAAAAAATGAATAAACAAAATGTTTTATTTATTTTGGGTTCTGGCGGCCATACTGCTCAAATGATAGAGTTATCCAAAGAATTGAAAGACAAAATAAAGTATATATATGTGATTCAAAAGAACGATAAACTATCTAAAAACAAGATAATATTCCCTGGAAAAATAATCTATGTTAATCGCCCAAGGGAAATTAAAGATTCAAAAATTAAATATTTGATTAAAACTACTAAATTATTTTTTAAAGCATTAGAAATAATTAAAAAACACAAAATTGACGTAGTTATTTCTGCAGGCCCTGGAATTGCAATTCCATTTAGTTATGCTGGAAAACTATTAAATAAAAAGATAATATTTATTGAAAGTTGGTCAAGAGTTACAAAGAAATCAATATCTGGCAAATTGATTTATCCTATTGCAAATTTGTTTTTCGTTCAATGGAAAGATAATTTAAAGAATTATCCAAAAGCAAAATACTGTGGGAGATTAAAATGAAAACTAAAATCTTTGTAACCACCGGATCAGTATTAGAATTTGATTCTTTGATAAAAGAAATAGATAAGATAAATAAAGACCAAAAATATGATGTTGTTTGTCAAACAGGAGTAGGCAATTACAACCCTAAGCACACAAAACATTATAAATTTAAGAAAAGTTTAGCTAAAGACTACTCTTGGGCAGACATTATAATAACTCACACAGGAGCAGGAACACTTTTAGAATTATTAAATAAAAATAAAAAGATAATCTGTATATCCAATCCTAAAGCAGTAGATAATCACGAAATTGCAGAAAATTTTGCAAAAGAAGGTTGTCTTCTTTTTTTAAATGGAAATAAGCTTACTGAATTAAATGACCTAATCAAAAAAGATTTTAAATTAAAAAAATACAGTTCAACCAAATCAACTATAGGTAAAGAAGTATTAAAATTTATATTAAAAAGTTAAAGGGTCAATAAATGTTCTTAACCACAACTCAGTATTAATTATCTTCCAAATATTTCTATAGTAGTCTTTATTTTTCTGGTCAACCATTTTTCTTACTTCAATATAGTTCCAATATTTTCGATCCTTAAATGATTTACTTTCAATAATCTTTTCTATAAAGTCAGTAAATTCTTTACTTTTAAACCAATCATTTTCTGGCGTTGCAAATCCGATCTTGTCTTTTCGATCTATAATTTCTTCAGGAATATACTCATTTATTGCTTTTCTAAAAATATATTTGGTTTGGAAATTTTTAATTTTATAAGAATAAGGTAAACTAAAAGCAGATTCTACTAGTCTATAATCTAAAAATGGAACTCTAGACTCAATAGAAAAACTCATAGAGTCTTTATCTTCCCACTTAAGTAAAGATCGTAAGCTTGTTTTCATAGCTAATAACGCATAATCGTCAATATATTTAGGCATTTCTATTTTTGGATAATCTAAATTATATATTTTGCTTTTCTTATATTTGATTATTTTATTAAAAATCTTTCTGGGATTAGATTTTAAATAAAACAAAAGATATTTCCAAAATAGAGTACTTGTTACAATTTCGGCATATTTCTTATCTTTTAGTAGTTGTTGAATATAACTATTAAAATAAGAGTGATATCCAATAAACAATTCATCGGCTCCTTGCCCATCTAATAGAACTTTAACTCCAGTTTCCTTAACTAATTTCATTACCCTGTATTGTGCATATATACTTGTTGAACCAAATGGTTCTTCTTGGCAATAAATTAAGTCATCGATATCTTTTAATAAATCTGTATTTTTAGGTTTAGTTTTAAAGTTCTTCACTTTTTTTTCTTTAGTTACTAAATCTATATATCTTTCTTCGTTTATTTTAGATCCAGGAAAAACTGCAGAAAAGGTTTTAAGTTTAGAATTATGAAATAATTTATCAGAAACTCCAACAATTGTAGATGAATCTAATCCTCCAGATAAACAACAGCCAACTTCAACATCGCTTCTAAATCTTAATTTAATAGAATCTTCTAATATTTCTTTGATTTTAGTTGTTGCGTTTGTTTCTGAAATTTCAATTTTATTATTTTTAAGTTCATAATATTGTTTAATGGTTAGCTTTTTATTTGTAAAATTCCAAATTGCATAATGCCCTGGTTCTAAAGTATATATATTTTCAAAAAAGGTTTCGTTATTATAGTCAATTAATCCATATTGTAAATAAGAAGCAATTATTTTTTCATTTGGTTTTCGTGAAATGCCTATTTTTAATAATGGTTTTATTTCTGAAGAGAATGCTAAATTTTTGTTATTTGTAGAATAATATAGTGGTTTAACTCCAAATCTATCTCTTGATAGAAATAATTCTTTTTCTTTATCATTGTATATTGCAAAAGCCCACATTCCATTAAATTTGTTCAAACAATTTTTGCCCCACAAATTATAGGCTGCTAAAATCACTTCGGTGTCTGTTTTAGTAGTAAACTTATATCCTTTCTTAATTAGTTCTTCTTTAAGTTCAAGATAATTATAGATTTCTCCATTAAACACAATCGTGTATCCAAATTTAATCATTGGTTGATTTCCAGCTGAAGTTAGATCAATAATAGATAATCTTGCATGCCCAAGAGACAATTTTGGAAACAACCTATATTCTAGCGCATCAGGCCCTCTATGTTTAAGAGTATTATTCATTAATTTAATAATCTTTTCATCTCGAAAAGTAATTCCATTTATTCCGCACATATAAATATTATTTTTTTATTTTTTTATAAATATAGAAATCCGATAAAGAAGTGTAATCTGGATTATTAGGATCATAAGGATATTTATTATTTATTATTTTAATTAATTTAAAATCGGCTATATTTTGTTCAATCCAAGATGTGAAATTTCGTCTTTTTTCGTGAGCAATTTGTATGTCATCATAATTGCTAGAGTAAATAATTACATATTTCTTAGAGGTTTTAAATAAATCAGTTAAATATTTTTGGAATGTATCGTATTCTAATAAATGATAAAGGACATCTAAAGAAACCGTTAATTCTGTAGATAATTTGTTAATTTTATCTGAAAAACAAAAGGGATTATAAATAAAAAAAGATTTATTTTTATCGTTTTTATATTTGTCAATACATTTTTTAATAATTGTTTCAGATACATCTAATCCAATATATTTTTTTATTTTAAACATTTTTAATTGATTCCCATCTCCACAACCGAATTCTAACATTTCTGTAATTTTTTCATTTTTAATAAAATCATTTATTATATCTGCTTTAAATTGTGCCAATTTCCCATAAGACCCAGATCCGGAATTGCCATTATTTAAATACAAATTTTCCCAATAGGTTTTGGAATTTTTTATTTTTAATTTTCCAATAATTATTCTAGCTAAATTGCCAATTTGTGTTTTTTTAAGTTTTTCTTTTAATTTATTCATAAGTTTGTCTCCTTTTGCTATGCCAGTATATTAATTTTATTAAATTATGTTTATATAGTTATCTATATTGTTTTTTATATAATTTGATTAGAATTGACAACTTTAAGGTAAATATCCTTGTTATTTTCAAAAGCATATAAAAATATAACATTAATAATAATATAACATTAATAATAATATATATGGTTAATTTAAAAGAAAAAAACTTATTAGTAATTTGTGATGGTTATCCTTCAAAAGACAATAGCATATATAATAATATTTTTGTAAAAAATCAATTAAAACACATTGCTCCACATTTTAATAAGGTTTTTGTTATTTCTCCCATACCTTATTTTCCTAAAATTTTTAAAAATCTAAAATTCTTACCAAAAAAATTCACAAATTCCTCAAAATTAGAAAACTATTCTGAAAAAAATATAAGTGTGTTTTTTCCAAAATTTTTAACACCACCATTTTCTAAATATTATCAGAATCACAAAAACGTTTTATTTTTGGAATCTGCAATAAAGACAATTAAAAACAATTCATTAGTTTTTGATATAATACATGCGCACTTTACTAAGCCCTGTGGCGTTGTTGCAAATAAAATAAGCAAAGAATATGATGTCCCATATATTCTAACCGTTCATGAAGGACCGATTTGGTTAGAAAAAGAGATTTTACAAAGCAATATTGATTTTATAAATGCATGGAAAGGTGCAAAAACTATAATAAGGGTAAATAAAAAGGACGTTCCGAAATTAAAAAAATACAATACGGACACAATACATATTCCAAATGGTTTTGACCAAGATATTTTTAAATATCAAAAATATCAAAATATAAAAGAGAAAACAATAGTTTCGATAGGTAATTTAGTAATAAGAGAAAAAAATCAAATTAATTTAATTAATGCATTTTACATATTACTTAAAAAAAATCCCGGAATTAAGTTAGATATTGTAGGAGAGGGGGCAGATAAAAATAAAATTTGCCAAGAAATAAATAGATTAAAATTAAATGATTCTGTTAGACTATTAGGATCAAAAAAACCAAAAGAAATTAAAGTTATTTTAAATAAATCTAAAATATTAGTTTTGCCGAGTTTTGAAGAAAGCTTCGGGATTGTTCAAATAGAAGCAATGGCTTGTGGCGTGCCCGTTGTTGCAACAATAAATGGAGGAAGTGAAGAAATTATTACATCAAAAGATGTGGGATTACTTGTTAAAGATCCAAACGATACAGAAGAATTAGCAAATGCAATTGGTATTGCATTAAATAAAAAATGGAATAGGAAAAAAATAATTGCATTTTCAAAAAAATATTCTTTAAAAGAAATATCCTTTGTTTTACATCAAATTTTGTTGGAGTGTTTGACATGAGAATCTTATTTATAACTGAAAGGTACCCTCCCTTTGTTGTTTCAGGCAATAGAATTTATTACATTTCTAAATATTTCTCTAATAATCACGATGTTTTTGTATTTACTAGAAAAAACGATAGATTATTAAAAAATTATCCAAAAGACGATTATTTATACACAGATTTTGTGAATAAGATTTATTTTAATGTTCAGGACAACATACTTCTGTCTTTGCTAAATAAAATAAAAATATTAAATAGAAATTCTTTTTATTATATGTCTGGAAAAAAAGAAATCATAAAAAATGAAAATTTATTTAAGCATTTCGATTTAATTATCGCTAGTGGACCGACATGGGATGCTTTCTATTTGGCAGAATATTTATTAGACAAATATAACACCCCTTATATTTTAGATTATAGAGACCCCTGGATTACAAAATCTAAAATAGAAAAACAATCACAAAAAAGAATACTAGAAAAAGCGAAAGCAGTTATAACTGTTACTAAAGAATGTGCTGATGTTATTAAATTAGAAACAAAATATGACGGGGATATAAAAATTATTGAAAACGGAGTAGATTTAAATTATTTTAAGATAAAAAAGAAAAATAAAGAAGAAAAAAAATTAAAAATAGGATATGCGGGTAGTTTTTTAAAGTATCAGGAAGTAGATAAATTACTATCTGCAATAAATTTATTGCCAAAAAAAATTAAGAAAGAAACAGAGTTTTTTGCTTGCGGGCAAAGATATAAAAAATACAAACTTTTGGCAACAAAATTAAATATTAATTCAAATTTTTTTGGTTTTGTGCCGTTTGATAAAACTAATGAAATATTAAGTGATTGTGATTTATTATATATTGGAAATTCAATTTATAATGCAGTAGGAGGTAAATTTTATATATATTTAGGATTGAATAAACCCGTTTTAGCATATACTGTTAAGGGATCTTCTTTATATAATGAAATTGCAGAAAAAAATCTTGGTTTTGTAGGTTTAAGTGTATTAGAGTTATCTAATATATTAAAAGAAGTTTATAAAAATAAAGATTTATTAAATAAAAACAGGATTAAAAAATATATATTTAAATATGATTGGAAAGAACTCAGTAAAAAATACGAAAATATAATAATAAAATAGTTATGTTAAAAATAGTGATTTAATGAGAGGTTAAAAATTATGTTATATTATATTTTAAAAATGATGCGTTTTTTAAATAAGCACAAATATTTAGTAATTGTTTGTCTTATTATCTTGATTAGTTTATTATTTATTAATTTTTATTTATTTTTAACGGGATTAATTATTTTGACTTTTGTCATTTTAAGGTTCAGAATTAATCGTTGGATAAAACGTTATCCTGTATATTTTAATAATAAATCAATAAAAGATAGGCGATTATATTATATTGAAAGTGAAAAGCTATTTTTAGATAATTTAATAATTGATTCAAATGGTGTTGCCATAAATAATTATTGCAATATTGGTTTAAAATATAATCCAGCATATGTTGCTTGGTTTGGTTTGCAAAATTTAAACAAATATGTATTAAAGAATGATAAAAAATATTTAGATGTTGCAGACAAACAAATAATTTGGTTAATTAAAAATATAAAAATTGAAAATGATAGTGCAAAAATATATTATGATTTTAATTGGAAATTAGGGTCTGAAAATATAAATAAACCGTGGATTTCTGGATTAGCTCAAGGGATTTTAATAAGTTTTTTTTTAAGATATTACTTAATAAAGAACGACGAAAAATATAAAGAGTTGGCTATAAAATTAGGGCGTATAATGTTTTTAGATATTAAAAAAGGTGGTCTGAGCAGAAAATATAATAATTTTTGTTTTATTGAAGAATATCCTACAAAAAATCCAAGCATAATATTAGATGGGTATTTGTTTTCGGTTTTAGCTATTTATGACCTGTATTCTATAACTAGAGAAAAAAAATATTTAAATTTGTTTAAAAAATATGTTAATTCATTTATAAAAAATCGAACAATTTTTATATATAAAGAAAAATGGACCTATCACGGATTAGGCGCTGCAAGAATATTAAATTCAAGAATGTATAATGATTTAATTATTGTACAATTAAAATCGCTTCTTTATTTATCTAAAAATAAAACATTACAACCAATTCTAAAAAAATTAGAGGATAAATTAAATTTATTTGATTTATTTGATTTAGAATTTAATTCCCAAAAATTAGAATTAAGTGCATTAAAAGCATAACCCTTTAAATATTTTGGAATTTTATACTTATTATGAATATATTTAGAAAAATTACTTTAACAAAATTTATAAATAGCATAAAATATAAATGTTCTTATTTGAATAAAAATGGGTTTTGTTTTTCAATGCCTAAAACTATATATTTAACGATAAATAGCGTTTGTAATCTAAAATGTAAAATGTGCGATTTTGGTCAAAAAACAGACAGTCAATTTTATAGTAATATGAATAAAAAAGCGCAATTATCTTTAGAAGATATAAAACAAATTTGTTATAAAGTAAAAAGTTTTGATCCTAAAATTTCTATAATATCTACCGAACCAACCCTGCACCCTCAAATAGTTGATATAATAAGAGAGATAAAATGTTCTGGTTTGAGCTGTTCTATAACAACAAACGGATTTCTATTGAAGAATTTCGCTAAATTGTTTTTAGATAACAAATTAGATGAAATTTGGATTTCATTAGATGGTCCACCTAAAATTCACAATTTACAGAGGGGGGTTGCAAATTCTTATGAAAATGCAGTATCCGGAATTAGAGAATTAATTGATTTAAAAAATAAAAACCAGTTAAATTATCCAAAAATTAATATAAATTATACAATTACTCCTGAAAATTATAATCAAATAAAATTGTTTTTAGACGGACTAGACTTTATATCTGAAATTGAACACATTTCATTTTCTCACATAAATTATATTACTGAGGATATGGCAAACACACACAATAAAAGATATTCAAATATTTGTATTGCAACTCCCACATGTATAAAAGGGATAGATCTAAACGAAATTAATGTTGATGAATTATTAGAGAATATCAATTTTGCTAGAAAATACAAAAAAATTAGTTTTACTCCTGAATTATTTACTAAAGAAAAAATCTCAGGCTATTATTTTACTGCTAAATTTATATCTAAAAAAAAATGTTTAATTCCTTGGGTCGCTATGCAAATACAATCTAATGGGGATTGTATTGTTATGACTCGTTGTTTTGATATGGTTTTAGGCAATATATTAAAACAAAATTTAAATGAAATCTGGAATGGACAGAAATATAAGCATTTTAGAAAAGAATTAAATAAAGTTGGTGGAGCTTTCCCAGCATGTAGTAGATGTTGTGGGGTATTATAATATTATAAAGAGAATTAATATTTAATTTAAGAAATGTATTGATTTAAACAAAAACACATTCGTGTTTCTTATTTCCTATATTAACTTTTATTCCGTTCTTTTTAAATTCTTTTGCAATTTGCTTACTGGTGTTAGTGCCAAGGTCTTTTCGGTAGTGATAACTGGCAATTGCTAGGTGTGGCGTTATACCAAGTGGCAAGATGTTCTTTAGATAGTCATCAACAAATTCAATCTCTGCTCCTTCAATGTCTGCTTTGATAAAGTCAATTTTTGTTATATTCTTTTCTTTAATAAACTGAGAAAGAGGAATGGAAGGGATGGTGCAAAGAGCACCTTTGGTGTTTGTTTTAAATGCTTCATCAACAATTCTGGATCCATGCCCTCTTATAAAAAATCGTTGTGTTTGGTTTTTGTTTGAGATGGCTTTATTGATTAAAATTATATTAGTAATATTATTTTTTTCAATATTCTCTTTCAATATCTCAAAGTTAATTGGGTCTGGTTCAAAGCAATAAACTTTTCCTAAAGGACCAACAAGGGTGCTTGCCCAAAGGGAATAAACTCCGTGATATCCTCCAAGGTCAAAGACAATGTCTCCACTTTTAAGTTTATAATAAATATTATATTTAAGGATGGCGTCATCAATCTCTTTAACTTGTTCAAAGTCAGTGGTAATTGTTTTTCCAGAAAAATTAATTTCAAAATATTTTTTAGTTAAGTTTATCTTGTTGTCTTTAGAATATTTAAAAACTTTTTCAAAATTCAAGATGCATTTGCCTAAAATGCTTTTTCTTAAAATCAGTTCTTTTTCTTTCTTAGTTAATCTTATGACTTTATCATCAACAGGAGTTATAGTTATTCCTTTAATAAAACTAATAAACTTAATTATGAAAGAATTCATCTAAATCAACTTAACCTTAGGAATAACCATCTCAGGAACAAGAGCTGAACCAAAGAACCTTCTTTCTTTTGACATCTCAAGTGTCTTAAACATCTCACTAGCGTTTCCTGTAAAGTTAAGGTTAGTGATTGTGT
>JAQVTI010000043.1 GCA_028700115.1 Candidatus Iainarchaeum sp. | reverse complement strand
AGTTTAAAATTAAATCTTTCTTTAAACATTGTTATATCATAACTACCTAGATATGTAAATTTATTTGTACTTGGATGGTGTGATACAAAAATGGTATTTCTTGCTAATTTAGATAAATTAGATAGTCTTTGCTTATATTCTGGCTTTAAAAACAAATTATAATAACATTTACATTCAGAATCGCTTTTTTGAGAAACTCTATTTACTCCAGTAACATAAATTTTAGATCCTAATTTTATTAAATCTAAATCATTTGGAAAATAAATATATTCATTAATTTTTTTCCCATTAGGGAAAATAAATTCTTTGCTTATTTCAGAATCATGATTTCCTTTATAACAGATTATAGGAATACCTAATTTATTACAATTTACCATAAATTCGTAAAAATCCGCTATTCTGGGATTTACTTCGTTTTTATTAGAAACTAATTCTTGAAGGTCTAAATAGTTTTTTATAACAAAATCATCTAAAATATTCAACTTATTTTCTTTAAAATAAATTAAAGCTTTTTTTAATTTTTCTATATCATTATTTGAAGAATTAACAAAAGTAAATACATCTCCTACAAAAAATAAAATTTTAATATTATTTTCTTTAATTGTATTAAATATCTTATCATAAATAGATTTTTCTGCGAATTCTAGATCTGAAACAAATAATATTTCTGATATTTTTTGTACATTAAGATATTCAAATGCATAATTTATTGAATCTAAAGTAAAAAAATCATTACTTTCAATAATTAGTTTTTTAATCATTTTTTTTACATCTCTGTATTCTGGAGTTTTAACAATAAGTGCTCGTCGCCTTCTTACTTCCATTAAATTTTCTGGAAATTTATTATCAATAATCATATTTTCACATTTTTAACTTTTATAATATATTTAATCGGTAATTTTTTTTAATATCTGCTTAAATTCCGTATATTTATTTTGATTATATAAATTTTCTATTTCTTCAGCTTTAAATAGTTTATAATCTGCATCAGCAGCTTTCTTATCTTTAGATTTTTTATTTATATAATAAGGAGCCGGAGAATCTTTAAATAAAGGAAAAATATAATCAAATATTTCTTTATCTTCAGAGTTTTTCATTTCAAAAACTTTTTTAAAACCTTTATTTACATTTGCATAACTTTCAAAAATATAAAATATTCTTTTTTCAAGGACATTAAATTCAGTAGATAATTCTATAATTCTATCCATATAATTTTTATTTTCGATTAATTTTCGATCCCAGCCAATTGTTGTTTTTATTTCAATAATTGAGTGATTGCTTCCATTCTTTTTTATTAAAATATCTGGTCTCAATTTCCCTGTTTTTTCTTCTAAAATTACTTGATATTCATTTGATAGACTATTTTTTAGATAATATGCAATTAAATCTTGAAATATATCAGATACTGAAGAATCAATTTTCCTATTAAATTTTATTTTATAATTCCATTGTGCTTGCCTTATTAAAAATAAATCAAGATATATTAATTTTGAAATATCTTCTGTTTCTGAAATTGTATTTTTTTCTAGAAATGAATCTAAAAATAATCCGTAATTTTTACCAAATTTCGATTCAGTCATAATTTTCAAATTTTGTTATTTTCCCAAAACTTTAATTGTTAAATATAAGAATTTTCACGATTTTATTCGCTACATTTTTAATTCTTTATTAATTAAATCCCATTTGTTTTTGTATTGCTCTAAAAATGTTTTTTTAAAGTTAGCTTTTTCATATTTATCTGAGGATTTCTTTTTCTTAACTTCTAAAATTGGCAAAATAAAGAATTCGGGAGATTCTGAATAGTTAAATCCCCCATTTGTTTTTTTTGTAATATTTAACCTAACGAAAACTACAAAGTCTGTACCTATCTTATGTATCGGAAATCCATTTGCTTTTGCTATAAATCTACTTTTTACTTGTATTTTTACAGATAAGTTCTTTTTTGTATTTACTGCAACAATATCGTATGCTTCAAAATTCTGAGACACTATAAATGCTTGTATTCTTCTCCTTAATAATTCTCCAAGCACAAGATATTCTGCACCTGCAGATTCTAATTGAGTTTTTAACTTTGGTTTTTTAACTTTGTCTTCTTTCATATTATCTCACTATTTAATTATTTATAATATTATTTAATTCAGTTTTGTCTTGATTTTTAAAGTTAGTTATTATTTCGGGGTCTTTATTATCTATTTCATAATTATCTAATTCCTCTTTCGTTAATAATCCTTTATATGAAATTTGTTTAATCCCCTTTTTATTATCCCAAACCAATTCAATTTTGCCTTTAACCCAAAATAATTGATCAAATTTGTCATATTTATCATCCTTGTCGTCGTAATCGTCTAATCCTAATTTATTCATTATTACTTGTACTCTTTCTATATATTTTAATATATCTTTTCCACTATATTTAATTTGATCTTTTACTACTGAATCATATATTGGAAACTGGAATTCTGTTAAAAAATATAAATATTTAGAAATTAATGACATTGCGCCTATTGTTTTTTTAAACCCATATTTGTTATGAAATAACATAAAGATTTTGGAATTTTTATTCTTTGAATCTAAAAAATTTTTACATTCTTCTTTTAAATTATCATCTGTTTTAAATTGCAATATTGCTTTTGCTAAATCCTCTAATCCAAATCTATTTCGTCCAATATTTGTAGAATATACTCCATCTATCAAAATTAATCTAGTTTTTATTATCAATAATTTATTGCTATCTTCAAGATTCCCTGTAATTTGCTTGTCTTTAAAATAATTTTTAATTATTTCTTTATTATTAGAATAGGAAGTTTCCCTATTTAAAATTATATTTGTTTGATTATATAATTCTTCAATTTTAGCGTTCATTTTTTTCCATTTGTTTGTTTATTCATCCCACTTTGGACAGTAGAGCTTGTAGCCACAGAACTTGCATTTGTTTGTGTCTTCTACTGGAGTGTAT
>JAQVTI010000017.1 GCA_028700115.1 Candidatus Iainarchaeum sp. | reverse complement strand
TATTTATAACAAAAGCAATAACAATAAAACAAATAAAGGAAATGATAAAAAATGAATAAAAAGATTTTGGTTTGTTCATGGTTGTCTGGAAAGCTTTTTATTGATAAATCATCAGGAGGATCAGAAAATCGTGCTTATCTTTTATTTAATGAAATAAGTAGATATTCTAGATATAAAGTTTCTTTTTTTGTAAATGGGAATTGTAGAAAACGAAGAATTAATAAAATGAATGTGATTTTTTGTTCAAATAATATTCTAAAGATTGCAGGGGAATTTCTTAGATTAATTAAAAAGCAAGACCATGTTTGCATCTTTGCAATTAATAGATTAACTCCATTATTTATATTTTTAGCCAAATTAAATAATAAGAAAATTGTATACTTTTTAACTTGTGATGCAGATGTAGGAGTGGGGCTTGAAAATGTGCCTTCTTATTATAAATGGATTCCAAAGTTAACCTTTTCGGAAGTTGATGTTTTTATTGCACAAACAGAATTTCAGTACAATATTTTAAAAGAAAGATATAAGAACAAGAAAATATATTTGTTAAAAAACCCAGTAATAATTAATCCAAATGATTCTATTATTGGAAAAGAAATTTTGTGGGTTGGACGAAATGACAATACAAAAGGAACAGACATATTGCAGAAAATAATTATTGAAAATCCAGACAAAAAATTTAAGATAATTGGAATTAATAAAAAAGATTTGTCTTTTAATTTTGAAAATGTAAATCAATTAGGTAAAATAAATCAAAAAGAAATGTATGAGCACTATAAAATATCAAAATTTATAATAAGCACATCCAAAATAGAGGGGTTTCCAAATGTATTTTTACAAGCATTTGCGAACAATAAACCAATAGTAAGTTATATAGTTAATCCTGATAATTTTTTAGAAAAAAGTAGAGGGGGTTTTTGTGCAAATGGAGATTTAAAAGATTTTCAAAAATATGTAGATAAATTATATAATTCAAAAAAGAAAATTAAAGAAATGGGAAATAACGGTTATAATTATATTAAAAAAGAACACGAATTGAAAAATATCTCGAAACAATTAATAAAAATATTAGATGAATTATGAATACAATTTTATTTTGGGGGGCTAAAGAATATCCTGTAGGTTATAAGCATTCAGATAATTTAGCTGGAGGCATTGAAACTTCATTTCAACGAATTATTGCGGGATTAAAAAACAAGATAAAAATAAAAATAATTACAAGAAAATTTAAAGGGCAACAAAGTATTGAAAAGCAAGAAGGTATAGAAATAATTAGAATAAAAACTCCTTTTTTTGCTAAAGGTTTTTTTTATAATTTTTATGCCTTTTTTTATTTATTATTCCGTAGGTGCGATTATGATAAAATTTTAACTTCTGGCATAATGGCAACTTTCTTTGCTGGCATTTTAAAAATTTTTAAATTTAAAAAGTTCAAATTATATTGTAGATGGGATACACCAGCATATTTATCTAAAACAAAATTATTATATCCTTTAGAAAAATTAACTTATTCTCTTTTAGTGGATAAATTCTTATTAAAAACTGAATTTGAATCAAGTAGAATAAAGAAACTATATTCTATTAAAAAAATAAATTACAAAATAGTTGGTTTTGGTATTGATTATAAACCCGCAAATGCAAATTATAAGTGCATTCCAATAAAGAAATTTGCATATATTGGTAGACTAGATAAAATAAAGAACATTTTTCTAATGATGGATTCTTTTTCTAAATTAAATAGTAATTTAGAATTAAATATCTATGGAGATGGCCCACTAAAGAATAAAATAAAGACATATATTTCTAAGAATAAAATAAAGAATATTAAATATCAAGGTTTTACTTCTAATGTTAGAGGCGCTCTATTAGATAACGATTGTTTGTTGTTATTATCAAAAACAGAGGGCCTACCAAATGTAGTTCTTGAAGCTATGGCTCTAAAAAAGCCAATAATAATGTCTGATATTGGGTTATTCAGTAGAGATATAATCTATTCTGTACAATTAACAAATTCCACCGAAATTGCAAGAAACATACAATCTTTTTTAGATAATAAAAGATTACAAAGCACATTAGTAAATAATGCCTATAATTATTCATTAAAGAATTTTAATTATGAAAATATGATTGAAAATTATAAAAATATTCTAGAATAACAACTAACAAATCACTATTTAAATTGTTGTTTACTAATATATATTTAAGGGGATTATATGATATATTTAGTTACTGGTTGTGCTGGTTTTATTGGATATAATACTTGTAAAAGGTTATTAGAGGGTGGAAATTCGATTGTCGGTATTGACAATTTAAATGATTATTATAATCCGATAATTAAGAAAAAAAGGTTAAGTATCTTAAAGAAAAATAAAAATTTTGAATTTATTAAATTAGATGTATCCAAATATAAAGATTTAACAAATAAACTAGCCGGAAAAGAAATAGATTTAATTATCCATTTAGCAGCTCAAGCCGGTGTAAGATATTCTATAGGAAATCCCTGGATTTATGAAAATTCAAATTCTATAGGTACTTTAAACATATTTGAATATGCAAAAGAAAAGAAGATTTCTAAAATTGTATATGCCTCTTCTTCTTCGGTTTATGGAGGTGTAAACGAGGAATGGGTAGAAACTGCAAATTTAGGAACTCCCGTTTCGATGTATGCTGCAACTAAACTTCACAATGAGCAAACTGCTTATGTTTATTATAAATTACAAGGCATTAAATCAATAGGATTAAGATTTTTTACAGTTTATGGAGAATATGGGCGCCCAGATATGTCTCTTTGGTTATTTACAAAAAACATCTTAAACAATAAGCCAATAGATGTTTATAATCACGGGGATATGAGGAGGGATTTTACTTATGTTTCAGATATAGTTGAAGGCATTATTTCTGCAACCAATTATGATTGTGATTATGAGATATTTAATTTAAGTGCAAATAATACTGTTGAATTAGAATATGTAATTTCTTTGATTGAAAATGAATTAGGAATAAAAGCCACAAAAAATTATATGCCTATGCAAAAAGGAGACGTCCAAGAAACAAGGGGTAATATAGAAAAGGCAAGAAATCTATTAGGATATAATCCAAAAGTAAACATTGAGCAAGGTATAAAGAATTTTGTAAGTTGGTTTAAGAAAAATAAAAAATTAACAAATAAATTATAAAGTGGATTATTTTGAGAACACAATTATTAAAATTTGCGGCGGGGATAACTGGTAAAAGATTCTTCAAGAATTATAATGAAACAAAACTCACAAAAGACAATAAATCACTCACAGATAAGTATCTTCAATTATTATTAATTCAAGCACAACAAAATCCGTTTTATAAAAACAGTAGTTATCAAAGATTAACTGATTATCCAATCTTAACAAAAGAAATAATAAGAAAAGATTATTTGCCTCTTTATATTAATAGATCTAAGAAAGGCATAGTTACAAATACTTCTGGGGGATCAACAGGCGAACCCATTTTAATATATCAAGATAGAAATTATATAGATTGGAGTTATGCTACAATGATGTATTATTTACAAGATGTAAGACAAGTAAATACATTTTGTAAAAAAGTAATTCTTTGGGGATCCGAAAAAGATATTTTCAAACAAATGAATTTAAAGGGAAAATTATCTAATTTTTTAAATAATCAAACTTTTTTGAATTCTTTTCTCATGGACTACAATAAAATTAAAGAATACATAGAAGTTATCAATAAAGAAAAGCCAGTTTTCTTAAAAGGCTATGCCGGATCTTTGTATGAAGTAGCAAAAGTCATAAATAAAGAAAATATTTCGATTTATTCTCCTAAATTTATATATTCTTCAGCAGAGGAATTAAAGGACTTTATGAGAGCAGAAATTGAAAGTGCATTTAAATGTCCGGTATATGATTTCTATGGTTCAAGAGAAGTTAGTGCAATGGCTGCAGAATTACATAAAAATGAATATTTAATTTTCTCTTTTGATAATTTCATAGAAGTTTTAGATGAAAATAATAATGAGGTTTTACCAGGTGAAGAGGGCAGATTAGTAATAACTAATTTACATAATTATTATTTTCCATTAATAAGATATGAGATTGGAGATACAGCAATCAAAGGGGATTTAAATAAAGAATATAATTTACCGACTTTAAAAAAAATAACTGGCAGGACAACAGATCATTTTAAGACAAGCACAGGGAAGATTGTGCATGGGGAGTATTTTACTCATTTATTTTATTTTAGGGATTGGGTTGATTTATTTCAAGTTGTTCAGGAGTCTTTTAAAAAGATTACAATATATATTGTATTAATTGATGGCAAAGAACCAAATACAAAAGATAAAGAAGATATTGATTCTAAAATAAAATTAGTTGTGGGTAAAGACACAATTATAGATTGGAAATTTGTAACTTCAATACAAAAAACAAAACAAGGAAAACACAGGTACACAATTTCAAATATTTGATGAGGGAAGATATGTTAAGTAATAAAAATATAGTTTTGATTGAAAACTTAAAAAAATATCCAAAGTTCTTATTTGTCGGATTAGATTATCCGGAGTTTAAGAGCAAACCTAGGATTCAAAATGATAATTTCTATGATTCCTTAAGAAAAGGGTTGTTTGAATATGGTCTTGATAGAAATAATTTTAATAAAAATAAGTGGAATCCTTTTAAGAACTATATAAAGTCTGGAAATACAGTGGTAATAAAGCCAAACTATGTTTTAGATATTAATAGGGAAGGAACAATAGATTCCTTAATCACTAATACTGCATACATTAAATTCATAATTGATTATTCAATAATAGCATTAAAAGGGAAAGGCAAAATAATTGTTTGTGATGCACCTTTGCAGAGTTGTAATTTTGAAAAGTTAGTAAAACAACAAAAAATAGATAAGTTATTGGATTTATATAAAAAGAATTATCCAAAAATCAAATTTGAATTATTAGACTTAAGAAAAACGATATTTGAAAAGAAAGATTTTGATATTTCTCAAAAGAAGAATGAAGGGGATAAAGCCGGTTATTATTTAATTAACATAAAAGAGAATAGTTTCTTAGAAGATATCACAAAACTAGAAGATAGTTTTAGAGTTACAAACTACAATCCAGATCTAATGCACAAGCATCATCAGAAAGGTACACATGAATATTTAGTAAGTAAAACAATTCTTGATGCAGATATTGTTTTTAATGTTCCAAAATTAAAAACACACATAAAGGCCGGTTTAACAGGCGCCTTAAAGAATTTCATAGGCATGAATGGTCACAAAGAATATTTGCCACATCATAGGTTCGGTTCAGCAAAGGAAAATGGAGATCAATACATAAACAATAATTTTTTTAAAAAAAGATATAGTTTTCTTGCAGATTACTTCTATAGAAATTATGATAAGTTATCAAAAATTAAAAGAAAAAGCATAGTTTTTATGTTAAGTTCTTTGTTTGTTCTAGGGAAAATCACCTCTAAGGATAAAATATTGGACGGGGGTTGGTCTGGTAACGACACCATTTGGAGAACAATCTTGGATTTGAATAATATTTTATATTTTTATAATACAAAAACAAAAAAATTTGAGAAAAAACAAAAACGAGAAGTATTTACAATTGTTGATGGGTTAATCTGTGGAGAAGACAATGGCCCATTAAGACCAAAAGATAAATTTTGTGGGGTTACAATTATCGGTGAGAATCCTATATTGATAGATGCAACAATTGCAAAGATTATGGGCTATAATCTAAAGAAGATAAAACAAGTTAATGATGGATATTATGATAAAAGATCCAAATTAGTTCCAAATAAATTAAAAACAATTTTTGATGAAGAAATAATAATTTTGAATAAAAATAAAGAAATAAAAAAATTAAAAGAAATAAAGTCTCGCGACTTTATAATTCCAGAATATTGGAGAGATGCAAAAGAGTAAAAATCATGAAAAAAATATTGGTGATTTTACCTCAAGCCGGCAAGATATTTGAAGGGGGATCGGCGGGTGGCAGCGAAAAAGCGTCTATAGATATTTTTCAAAATATAAAGAACACTAGTTTTTATGTTATTGGATCAAAAAATAAAAGTGTATCTTATAAAAATATAGAAGTAATATTTAAAAAATCAAAATTAGAATATTATTTAGGGCTTCCAATCATAATAATAAAACATCAAATAGTATGTTCAAGAGCTTTATCTAAAGCAACACCATTATATTATATTATATCAAAATTATTTGGAAAAAAAACAATATACTTTGTTGCAAATGATACAGATATAGGCATCGAAATTAATCACACAAAAATATTAACAGATTTAGATTTTAATAAACTCTTAGATAAAGTCCCAATATATTATGATGAGCCGTTAGGAGATTCTTCTCAAATTCCAACGATGTTTGTTTCTGAAATTGCAAAGAAATATGCGACTGTTTCTTTAAGTGGAGATGGGGGAGATGAATTATTTGGGGGTTATGAAAGATATAGAGAGATGCGCAAATATACTGTTTTAAATCAAATTATAAAAAATACAGACTTTATTTGGAAAAAATTAATAGAAAATAATTATAATTATTATTTTTCTAAAAAAGCAAGTTATTTTGCAGATTACGGATATTATTATTTCGTAATATCAAATAATTTTAATATAAAGGAGAATAATTTATTAAATTGTGCTCAAGAAACAGACTTTAAAGCATATTTGCCGGATGATATATTAACAAAAGTAGACCGGGCATCTCTTTCGGTATCTTTAGAATCTAGACCTCCACTATTGGATTCTGAATTAATTGAATTGTCATATAGAATCCCACCAAATTTGCGATTTAACAATAAGATATTGAAATATATTTTTAAAAAATCAGTAGAAGATCGTGTTTTAAACGAAAATATTTATAAAGATAAAAAAGGGTTTGCTATAGATTTAAAAAACATGCGAACGGAAATAGATATAAAATATGACTATTTTAAAAAGTTTATCCCAGAACACTACTTTAATAAAATTATTTCGGATTCTAATAATCCAAAATATTGGAGTATATTAAGTTATTATAATTGGTGTAAATATAATGAAATGTAATCAGAAGATATTAATAGTTTGTCCTCAAATAGGCAAATTATTAGAAGGCAAACCAGCAGGTGGTGCTGAAAAAAAAGCGCAGTCTATATTTAAAGATTATAAAAATTGCTCTTTTTTAGTGAGTTTAAAAAATATTCCCGTAAATATTTCTAAACGGAAATATGTATTTATAAAAAACACAAAAACAGATTTTATAAAAATAATTTCAGCAATTAAAAATGCAGATGTTGTTGTTTTTTTTGCACTTTCACGATTTTCTCCAATTTATTTCTATTTAGCAAAATTATATAATAAAAAAATAGTTTATTTTATCTCTAGCAACTCAGATGTAGGGTTATTTCTAAAAGAGTCTTCCTTTTATTATAGATATGTTCCAAAATTAGTATTTCCTTGTGTTGATTTATTTATTTGCCAAACAGAGATACAAGAAAAAAAATTAAATAAATATAATCACCCAATTTATAGAGTCCCAAATCCAATAGACGTACAGAAATCAAATTATAAAAATGAAAATTTTGTTCTTTGGGTTGGTAGAAATCATAAAGTTAAAGGTTTAGATATATTAGAAAAAATCATAGAAGAGTTACCCGAAATTAAATTTAAAATAGTTGGCATTACAAATAAAGACATTGCAATACACAAGAATTGTGAGATACTAGGCAGAGTTGCCCCACAAAAAATGCAAGATTATTTTAATTTAGCATCAATTTACATAAATACCTCTTATTCAGAAGGATATCCTAATACAACATTAGAAGCGTTATCAAATAAAACGCCAGTTATATCTTATTCAGCAAATCCAGACTATCTTTTAGAAAAAAGTGGCGGGGGTTATTGTGCAAATGGAGATTTAAATAAGTTTATTACTTTGATTAAAGAGAATTATTATAAAAAAGAAAAATTAAAAAAAATGGGAGAATTAGGAAGAACATATATTAAAAAAAATAATGACCTAAAAATAATAAAAAATAAAATAGATAAAATATTTAAAGAAAATAATATAATGTTGATAAAATGACTCAATATAATTTGTTTAGAATGGATGATGTTTGCGATAATATGCCTAATTCTCAGAATGTAATTAAATTTATTAAATTATTAAACAAATATAATATAAAACCACTACTGGGTGTTATTCCCGCAGTTAAAGATGAATCAATTAAGGAAAAAAAATCAATATTTAGAATCGAAGACTTAAAACCATTTATTAAAACAAACCAAATTATTATTGCATTACACGGGTATGAACATAGGTATCATTATGGAAATAAAGGAATATTAAAATTAAATAGAAATAGTGAATTTTCTGGATTAAATATCGAAATTCAAGAAAAAATGATAAAATCAGGCATTAATATATTAAATAAAAGATTAGATATAACACCAAAATATTTTTTTGCTCCTGCCCACAACTATGACGAAAACACCTTGGTTATTTTAAATAAATACAATTTGATAAATGTAGACGGTATTTCTCTTTACCCTTTTGAATATTTTGGTGTAAAACACATACCGCAACAAAAAAATCAACTTAATCCTAAGTTAGATTTATTTAAGCACGGAATTTTTGTGAATCATTTTCATCCTAAAGATATTACAAATAAGAAATTGCAAGAAATAAATGATTTTTGTTTAAAAAACAAAAATAGTTTAATAAATTTTGAAAATGTCCATAAATTAAAAATAAAAAGAAACAAAGTTTTAGATGTATTATTTGTTTGTTTTTATTACTTTAAATTATATCTTTATCGTTTTTTACATAATACATAAATCATCCAATCAGTTTGTTTTTCCTTTGGGTTAATTTTCTTTCCGTTTATATTAAAAAAGGTTACTATGAAATATTTTTTAAGAAAACTATATTCTGATTTTATCTTAGTATATTGTGTAATAAGATTAAAATATCCGCCTCCATCTATAAAATATCCGTAATTATGAAAATCGTTCTCTTCTTTTTTTAATTTATTATAATTATAAGTACAAATAATATAGCGAAAAAAAGATTTAATTTTTAAGAAAATATTTTTCGAATTATTTTGAAATAATGGTTTTTTTGGATTATATCCATCATAATTATGAAAAGAATACAAAAAATATCCATTTTTTTTAAGCGAAGCATATAATTTTAAAAAAGCACGGTGCCGCTCTTTATTTTTTAAATAGTCGATTCCATTATATGAAAAAAATATGAAATCAAATTTGTTTTTATATTTTATTTTTCTTATATCTTTTACACGCAAATCTGTTTTAGGAAATTTCTTCTTCGCCGACTTTATCATTTCTGGAGAATAATCTATACCCATATATTTAGTTGATAGTTTAATTAAATAATTTGTGGTCCTACCAGTGCCGATGCCAACATCTAAAATTTTTTTATTTTTTAAATTTAATTTAGATAATATTCTTTTTTCTGCAGGAAATAAATCGTAATTATTATATGTGTTAACTAAGAACTTATTTGACCAAGCAAGTAAATTTTTATCAGTCATAAGAATCACTATATTTTAAATTATATATTGGTTTTAATATTTTTGCATATTTTGAAATCAGATAATTGTATTCTTCACAAATTTTTCCACCAAAACTTAGTTTAAATTTAGTGATGCCATAGGTTTTTGAATTCGGGTCTATATTTATGCCCCCAAAATCATATTCATAAAATCCTTCGGTTTTATATTTTTGAATAGCCCACCAATGAATATATCTATTTAAATAACTAGATTTTTTTTTATAATCTGGGTTCTCCAAATAGGTGCTATATGCATATAATAATCTAATTCTATTGGGATAATCTTTTATTACAAAAATTCCAGAAATTAAGTTGTCATTATAATATATTGTAATTAAATCTCCGAAGTTTTTATATTTTTCTAGGTTTTTGCTAATATCTTTTGAAATATTATATTTTTGTAAATAATATTTTCTAGAAAGATTTGCAAATTCAGAATAATCGCAATTTACTTTTAACGAAATATTATTTGTTTCTTTTTTTGCGCAATTAATTTCATATTTTGTGCTTTTTTTATCAAAGGAATCATAAATTTCGGATAGTTCTGTTTTAAGATTAATTTTGGTAGTATAAAATGTTTTTTTGTAAATTAAATATTTGACCGGCACATTTATTTCTGTAGATTGAATTAAATTATATATTTTAAAAGTAGATAGTGACAGAGTTAAATCTTCAGAGTCATTATATAATATTTCAGACAGGCGAAATGGAAATCTTAAATAGTCAATTTTAATCATATTAATTCATATACTAATTTTATATAATTTGTTATAGATATTGTTTAAAAATTAATCTATTTATTAGTATAATATACAATTTAAAAATTAAGATTATATGGACGCTCAATTTCAAAAAAACATATGGAATGATTATTTTAAAAAAAATAAAATTACCGATAATTTTCTTAAAAGCCGTTATGAATATTTATTTAAAAAATTAAAAAACCTTAAATCAACAGGACGTTTATTAGAAATAGGTTATGGTAATGGATATCTTTTAAATTTAGCAAAAAATTATGAGGTCTATGGAACAGATATATGTACCACTAACAATAATCAGAATTTCGTTATTTTTAATTCAGATATTACAAAAAAAATAAATTGGGAATCGAATTATTTTGATTTAATTGTTGCATCAGAAGTTTTAGAGCATATTGACAAAAAAAAAATTCCACAAAGTTTAATAGAAATAAAAAGGGTATTAAAAAAGGGCGGTTTTTTTATAGGGACTGTTCCTTTAAATGAAGAATTAAGTTCCGAAATGGTTTTATGTCCTTATTGTAATAAAACATTTCATAAATGGGGTCATGAAGATTCGTATTCTATAGATAAGCTTTATAAATTATTTTTACAATACGGATTTGAAATTATAGAAATAAAACCCGTTTTTATATTTTCAAAATATAATGGTTTGTGGAAAAATAAAAGATTAATTTATGCATATTTAAATTATTATTTTTTTAGAAATAATTTAAATTCGGGAAATATTTATTTTTGTATTAAAAAGAAATAACGTTTGGTTTTAATTTTAAACAAAAACACACAGGTGTTTCTTATTCCCTATATTTACTTTTATTACTTTGTCTTTAAATGCTTTTGCAATTGAGCGGCTGGTGTTTTCTTTTAGTTCTTTTCGATAGTGGTAACTGGCAATTGCCATCTTTGGTCGTAAGCCTTGCGGCAGAAGGTTTTTTAGATAGTCATCAACAAATTCAATCTCTGCTCCTTCAATGTCTGCTTTGATAAAGTCAATTTTTGTTATATTCTTTTCTTTAATAAACTGAGAAAGAGGAATAACATCAATTTCACATATTGAATCTTTTGTGTTTGTCTTAAAACTAGAATCAATAATTCTTGATCCAGGACCTCTTTTAAAAAAACTAATTTTCCCAGATTGATTGTAGATTCCTTTATTTATTGGAATAACATTAGTAATATTATTATTTTCTAAATTTTCTAAAAGAACAGAATAGTTTTCTTTATTAGGTTCAAAGCAATAAATCTTCCCGGTTTCCCCAACTTGCGCGCTAGCCCAAATAGAGTAAACTCCATGATATCCTCCAAAGTCAAAAACTATGTCTCCTTTCTTTAAAC
Source organism: Candidatus Iainarchaeum sp. (assembly GCA_028700115.1). Lineage (GTDB taxonomy): Archaea > Iainarchaeota > Iainarchaeia > Iainarchaeales > CSSED10-239 > Forterrea. Next base: position 300 of record JAQVTI010000017.1, on the reverse strand, counting down.
TATATTGTAAATTATAACTTTCAATTCCATATTCTAGTTCTTTAAGTTGCAAGAAGTCTGTTTTAATCTTATGTCCTTTGTAGTTGATTATAAATTCTTTAGATATATCGATTTCTTTATCTCCATTATACATTTCTAATTTATTAAAATATTTAATTACTAAAAATATATTTCTATATTCAAATTTTATTCTATCTAATTTATTTTTTATAGTTAATGGATTTTGCCAAGTTAATTTTCTTTTCTTAACAATTACCTTTTTGTTTTTCTTGGTAAGAATGAAACTGTCTTTATCAATTA
>JAQVTI010000006.1 GCA_028700115.1 Candidatus Iainarchaeum sp. | reverse complement strand
CATCACTTGATTGAAAAACTGTTATAGAAGAAGAATCTGAAAGATGAGTATTTGTAAAGCCTTTTGAAAAGTTTAAAACAATAACAACCAAAGCTAAAGATATTAAAATTATTAAAACGGTTGCGATCAATGGACTTATAGATTTGGATTTTGAAAAGGGTAAAAAGTTTAAAAACATAAGTTATCAAAAATAATATTAAAAAAAAGATTTAAATAGGTATGGTTTTAGGGTATTTAAAAAAAAATAAAAAAACTAAGAAAAATCTCTTTCAAATAAATATTTTATTTTATCAGCTTTTTTTGGACCTAACTTTTTTACTTTTCTTAAATCTTCTATTGTTGCATTTGCAAGATTTTTTATATTTTTAAACTCTTTTAAAATTGACCTTGAAAGAGTAGGCCCTACATCAGGAAAAGACTCAACTATAAAAAGCTGTCTTTGTGAATATGACATTTTAGATTTTGCAAATCTTAATTTTAATAAATTATTTCCATTTTGAATTTGCTCTCTTTTTGAAATTACATAAAGCATCTCTGCTGTTTCTTTTTGATTTTTTGTAAAAAATAAAGGAATCTTATAATTCAAACCAATTGTTGTAAATAAACCCATTATTGCTTTTTTATCAAGCCTAGTAGAATTATTATAAATTAAATCTAAATTTCCTTCAATTATTATTCCTGGTTTTTTAACTTGAGATAAATCATTTAATTGAGAAAAAACTCTTCCATCTAAAATAGAAGATTCTAAATCTGCAATTGTTTTTCTCTCAATTACAACATCATCTGAAAGTATATAATCTCCAACAGCAAGTTGTTCTATAACAAGATCTATCTTTAAAGAAGAAGACTCTAAAGATTTAATCTTAGAAATAACTTGAGAAGCTCTCTCTCTTTGATCACAAATTATTTTAATTAACTTACTATTAGACTTAGACATATAAATTCACATTTATTAAATTAATTTTTTTGAAATAAAGCCACCAATAAACTCACATTTGTAAATTACTTTATCTTTATATTCAATTCTTTCAGTTCCTTTAAAGTCCTCATAAGAACCATTATAATCACAAAAATAAGAAAAATCTTCTTTTTTAAAAACACTAGGACCTCTTAAAGGAAAATTTTCATTTACATTTAAAAGAGCTTGTTTTAAAAAAGAATAAACTTCTTTTTCAGAAACCTCATTAGACTTTATTCTACCATAATAAGACATAGACCAAATATATTCATCTTGTCTAAAAACAACTTCAAGTCCAGAAAAAGGGTTATATCCAAAATATCTATCCACATATTTATATTCATTTTCTTCAAAAATTAATTCTTTAGAACCATCTTTATTTAGTTTATCTGTAATTTTAGAACTTGCATATGTATTTTTTTTTGATTTAATTAAAAAATCTAAAAAGTCCATAACACACCTCTAACTCATTTATATATTTTATCATGATGATCAAATTTATAAAAATAAATTTTTTCAAATTTAAAATCAACATGAAATAAAAGAACAAAAGACCTACCTATATGTACTCTTTTATAATTAGAGAAATCATTTCTTAAATTTTTATAATGCTCAATTAACTCAGAGTCAAACATACAAATTTGTTTGATCTTTTTATTTAATTCTAAAACTAATTTTTTATCTTTTTTTGAAAGTTTAATTAAAATATTTTCAACTTGAGAAGACAGCACAGGTTTAAACATATTTATTCAATTCCACAAAGTTTATCTAAATCAGAAAAAGAAACTTCTTTCTTTTTATTTTTTTTCATCTTAGAAATTTCTTTAATCATATCATTAACCACTTCTTCTCTAACTTCTCTTTCTAAAAAATCTACACCGTACATTTCAATAAATTTATTTAAAGCTTCAGATTTATTATGCAAACTATATTTTTCTTTAATAATTCCTAAAACCCTAGAACCATAATTTGAAACTTTTAAATTTAAAGTAACAGATTTACTAATCATAACACCACCTAACTATAAATAACTAATAATAACAAATAGTTATAAACATATCTTTACATAAAAACCTTAAAATTAATAATCTCTTATAGTTTTTTGTTTTTTTAAAACCTTTTTTAGTCTAGGTTTATAATCATAAAAATTTTTTAAAGTCTTTTTCATTGACTTTTCTTTATTTATTGAAACATAATAATAGTGTTGATCAATTGTATCTTTATTTAACAAAATATATACTTTACCTGTATTAAATCTACCAGTTCTTCCTCTTCTCTGAATAGATCTTATCTCTGAGGCAACAGCATCATAGAAAATTACTAAATCTACTGAAGGAATATCAAGTCCTTCTTCACCAACTGAAGTGCATACTAAAGTATTAAACTTATTATCTCTAAAGTCTTTAATAATTTGAATTTGTTCTTTTTGAGATAAACCTTTATCAGACAAACCTTTATTTGCTTGTCCAACAAATCGTGTAGCTTTAATTAATTTATTTGTATTTAAAACATTTGATAAATGAGAAGCATTATCTCTATAATTATTAAATATTAAAACTTTTGAATTTTTATTTTCTTTAATAAAAGAAGAAACAATTTCTATTAATTTAATTTCTTTTGAATAAAGTGGTTTTGAAAAATCTAATTTTAATAAAATTAATCTAATTTTTTTATACTCTTCACTATTGACAATGCCTTTTGTTGCTTTTGAAGATTTTTGATCTTTAGATTCTAAAAAAATTTTATCTAAATAATTTCTAAGAGCAACTACACCTTGAGTTTGAACAAGTTCTTTTGCATGATAAAATTTTAAAACCGAAGAAATTGCTGAAAGACTTAAAAAATGCAAACTATTATTTGAAGATTTGAGTTTTTCAAAAATTTTTGCTTGAAAAATTAAAAGTTGTTTTTTTGAATAGTTATTTGGAATAATTACCCCAAACTTTCTTAAAAGATTAATTTTAGAATCAATATAAGAATCTATAATATTTGAAATTTCTAAAGAAACTTTGTCCAAATCACAAAATATAACTTCTATTTCTACATCTTTAATATAATCAATAACATCTAAATCAGAATCTGTTCTTATTTCAATATGATTTAAAAATAAATTATCTTTAATTTCTGAAATTTTATCTCTATTTGAACCAGGAGACGCAGTAAGTGCTAATTTTTTCAAATTAGAATTTTCTTCGAATACTTTTGCAATTAAAACATAAGCATAATCTCCAACTGCTCTATGTGCTTCATCATAGATTATAATATTAAAAGAATTAATATCAATTAATCCTTTTTTAAGATCATTATTTATTGTTTGAGGAGTTGCACAAATAACTTTTCCTTTTTGAGAATATATTTTTTTTCTATCTTCTGGCTTAGTCTGTCCAGTAAGAAGTAAAATATCATCTTCTGAAATTGTAAGTAAAGAATCTAGTGATTTTTTATGTTGAGTAACTAAAGGTTTAGTTGGAGCTAGAAATAAAATGTTTTTTTTTATATCAAATTTATATGCAATTAATAAAACAGCTACTATTGTTTTTCCAAGACCAGTTGGAGCTACAACTAAAGAGTTTGTTTCTAATGCTTTTGCAGTTAAAAGCTCTTGATATAATCTCTTTTTTATTTTCTTAGAAACTATATTCTTATGCTCAACATATTCTTCAATCATACAATCTCTTTTATCTTATTTATATAAATAACAATAGACTATAAAAAGATATAGAAATTATATTAAAAAAGTTTATAAATAGAATAAAAGGGCTTTTGACCAAGAAAGTAAAAATCATAAAATTCTATATAATTTTCTTATTTTAAGATTCTCAGGAAATCTAATTTTTTTAGAAATAGATTGTTTATTTTCAATATATTTTTTATTCAAATAATTTAAAACATCATTTCTATTTGAAACTTCTCCAGACTCTCCAGAAATATAAACACTTTTAATTCCATTAATTTCTGCAACTTTTTTTAAAGCCTCAACTAGAGTTTCAGTAAGTTTAGTTGCAGAAGAAGAATCATTTACCATTCTCATCTTAGGTTCAATTCCTAAAGACACAATTGCTTTTTTTCCATTTACTTTAGTCAAATAAGCATAAATTGAACCATCTGCTTTTTTAGTTTTCTTATTTATAATTGTAATCGGTTGAAAATTTTCATTTTCTATAAAAGAAACATCATAGTTTGTAGATAAACAAGTCTCTCCAGTTTGTCCACACAAAGCATCCATAACTGTTTTTGAAGTCTGAAGTTCAAATTCTTCTTTTTTTGTTCCACCTTCCACTTTAAACTTCTTTCTTTCAAGTTCTAAATCAGACGGCACTTTTTCTTTTTTATAAACTATATTATTCTCTTCATCTTTACCTTTATATGTTTTTCTTGTAGTCTCTAAAGTTTCATTTATTTTATTTAAATCTTTTTCACTAAGACTAATATTTTCCTTAACATATTCTTTTAGATCATTTCCTAGAAACTCAGATAAATTTGTGATAAATGCTCTAGCTTCTTCAAGATTTTCTAAATTTATTTTTGTATTTAAAGATATATTTCTATTTTCTAAAATTAAAGGCATAGCCTGTTCTAAAACAGGCTTAATTAATGAATGTTTATTTTGTTTTGCTAGATCTATTATTGTTTCATTTATTTTTTCTAACAATTGTTTATTATTTAAAGATTCTATTTGTCTAACAAAACTATTTTTTTTCATATTTTCTTTAAACTTAGTTGGATTTTCTAATTGTAAAATAGTCATGTACCTCTGTGTATTTGTTCTTTTAGAAGTATCTATCATATTTATATATTTATTAATCACATTTGGATTTAATTTAGAAGTAAGTCTTAATTTACTTTCTTGTTTTTGTTTTAGAGAAAAAGTAATATTTTTTTTACCTAAAGAAGTTGAAAGAATAGGTTTTTCATTATAGTTGTTATATTTATTCCAAATCTCTTTAAATTTTTCTGGTTTTAATCTAAAACTAAAATTTTTATCAGTATCTTTTGCAGTTAAATTATATCCAGAATAAATATCTAAATCTTTAGTTTTCCACTCACTAAAAGAATTTATAGATTCAATTAAATTTCTAAAATTTTTATAATTTTTACGTCTGTTTTGAGTATATTCTATATATTTTTTTGAACTAAATATATTAAATAACTCTAAAGATATATTTTTATCTAATAATCTTTTAAATAATAAAATATCTTGTTTAAATTCAATAAGTGATGGTTTTTGTTCTAGGACATTTGCCACTCCATATTGTAAGAAGTAATCTTTATGCTCAGACTCCACTTTTTCTAATTGTTTAGTAATTTCTGAAAGAGCCTCAAGAGAAGGTTTTTGTTCTAGGACATTTGCCACTCCATAATATAAGAAGTTTTCTTTATGTTCAGACTCCACTTTTTCTAATTGTTTAGTAATTTCTGAAAGAGCCTCAAGAGAAGGTTTTTGTTCTAGGACATTTGCCACTCCATATTGTAAGAAGTTTTCTTTATGTTCAGACTCCACTTTTTCTAATTGTTTAGTAATTTCTGAAAGAGCCTCAAGAGAAGGTTTTTGTTCTAAGACATTTGCCACTCCATATTGTAAGAATGTTCTTTTATGTTCAGACTCCACTTTTTCTAATTGTTTAGTAATTTCAAATAATATTTTTTCATCTTTAACCTGTATTCCAAATTTACTTAACTCTTTTTTAGTTTCATTAATTTTTTTAATTAGTTCTACATTTATTTTTGATTCATTTTTAATTACCTTTTCTTTTTTTCTAAATATTTTTTCAAATAAATTTTTTTTATTAGTTTCTTTATTTTCAACACTATTTTTAATAACTCTATTATTTGTAGCTTCAAGTTTTATTTCTTGTTGTTTTTTATATTCTATAAATTCTGCTCTTTTTTCTGTATATTCTTTAACTTTTTTTATAAAATTAATTTTACTAACTAACTCCATTGGCACAGCTAATTTATTTTGTTTAAATTTATTGAAACTACCATTATATTCTTCTAAAATATTCTCAAGATATTCTTTAAATCTATTTAGTTTACTTTCATTAAAATGATTTATTTTAGACTTTGTGATATTTTGTATCTTTTTAAGTTTTAGATCTGCTTTTAAAATCTCTTTATGTATTTCTTGTAGTTTTATTTTATTTCTTTTTTCTACTTCTATTTTTTCTCTTTCAATTTGTATTTCTTTTTCTTTTTTTATAATATTTTTAGTATTTTTATTTGTCTCTGTTTTAACCTCTTCTTTTTTGTATTCTGGTTTTAATTTAACAACTTTTGTTTCTTTAGATATTTCTTCTTTTTTAGAAATATTTTCCTTTTGTTTAATAAATTCACTTTCTTTTAAAGCTTCAGATGTAGTTTTTATTTTATTTTCTAAAGTAGTTTTTCTTTTTTTAGATAATTTTAAAATTTCTTTAATAAAATTAATTTCTTCACCATAAGATAATGGAATTATTTGCTTTTTATTTCTTAAATCTAAAAGTTCTTTTGAATATTTTTCAAGTAACTTATCACAAAAATAAATTAATTTATCTAATCTTTCTAAAGATAATTTATTAATATTTTTCTTATTTAAATGTCTTATTTTAGAAATAGGTTTTAAACAATGTTTTTCTTTTTGAATAGAATTTTCTTTTTTTCTATCTTCAAGAAGTTATTTTTGTCTTTCTAACTCTCTTTTTTCTTCAAGTTTTTTCTTATAATAATTAAAAAGAGCTTGTTTTTGTTTAGAGTTTAAATTATTTTGCACACTAAACTTTACATTAAAATTAGGTTTTATTTGTTTTTTAGAAATTGGTCTTCTTAATGGCATATCTAAATATATTTTAATATAATTAAATATTTAAAGATATACTTTAAATAAAAATAAAAAGAAAAAGAAAAAAAAGATTTTTTATTCCTAAAAAATCTAACCAAATAATGAACCTAAACCTTCAGCAGCAGCTTCTTCTGAAACAACTTCTTCTTCAGGTTCTTCTTTTTTATCTTCTACTTTTGTTTCAATAGTAGCAGATGCAACTGGCATTGAAGCTTTTGAAATTGCTTCTTTAATATCAACATTTTTTAAAGTTGCAACTAATCCTTTTAATTTAGCATCATCAACTGAAATACCTACAGAAGTTAATACCTTTTTAACATTTTCTTCATTTATTTCTTTATTTGCATTATGAAGTAATAATGCTGCATATATATAATCCATAAAATTCACCTATTTTAATTATTCTCCTCATTTTTATCTATAGAAGATTTTTCAGAAGAAGATTTTAAATCAACTTCTATTTGTAAAGCTTTTGCTTTTAATTCTGCAGACATAATTAAAGGTTCTATTGTTTCTTTTACAATATATCCTATCTCAACAGCTAAATTTACACTACTTCTAAAAGCAATAGTAAATTGGTTAAAGATATCTTCTGCATCAATATTTAATATATCTTTATTATATATTAAACCATCTTCTTTAACTCCAGAAATTTCTAAAATTAATTCAATTGGTTTAATATCTAATTTTGATAAAGTACTTACAACATCAGAACTAATTATTTCTCCTTTTGAAGTAACAACAGCATCTTTTGTAATATATATTGTAGGTCCTTTAACTTGAGCTTTTAAACCGACTTTCTTTAAATCAGAAAGAGCTGGTCCAGGTGCAAGTCCTGTGTCTCCTTCAGGAATAATAATATCTATTGGAGAAACCATACCAACTTTAGCTTTAGATCTTGCTTTATTTTTCTTTATATTTGCATAAAGTTCAAAAGCATTATCATTTGTTAAAATAATTATTGGTTGCTTTGGTAAAATTTCTAAAATATCTTTATGGTTTAAAGAATCTAAAACTCTTTTTAAAACATTTCGATTTGTAACTTTAAATTTAACATCAGGTAATTTTTTTCTTAATTTATGAAGTAAAGCTGATGGAAAATTTTCTAGATCACCAATACCAATAACTTTATAGTCTGATATTAATTTATTAATTTGACTAAATTGATCTATTCTCCATTGTTTAATATGTTTAGTCATTTATTATCACCAACCTTTACTGGTGAACTCATAGTAGTTTTTACATAAATATTTTTAAAATTTTGTTCACCTGCAGGTAATTTATCAACTAATGAATTATAAATAGTCATAATATTTTCTGCAACTTTTAAAGAAGTTTGACTTTTCTTTCCAATTCTTGTTTGAATAGAAACAGAAGTCTTATTTCTTTTATTATTTATTTTAATTGTTGACTTTGCAGATTGAATCATAGCTTTTGCAACTTCAGGATTAGGAACAATTAAAGGCATTTTTCCTTTTGGACTTAAAAATTGTCCTAAAAATCGCCCTACAGTTAACATAACAGGTCCTTCTGCTAAAAAGAAGTCATAACTATTTGCCATTTGCTTTTTTTCTTTTTTAGACATCTTAGAGATATCTTCATCTAGAACAATTTTATCTACAACACCTTTTAAACCTTCTAATAAATTTTTATCTTTTACAAAAGCTAATGTTTTAATATCTTTAATAAAAGGATTAGGTATAGTTACACTAAAATCAACTCTATGTTCTGGATTTTTAAGATTTAGATTTTTAAAAGTAAAAATCACATCTAAAGACTCATCAAAATTTCTTTTCTTAGAAAAATCAAAAACTTGAACTAAAGCCTTCTCTACATTTTTTTTATCCAATTGTTACGCACCTCCTGCACATAGGCAGTAATTTTTTATATTTTTGCGGAATAAAACCTAACAATTATTAATTTAGATTTAATAAGAATAAGGTCTTAACTATAATAATTATAGATAAGAAGTATTTAAAAAGGTTTATTTTAATTATAAAAAATATATTTAAGAAAAAAATAAAAAAAAGATTTTTTATTTCTAAAAAATCTAACTTAAATATTTAATTGTATTAATTAATATTGCTTCTGAAAGACCAGGATTAAAATTAAAATAAATAACTTTTCCTAAAAGTAATGGTTTTTCAACAATAGCAGTATATGTCATTCCAGTTCTTGCATCTAGTAAATAAGCTATTTCTGTACCTTCTGCATGAACAGGATATGCTTCTGTACTTATAAGTCCAAAAGATTCCATAGCCGGTACTTTTTCAATACCATACATGATCTTATAACCACCTTGCTTACTATCATACCTATTTGCAAAAATAGTACCATTTACTCTTAAAGTTTGTTTACAACTTGGAACACTAAAAATAGAAGCCTCACAAGTTACAGGAACAATATCCCCAAAAGTAGCTTTCCAACCAATAACTGATGCATCTCCAGTTCTTTCAATTCCTGAATTTAAAACAACAATCAAACTACCACCAGATTGTACAAAACTAGTAATTGCCTCGCCTGTTGTTCTTGAAATTGATTTATCTAAAGACATACTTTGATCTAAAATAATAATATCATAATTTTTAATTCTATCTTTAGGATTATGAACTAAATCACTTGCAGAAAGTTGTCTTGCTTCTTTAATTAAATCTTTATTTTCAAAATCTTTTAAAATAGAAGTTAATTCAGGAGTAGGACTACCTATCACAAGAATAGAAGCTTTTTGCCCTCCAAAAATATTTGTTCCTTCTGAAAAAATATTTGTTTTAAATACTAAAAATAAAACAACTGCTACAATAATCAAAATAGGAATTAATGTTTCAAGTTTAATCTTAAATTTTCCCCCAGAACTAGAAACTGGAGCTTCTGAAATATCAAAGTCATCTTCTGCCATTAAACCACCAAATTTTTTTAAATATTTTTTTAAATATTTTTTTAAATATTTTTTTAAATATTTTTTTAAATATTTTTTTAAATATTTTTTTAAATATTTTAAGATACTATAAAATATAATTATCTTATAAATAAAAATATTTATAAATGTTTATAAAAAGCTTTCGTTATTTAGTTAATGTTAAAAAATTAAAAAAAAATTATAAACATTTAAAAAAGATTCGGAAAATAGTATATTTAGTTTTTTAAAAAAAAAGAGGTGTTTTTAAAAATGGGGTATTCACAAATAAATAAAAAAAACGGAAAAATATATTATTTGCATAAAAAAGGGCATTTATTTTTCTTTTCAGGAGATGAAAAAGAATCAATAGATCTTCCAGATAAATATAAAGTTATTGAAAATTCTAAAACTGGACTTCCAATGCTTAAAAAAAAATAAATCTATAAAAAAGATTCAATTTCAATAAGTCTATTATATTTAGAAGTTCTTTCACTTCTAGAAGGAGCACCAAACTTAATATATTCAGAAGATAAACCATATGCTAAATCTGCAATAAAAGTATCTTCTGTTTCTCCAGATCTATGAGATATTTCTACATCCCAATTTGCTTTTTTTGCAATATTAAAAGAATTTATACTTTCTGTTAAAGTTCCTATTTGATTAACTTTTAAAAGCAAAGAATTACAAAATTTATTTTTAATAGCTTGATTTATAAATTTTGGATTTGTAACTAAAAGATCATCTCCAATTATTTTAATTTTAGAAGAAAATTTAGAAGTAAATTTTTTCCAAGAAGATTTATCTGTTTCAGAAAAAGGATCTTCTATTGCTTTTATATTATATGTTTTTAAAAGATCAGAATAATAATTAATTAAATCATCAGAAGAAAAAGAATTAGAATCAAAAAAATATTTTTTAGAATCTTTATTATAAAAAGAATTTGCAGCACAATCTAAACCTAAACTTATTTCTTTAGAATACTTTAATTTATCAATTGCTAATTGAATTAAATCTAAAGCCATAAACTCATCTTGTTTTTTTAAAATAGGAACAAAACCACCCTCATACCCTACATTTGTAGAAGAAGAACCTAATTTTTTAGAAATTATTTCTTTTAAACAATTATATACTTCACAAGATGCTTTAATTTTATCTTCAAAAGACTTAAATTTTTCTGGAATTATTTGAAATTCTTGAAATGCAAGAAAATTCCCCCCAGAATGAAGACCCCCATTTATAATATTTAAAAAAGGTGTTGGAAATTTTAATTTTTTAGTATTATTTAATCGAGACAAATATAAATATAAAGGAATATCTAATTCTTTTGCAGCAACCTTTGCACAAGCAAGACTAACAGATAAAATCGCATTTGCACCAAGCTTAGATTTATTAGAAGTTCCATCTAATTTTATTAATTTATTATCAATTTCTTTTTGATCTAAAACAAAATCTCCCTTTAAAGCAGAATTAATAATAGTATTTACATTTTTTATAGCTTTTAAAACATCCATTTTAAAAAAAGACTTAGAATTATCCCTAAGCTCTAAAGCTTCAAAATCACCAGAAGAAGTCCCAGAAGGAACACTTGCACTTTCAATAGAATTTTTTGTTTCAACAAAAGTTTTAATTGTAGGAACACCTCTAGAATCAATTATTCTTATAGCCTTTATATTTTTTATTTCCATAAAACACACTTTTTTCAATATAAATTTTTAAAATAAATAATATTTTTGTAAAATTATTTATCTAAATTTTTAGAATCTTTAAATAAATTAATATCTTTAGAATTTATATCTTTTTTGCTTTTATAATATTTTTCAACAACTTTACCAAAATCTATATTCCCAAAATTAATTTGACCAACCATTTGACCATATATTTTTTTATGTGCAAAATTATTTAATGCAGAATAATCAAATAACTTCCCAGATTCTAAAAAATTTTTAAACGAAATAAAATCTGAAGAAATTGTATAAATTGTTTTAAAATCTTTCTTATAAAAAAAATTATTATAAGATAAAGTCTCTTTTAAGAGTATTACATTCGCTTTTGTATATCTACTAATATAAAATGCATCGGTCCATAAGTCGTGTCCAACAAATAATGTATTTCCTGAATTTAAATTTTTATGATTATTTATAAAATAAACTTTATGATAATCATCATGATAAAATAAATCTTCTTTAAATTTATTAAATCTTATCTTTTTATCAATCTCAGAAAGAGAATCTAAATATTCTTGATTTATAAAAATAATATTTTCTTTTTTAAAAAATTTATCTAAAGAAAATAAATCTATAATTTCATTACATTTATCTTCTAAAAGACCAGTTACTAGATATAAATTAACTTTTTTTGATATTAAATATTTTGATAAATCATCTAAATATGAAAAATCTATATCTTTATTTAATTTACCTTTAATTAAAACATCATATAATCCAAAAATAATATTATTCATTTTAAAATACCCCTTATAAAATAATATAAATCATTAATAATATAAATCTAATGAGTAAATATATTATAAAAAAAATAAAAATATATATTATAAATAAAAGAAAAAAGAGGAAAATATATGGGTAAAACACTTGCAAGTGGTATTATTATGGGTATAGGTATTGGAATGTATATACCAAGCCTTCCAGGAATATTATCTAAATTAAATATATATTTAGGATTGATATTAATAATTATTGGAATAGTTATATTAATTAATTCTAGAGAATAAAAATAATAATTATTTTTTATTTAATTCATATTCAATATCTTTAAAAATATCATTAATTTCAGAAACAGTATGATTTTTTTCATTATTAGACTTAAAAATATTTATAAAAAATTTCCAAATATTTTTATTTTTAGAAGGAATAATTTTTTGAATATCTGAATCAATTGAAGATGTATCAATTTCAGAAATTTTATTTGATGAATTTATATTAATATCATCTAATTTATATATATTTGATTCATTTTTTAGAGGTACTTTTGTTGTTTTTGTAAAAAGAGCATTCAAAAATAAAGAAACTTTACTTTCTTTTTCTTCTGCAACAGCACTATTAAACTTAATATTTTTCTTTTCTAGTAATTCTATTACTGTATTAGCTATATCTTTAGAAATACCCTCATCTAAAATAGCTTGAATAATTTCTTCTTTTTTATAAAATTTTGCTTTTGGAATAAGAGAATTAAATAATGTATTTATAAGTTTTATATTTTGATTTTCAATATTTTTAATTTTTAGAACATTTTCTATTTCTGCTTTAGAATTGTCTTTAATTTTATAATTTTGTAACATTTTTTTATAAATAGGATCTTTAATTAATAATTTTACTAATTTTTCATATTCTTTAGCATAATAAAATTGTAAAGAAACATACATATCAAAACTAATTTTTTTAGATTCATGAAGAAAATCAATTTTTTCAAGATTTTGTCTAACACAAATATATTTTTTATAAAGTTTTTCAGGACTTTGTTTAAATAATGGAATTATTAAAAAAGAAATTACTAAAATAAGAATTAAAAAACATATAAATAGAAATAAATAAAAAAATAGATTTTGAGGGATCATTGTAAAAATATTTGATGTTGTCTGAGATACTAAACTTTCTCCTAAAACAACATCTAAAAATATTTTTAAAACCATTTAAAACACATTTGAAATAATTTATAAAAAAAATTAATTTTTATAAATAATATTAAAACTAAACAGTTATCCAAACAATATTGTCTCCTCTTAATAATGTTTCAACATATTTTGTTTTTGTTTTTCCATCAATAATTTCTTCAGCATCATCTAAAACAATATTCATATGAACATCAAAAGCTTTTAATTTACCTCTAATTTGAACATTATCTTTTAATTGTACTAAAACTTGTTTATTTATAGCACTATTTAACATATCAAATGGTCTTGTAACTTTACTTTCTGTCATTTTTATTCACCTTGATTTTTTATATTTTATTTTTTGAAAACATTTTTCTTAAGAATGAAAATAATCCTTTCTTAGTATTAGATTTTACAACTTCATCTTTTTTACCAGATATTTTTCTTGCAATATCTCTAAAAGAATTAGATGAAGGACTTGCAGAATTATGAATTAATATAGGTTTAATTTTTTTTAATAAAAAAGACTCTCTAATATCTTCAGCATATGGAATTTTCCCATAACTTGGAACTTCAAGCATTTTCATTATTTCTTTTTCTGTAATTTCTCCTTTAATTCCACTAAATTTATTAATAACTACACCCATTACTTTTTGATTTAATCTTTCTGCAACAATTTTTGCTTTAAACACATCTGCAACAGAAGGGGCTGTTGGTTCTGTTATTAAAAGAATTTGACTAGAAGCAGACATTGCAGCAATTACATTTTTATCAATTCCAGCAGGTGCATCTATTAATATATAATCATATTCATTTTTTAAAGATTTCACAATAGAAACTAATCTTTCAACATCTACTCTTTGATAATTAGAAATTGAAAGCCCAGAAGGGATTATTTTTAGATTTTTTGGACCTTCATAAGTAGCATCTGCTGCTGAAGAAGAACCTAATAAAACATCATGAAGTGTTATTGGGGGGTTATCAACACCTATTAATAAACTCAAATTAGACATAGCAATATCTGCATCAATAACTAAAACTAAATGACCTAATTCACTTAAAGCAATACCTAAATTTGCAGTAAGAGTTGTTTTTCCAACACCTCCTTTTCCAGAAACAATTGCAATAACTTCACTCATTTTTAATCACTTTATAAATTTTAAATAATTTTCTAAATCATTTACAAGAGCTTGTACTTCTATTCTTGTAAGATTATCATTTGCTTTAATAAAATAAACTTTATTATTATTTTTAAAAATAATTTGCCAACCTTTTGATTCTATTAAAATTATAGATAAATCTTTAACTTCACTATTTATATAATTATACATTGCAGCACTTTTAAAACCTTCTTTTAAATCTTTATCTGTACTTCCAATTACAATTCCATCAAGATCAGTTACAATTATATGATTTACTAAATGCTTACTTCTAAGCTTTAAAAGAAAATCATCTAAATCTTTAGAACTTAAATTTATTGCTCTATATTCTAAAAGAGATTCTAATCCTCTTGGAGGTAAACTATCTTCTATATCTAAAATTCTATTTGAAAATTTTGATATTAATGATGTAATTCCTTTAAACATAGTTAATTCCTTTAAACATAGTTAATTCCTTTAAACATAGTTAATTTCTTAAAATATCATTTAAATGAAATTTATCTAACAAATTATATTTAGTAACATTATCTATATTAATATTATTATCTACAAACTTTTTAAGCTTATCTGGATTATAATTAAAAATTATTTTAGAAATATCTTTTTTTTTAATTTTAAAATTATAAACAATTTTGTCATTAAATATCAAAAGTAATTTTATTTGATCTAAAGATAATTCATAAATATTCAAAATACCATTCCTAAAACCAAAACAATTAAATCCAAATTCTAAAGCATTACGCCCAAATTGTTCAATATTTAAATAATCATTATAATAAATTGATCCACAAATATCTCCTTTTAAAAAAAGGATTATAGACTCTTCAAAACCAAATTCAGAATCTATAACTAAATAAATATATCCTGAAAATTCTTTTTCTTTTAAATCTATAAAAAGCTTAACTGGAAACACATCTTTTAATAAAACATTTTCAACTAAAGCTTTTGATATTGGAATATTCATCTAAATTCATTTTTTAATTTATTAATAAAAACAACCTGATCAACTGTATTTTTTAAAGCAATAGCAGAACCTTCTTCAACTAAAAAAACCATTGTCTTTTTACCATGTTTTTTTGCAACTAAAATAGAAGGTAAATAATCTGAATCTCTTGAAACAAAAACAATAGTATCTATTTCTTTATTATAAACTGTATCAGTTGCATCAACTGCCATAGCAACATCAACATCTCCAACAGTAATCACAGTTTCAAAACCTAAATTTACTACTGCTTCCATTAATTTATCTGTAGCATATTGATCTAAATATACTTTTGCGATTTTTATAGAACCTTGATTATTTAAATAAGTTCTAATTTTAGAAAGATCAATATTAAATTCTTTTCTAAGTATATTTGGTCCATCTACAAAAATGGCAATATTATTTCTCCTAGATATTTTAGGAGATGAATCTTTATTAATAAATAAACGTAATAATTTAAACATAACCCACACCTGTTTTTTAATACCCAAACCTTATAATAGTTTGATATAAAATTATTGACTTTTACAGCAAAGTCATAAATAATATAAAAATATATATTAAAGGATATAATTATAATATATATATACTTAAAATCATTTTTAAATCTATCTTAAAAAAAAAGAAAAAACATGATTAAAGAAAAAAATGGATTTTCAAAACCTTTTATATTTGTAAGTTCTAAAAACTTTCCAAAAATTTCAATTGGACCTGGCTTTTATAAAGATTATGAAAATGCAAAAAAACAAGATCCAAAAAAATGGATAAAATATAAAGATGAAAAAGAAATTGATAACTATCGAAAAAATCAACAATTTAGTTTTAAAATGTTAAATAAAAAAGATGCAATAAAAAATACAAAAGAAATTACAGAATTAAAACTATTAACACAAGCAAAAAATGTAGCTGAAATAGAAATGCAAATGCAATCTAAAAAAAAATTAATTATTGAAAAAGAAATAGGTATTTCAAATATAGCTTATGACTTTGAAAAATTTAAAATAATAAATAATATCAAAATCTCAAACCATATTGAAAAAATAACATCCCAAGGAGATATAAAGGCAAGTGAAGCAATAAAATATTTATTTAAAAAAAAAGAAGATGTTTATAAAATACAACAAATTCTATCTTCTGGATCTTTAGGAATAAATAACCAAAAAATATTTGTACCTACTAAATTTGCAATAACTGCAGTAGATGATATTTTAAGTAAAAATATTTTAGAAAAAACTATAAATTATAATCCAATAAATGAATATAGATTATATAAATTTGATTTTTATAAAAATAAATTTTATATTATATTTATGCCCTTTAAATGGAATTTTGAAATGATGGAAGGCACAGAAGATATAATAAATAATGATTATGAATTAAATTTTGCAAAAAAAGAATATGCAAATAATGTAACAGGAGCATATTATGCCACAAGATTAGAAATAAATAAATATTTAGAAAAAGAAAAAAGAACTGCAAGTGTTTTAGTTATAAGAGATATAGAAAAAGGATATGAATCTAAAGGAGTTTGGGTAATTAGAGAAAGTATAAAATGTGCTCTTTTAGAAAAACCAGAATTTTTTAAAAATATAGAAGAACTTAAAACATATTTAGACCAAATATATAAAATTAGAAATAAAAGTAATTTTTGGTTTGAAAAATCAAATATCTTAAAAAATGCTTTATTTCAAAAAAGAATTTCTAATTATTTTAATAAATAAATTTTTTAGATAAAATTAATTATAAAAAATTAAAAAATATAAAACTAAAGAAATAACTGAAATTAAAATTTGAATAATATAAAAAAAATAAACTAATTTCCTTTCAGTAAAAACACCTTTAGATAAAACAAAATGAATTAAAGAACCTTTTTTTGGATTTGGTTTAATAATCCCATTTTTAGAAATTATCCCAAAACATTCTGTTTTAAATTTATATTTTGCTTTAATAATAAATTCTATAATAAATAAAATTATTAAAAAAGCAATTAAAATTTCTAAATTTAAAATAATTGCACAAACACCTGCTAAAACACCATTAACTAAAGTAATTATATCCCCAGGAAATATTCTTGAAGGAAATTTATTAAAATGTAAAAACCCAAATAAAGCACCCACCCAACAAGCAAGAATTATTAAAATAATAAAATTTTGTTCAAATATAGTAAATATAGAAATTGTAAAAAAAATTATAATTCCTAAACCTGCTTCTAAACCATTATATCCTGCTAGAAGATTAAAAGCATTTGTCGTTGCAGTAATTGCAATTGGAACAAGTAAAAAAGAATATAACACACCAATATATAAATTCCCAAATAAAGGAATATAAAAACTAGTTTTTCCAAAAAATAAAGTTAATAAAATTATTGGTAAAGAAAAAATAATAGGGTATAAAAAATGTTGAAATTGGGAAATTCCTTTTTTCCAACCTAAAGTATCATCTATAAATCCTAAAAATGCAATTAACATAATTATTAAAAATACAGAAAACAAAATAAATAAATTATAAATATTAAAAATATCAAAAGAAAAAATTATATAAAATAAAAAAGAAAAAATTAAAGAAATTATAAAAGATAAAATTACAGGTATTCCTCCAAGTTCAGACACTAAAGGTTTATTTATTTTATTCATGTCTTTTCCTAAAAAATTGTTTTTCTTTGTAATATATATAAATTTTTTTGTAAAAAATTTAGATAAAATCAAAGAAAATAAAAAAGAAAATATAAAAAAAAACAAAAAAATAAATAATATATTCATAAAAAATCACTTTAATTAAAACTATCTAAATATTCTTTATTAATTTTATAAACCCTTACTTTTCCCTCTTGATGTTCTAAAGAAAAAAGATTAGATATTTCTTTTTCTCCAAACCATAATCTAGATAAAAAAGAATTATTTCCAGAAGAATTTAAAATATATAATTTTAAAAAGTTAGGATCTCTATAGATATAAACAGGAACACCATTCATTATAGTTGTAGGCTTATCAGTCCATTTTGTAGAAATTTTATCATATTCCTCTTTTTTAATCATTTGCTCTCCACATTTATATACAATTTCATTATTAATAGAACCTGTTTGACAATCTGAAGAATAAGTTAAATATTTAGAAATTCTTGGATCTTGATAATTTGTAGTAATATAAGCATACATTCCAAAAGAATAAAATCTAGAAAAATAAGAATTATCTGCAATATAATATTCTGCATCATACTCTGTTAAAATATGTTTAATTGTATTATTATCAGTAGTAATTGTAAGCATTGCAAAATCAGAATCCCCTTCAATAGAAGAATTTGTATTATCAGTACTTGCTTTTCTTTCTCCAAAATAAGTTAACCAATGACCATAATCCCACCAATTTAAAAATTTAGCATCTTGAGAAGTATTTTCGTTTATCCAAAATAATGAATTTCTCCAATCATTTTCGGTAGTTATATGAGGAACTTTTGTAGATACAAAATGTGATCCTGCAGCAATTGAAGAAAGGATAATTATACTAATAAATATTACAAAAATTCTTTTTAATAAAATAGAATTTTTTTTAATAACATAATTTTCTAAAAAATAATATAAAAATCCAGTAGCAGCAGCAATTGGAATACCTAAAGTATATGTAAATTTTAATTTAGACCATGCCATAAATAAAGTTATTGCAATCCAAAAGAATAATAATAATGTAAAATAATCTTTTTTAGGATTAAATAATAAATAAAAAATCATTAAAACTAAAACCACAAAAGGAATCCATACAGAAAAATTATACTTAAGTAAAAAAAATTGTTTACCTGTATTTTCTTCACCAACAGTTGCTCCAACAACATCTGAAGAATTAATAGTTTGTTTATTTATTCTATCTATATTTTCTGAAGAAACTGGAAGATAATCAGTAACATAATTTGTAGTTTTTTTTACCCAACCAGTTCCTTGATAAAGAGAAGCAAGTGAGAAAAAAACAATAAAAATAATTAAAAAAATCTTCACAAAAGAAGCAATCTCAGAATTACTAGAATTTTTATAAGCCATATATATTGTATTTGCAATAAAATAAAAAACTAAAACTAATGGAATTAAAATAAACATATCCCATGTAAAAGACATAAGTGCAAAAAATACAGCAGAGATTAAACCATTTGTTAAATGTTTTTTTGTAGAATGCATATTTTTCAAAGCTTTAACTAAAAAAATAAAACCCCAAACTAACCATAAAAAACCAAGTGCATCTTCTTCAAAAAAACCAGCCATTGTTCTATATACAAATGCAGGAATTGTTGCAGAAATAACCCCCATTACAAAACCAGCTTTTCGATTATATATTTCTTTTCCTAAAAAATACATTGAAAAAGAAATTAATGCACCAAAAATTGCAGGTAAAAGCCTAGCAAAACTCATTAAAAGCCATTTATCATAGGATGCACCTAATGTAAATAAAGCATAAAGAGCAGCAGTAAAATACCATAAAAATTGAGGTCTTCTAGTATATGCAGAAGATTCTTGTTTATAAAAACCTAAAGGATCAACATCTGGTAAATCACCTTGAACTATATATCCTGTAGCTCTTAGATGCCAATAGGTATCAAACTCAAACATATAATCATATTTTAATAAATGCCCTCTTATTGCAAAAGCTAGAACAAAAATTAAAATTAATAATATCCATAATTTATAATTACTTAAAAAAGGTTTATCTTTATTTTCAGTCATAATTATTCAAAATTTATTAATATATAATATAGATTATAAACAAAAATATATTAAAAAGAATTGTTTTTTTAAAAATTAGAAAAATTAGAAAAAAATAAAATAAATTTTTAAAAAAATATTTTAAATTAAAAAAAGTATAAAAGTTAGCAACTATCAAGTCGCAGCTAGCAAGAACTAACAGCATCCAAGAACGGAAATAAACTTAACTTCTGGGTTCGGAATGGGACCAGGTGTTTCTTTATTCCTATGGTCGCTAACAAAATAATTATAAACCACAATGTTTTTAAATAAATGTTTTTTTTAATATACATTAAAAAATCAAAAATAATATTAAAAAAAAGATTTAAATAGATATGGTTTAAGGGTATTTTAAAAAAACTATAAAAACTAAGAAAAATGAAAAATAAATTTAAATAAAAGCAGAAACAAAGATGAAAAATCCTTTAATGCAATACCTGCAAACTCTGTAGAAAAAATACCTTTAAATAAATCTCTTGCAAAAATAGTACCTGCAACAGATGCAAAAAAATAAGAAAAATAAAAAAATTATTCAGATTTATTATCTTTTAATAATTTTTTAATTTTATTTACAGATTTATTAATATCATCTTCAGATTTAGCACCAGCACAAATTAATTTCCCATTTTTAAAAAGTAAAAGTGTTATCTTTGGATTATATAATCTAATTATAGCACCAGGAAATTGTTCTGGTTCATATTCAATATCATCTAAAGTTACTGCAGCTTGAAATAAATCAATAGTCTTATTTAAAGAAGAAGTTGCAACTAAATTTACAATTTCATATTTTGGAGAAGCCTTTATTTTAACATTTTTTTCAATTTCTCCAATTAATTTAGTTGCTTTTTTTATTCCTGCAACAATATCTTTTTCAGAAGATGCCCCAGAAATAATTATTTTTCCATTTTTAAATAATAATAATGATACTTTTGGTTCTTTTAATTTAAAAATAGCACCAGGAAATTGTTCTGGTTCATATTCTACATCAGGAATTGCTGCAGCAAGATTATAAAGATCAAGTGTTTGCCCTAAATTACTAGATGCAACTAAATTTACAATTGTATAATTACTCATAAAAACCCCACCTTTTTAAAATAACTAAATATATTTAATATATAATGAAAAGATTTATAAAGGGGTTTATAAATACTAAGTTTTTAAAATATAAAAAAACCCTTT
This sequence comes from Candidatus Iainarchaeum sp., assembly GCA_028700115.1. Classification (GTDB taxonomy): domain Archaea; phylum Iainarchaeota; class Iainarchaeia; order Iainarchaeales; family CSSED10-239; genus Forterrea. The sequence goes on along the minus strand of JAQVTI010000006.1, from coordinate 26,178 downwards.
TAAAAACTATCTGTTCTATATTATATATTTATTAATAGATTTAAATATTTATAAGTATAGTTTCTAATTCTTAAAAGAATAAAGAAAATATATAATAAATATTTTTTCAAAAATAATTAAAAAAATAAAAAAGTGAAAAATAATGGCAAATAAAAAAGCAAAAGGAAAAAGAGCAAGAACTAGAAATGTTCTTAGAAGAAATGTAAGAGCAAAGACAACTGTTAATGAAATGATAAAAGAAATAAAAGTTGGAGACACAGTACAAATTAATATAAATAGTTCTATTCAAAAAGGAATGCCTTTTAGAAGAACATATGGAAAAACTGGAAAAGTTATAGGATTTCAAGGAAATTCCCCAATTGTAGATATTAAAGATGGAAATAAAAAGAAAAAAATAATATCTCATAAAGTACATTTAAAAAAAATATTTCAATTAATTAAAGGGGATAAAAAATGAACACAGAATTTATAGAAGGAGTTACTATTTCAGAAGTAAAGAAAATACTTTCAGAAAAATCAAAAGAAAAAGAATTAAATTATGAACAAAAATTAGCATATGAACATTCTAAACTATTTGCATTAATAACTCCTACAAATGCAAAAAAATTAAAAGATGAAATTTTAGAAAAAACACAAGTTTCAAATGAAATTGCAACAAAAATAGTAGATATAATCCCAAATAAAATAGAACTCGATTTAATACTTGAAAAAGAAAAAGAAATAAATGATGAAACAAAAGAAGAAATACTAAAAATTATTGAAAAATACAAAAAATGAGGTTATATATGATTAAAGAAGCAATTGTTTTAGATAAATTGAAAAAAGAAATAAAATTTAAACATACATCAGTAATACAATGTATAGGTCTATCTAATTTTTCAATTTTAGAAATAATTAGCGATAAAGATGTAAAACCTCAAGAAATTATAAACACAGAAAATCAAATTGTAAGAAGAATAAATTATTCTAAAATGACTATAAATGCAAAAAGGGAATTAGAAAAAGCAATTGAAACAATTGTTATAAAAAATGAATCTAAATTTGTAAATTTTTTTAATATTGCAAAACCAATAGGACTTAGAAGACATCAATTAGATTTACTTCCAATGATTGGAAAAAAACATAGAATGGCAATAATACAGCATATTAAAGAAAAAGGAAAGTTTAAATCATTTAAAGAAATAAATGATATTGAAATGCTACCAGACCCAGTAAAAGTAATTGTAAATAGAATAATTGATGAAATTGAAGGTGGGCCAGATATAAAATATAATTTATTCACAATACCTTTTGTTTCTAATAAATAAAAATCTTTTTCTTTATTTATTTTAAATTAATTTCTTAAAAACAAATTATAAAAAGAGAACAAATTATGCAAAAAAAAATATATGACTTAATGTTAAAATATGGATTTAAACCAGATTATAAATTTGATCAAAATTTTATAATTACAACAAAACCGATAGAAAAAGCAATTAAAGCCTTAGAAATTTTAAAAGAAGAAACAATTTTAGAAATTGGACCAGGAACAGGAAATCTTACAAAAGAAATATTAAAACTTGCAAAAAAAGTAATAGTTATTGAAAAGGATAAAAAATTAGTTGAAATCTTAAAAAATGAATTTGAAAATAAAAATATAGAAATAATAAATAAAGATTTTTTAGATGTTGATTTAAATAAAATAAAATTTGATAAAATAATTGGATTTATACCATATTCTATTTCTCAAGAAATTTTAGAAAAAATAAACTCTACAAAAAAAACAGTTTTAATGGTACAAAAAGAATTTGCAGATAAATTAATTGCAATTGAAGGTTTTGAAAATTATGTTGCAACAACAGTTCTTGCACAAAGTTATGGAAATATAAAATTTATTGCAAATATTAAAAAAAATAATTTTTATCCTAGACCAAAAGTTGATTCAACATTAATTGAAATAAATCCTTACAATATTAAAAAAGATGAAAAATATATTGAATTTATTAAAACAATATTTAGATTTTCAAATAAAGACTTATTAAATGGATTAAAACTTGCAAAAAAAATAAATCCAAAAATGTTTAATAAAATAAATATTGAAAAAATAGATTTAAAAACAAAAAAATTAAAAATAAAACAAATAAATGTAAATCAATTTAAAGAAATATATAAAAAAATATTTTAAACTCATAAAAAAATATAGATAAATAAATTTATAAAAATAAAATTAAATTTAAGAAAATTCATCTAAAATAACTTTTTCAAAACTTACAGGAAAATTATCTAGAATATAATTTTCAGTAAATTTTAATTTTTGTTCACTATCAGAATGAATTTCAAAAAGAACTTCTCCTTTTTTTACATTTGAACCAATTTCTTTTTTTATTAAAACACCTGCACATTTATCTATTGGAGCTCCTAAAAAAGAAGATATTTTAGTAAAAATTTTTATACTATATGAAATTATAGTACCATTTTCTGGAGACAAAATATTTCTAATAAAACTTGCTTTAGGAACATCTTTAGAAGAAAAAATATTACCTCCCTGAACTTTTATAATTTCTTTAAACTTTTCTAAAGCTTTTCCAGAAGTTATAATTTCTTTTGCAAAATTATATCCTTGACCTTCTTTTACATGACCAACAAGTTCTAAAAGCTCTCCAGCAATTGCACATGATTTACTTGCTAAATTATCAAAATATTTATTTTCTAAAATTTCTAAAACAGATTTAGCTTCTAATGCAGGTCCAAAAGAATATCCGCATGGAGATAAACCATCTGTAAGTAAAACTTTTGTTTTTATACCTAAAGATTTACTAATAGCAATAAATTTTTTAGCTAATCTTTCTCCGTTCTCTTTATCTTTAATTTTTACTTCTGGGCCTACAGGAATATCAATTATAAGATGAGTTGAACCAATACTTTTCTTTTTAGAAAGAATAGAACCAATCATTATTCCTTCAGGATTTATATTTAAAGCATGCTCTATATTTATAATAGTATTATCAACAGGACAAAGATCAAATTTTCCCTCCCATGATATAACACCACCAACTTTATTTATAATTTCTTTAATTTCATCAATTGTAAAAGAAACTGGAGCTAAAACTTCCATAGCATCAGCAGTTCCTGCTGCAGATGTTATTGAACGAGAGGCTGTTTTTGGGATTTTATATCCTAAAGAAGAAATAATAGGAGTAATAATCATAGATACTCTACCATTAATTCCACCAATAGAATGCTTATCTAAAATAATTTTTTCATTAAATTCAATTTTATCCCCAATTTCAATTAATTCTTTACAAAAATCAGTAGTTTCATCAATATTAAAACCATTAATAAAAATAGAAGTTATAAAAGCTGAAAGTTCAACTTCAGAAATACTATTAGAATTAATATCTTTTACAATTTCTCTTAATTGTTCTGCATTTAAAGTTTTATTATTAATTTTAGAAATAATATAATCCACAGATTTTGGATGAGGTAAAACACTTATTTTAATTTTATCATTATTACTAATATTTAAATCAAAAGCAGTATCTTTAAAAAGTCCAACACTATTTTCATCTACATATGAATGAGATGTATCTAACACACAAACTGTTATTTTATTATTTATTTCTAACTGCATTCTATCTAAATGATTTGCATTTAACTTTTTTGCAACATTAGGATTTAAAATAACTATAGGATAATCAGCAGAAATATCTATTATTTTTGCATTTAATAAAAATGAATAAGTCATAAAAACACCTTTTTAATATTATAAAAATTATTTAACTTCTAATATTAATTTCTCCAATAAATCAACTGGTAAAATACCTATTTGTTGTTTTACTAAAATACCTTTTTTAAAAATCATAATTGTAGGAATTGACATAATATTATATTTTTGAGAAATATTCTTTGCTAAATCTACATTTACCTTTGCACAAAAAACATCTTTATTTTTAGATGCAAAATCTTCAAAAATATTTGAAAACATTTTACAAGGACCACACCATTCTGCCCAAAAATCTACAATTGCAATTTCTTTTTCTTTTAAAACAGATTCAAAATTTGAATCTTCTAAATTAATTATTTCTTCTGACATATATAATCACATATTTTAATATACTTAAATTATTAAAAGAAGTAAATATTTATAAATAGATATATATAGTGATTTATAAAAAAAATTATTAAAATAAACCAAAATGTTATATAAAATAAATAATTAAAAAATTCCAATTATTTAAAGACTAATAAAATTATATAAAAAATATATTTTAAATAATTTATATATATTAAATCTATATTTATTAAAAAAATAGACAAACTATACTAAAACAATATAAACTAAAAAAATTAAAATAATTAAAATTAATAAAAAAATTAAAATTAAAAAAATAAAAAATTAAATAAAAAATAAAAAAATGTAAAAAATACCTAATATAAAACAAAATAATGAAAAATCCACTTTTTTTGCAAACTTTAAGAGTAAACCAATTGTAAAATACCCAACAATAAAAGCTATAAATATAGAAATTAATATAAAATAATTAAAAGTAACACCATTTAAAATAATTAAACCAATTTCACCAATTAATACAAAAGGAATAGAAAGTAAAAAACTAATACTAAAAGCCTTTTCAGCAGAAAAACCTTCAAAAAGTAAAACAGAAGTAGTCATCCCACTTCTACTTATCCCTGGAAGAGTAGACATTGCTTGAAATAAACCTAAAAAAAAAGAATTCCTTATAGACAAATTTTCTTTTTTTAAAAAACTTTTTTTAGAGAAATATAACATTATTCCTGTAAAAATTAATAATAAACCAATAATAAAATTAATATATAAAAAAGAAATAACATAATTACTAAAAAATAAATAAATTAAACCACCTAAAATAATACTAATAAATGTAGAAATAAATAAAAATCTAAAAAAAGAAATATTCTTTTCTGTAGAAAATGGATTTTTTAAAAAACCAAAAATATTTTTTTGTAAAAAAAGATCTTTAATTTCTTTTCTAAAATAAATTATTGCAGAAAAAGTAGTACCAAGATGTAAAAAAACAGAATAATTTAAAGAAATATCAATAGGTATATTTAAAAAATAATTTAGAAAAATAACTAAACTTCCTTGAGAACTTATTGGAAGCCATTCAAATATTCCTTGAATTAATCCTAGAAATATATAATTTAATAAATCCATATAAAAATATAGAACAAATAGTTTATAATTATTTATCTAAATAGATATTTATATGAATAAATTTGGACATATATTTTTTTCAATAATATTTTTTTTAATAACATATATAATTATAAATGATTTTTATAATATTAAAGGAATAAATATAATTTATTGTTTTATAATAACTATATTTTATGCACTTGTTCCAGATTTAGATAAAAAAAATACATATATTAGAAAAAAAATAGATTATATAATATTTATTTTAATAATTATCTTAATAATATTATATTTCACACAAACAATAGAAGTATTAAAATATATAGCAATACTTATAGGGATTGAAACAATATTTATAATATCTAAACACAGAGGACCGATGCATTCAATAGCATTTGGGATTATTGTTGCTTTACCTTTCTTATTATTAGAAAAATATTTATTTATATTTGCATTAATTGGATTTATATCACACATTATTGCAGATAAATTATAAAATTAAAATTATAAAATTAAAATTATAAAAAATTATTTAAAACTATTAAAAATATTATTAAAAAATTCTTTAAAAAGATGATATTTTTTAGAAGAAACAGAAATATCTTCATTTTCTATAGAATAATTTATATCAGAAAAATTATTATCTGTAAAAATATTTGCATTAATATATATTAACTCAATATCTTTTAATTTATAAAAATTATTTTTATTAAAAGCATTACATAAGATTAAAAACTTACCAGAATCTAAATTCTTATTTTTTAAAGAAATATTAAATTTAAAAAGTTCTTTATTATAATCTTTAGTTATATAAAAATCATTATCATAAATATCATTATTAATTTTACAAGAAACATCATAAGAAAAATTATTTTCTACAAAAAGTTTTATAAAAAAATCATTATTTGTATTTTTATATAAAATAATTTTATCAGTAGATATATTATGCCCTCTATATAAAGGTTCATTTTTTTTAATAGTATCTGGATAATATATATCAGAATTATTTGATATTAATTTAATATAACTATTATCTTTTTCTAAAAGATTATTTGAACTATCATAAATTTCAGAAATTACTTCAATTAACAAATCTTGGTCATTAAAACCTTTAGATAATAAATTTAATGAAAAAGAAGAAATAGATTCAGAATATAAAAATTCAAAATTTTTAGATATTGATAAATCTATTTGATTTTTATAAGAATTATTATTTTTTAAATCAAAAACTTTATAAGAATAAACAACTTTATTTGGACTAAAATAATCTTTAGGAATTAAATCAGAAGATATATCAAAAAATATTTGAAAAAAACCAGATTTTGGAATATAAAAAATATCTAAAGAATTATCTTTAAAATCAGGAGTGCTGTTTAAATTTAAATTAAAATCAGAAGAATATAAAGAAGATAATAAAAATAAAAAACAAATTATAAAAAACAAAAATTTTTTTAAAAACATAAAAACACCATTAACTATATAATTATAGATAGTTAATATATTTAAATATATTTATTTATAAAACCTTTTATAAATAAGAATAATATCACAAACTTTAAAAATATTTAAAAAGAAGGGAAAAAATGAAAGCATTTGATAATAATAAATATTTAGAACTTACAAAAAAAGAAATAAAAAAAAGAGCAAAAAAATTTAATAAAATATATATAGAAATAGGTGGGCATGTAATTAAAGATTATCATGCAAAAAGAGTTTTAATAGATTATAAAGAAGACAATAAAATTAGAATTTTAGAAAATATAAAAAAAGAAATTGAAATAATTTATTGTATTTATTCAAAACATCTAAATCCTATAAAAAAAGATTATAATTCTAAAAAAGAATATCCAAAAATAATATTAAAAGAATTAGAATATTTAAAAAAAAGATTTAAAATAGCAGGAGTCATGATTACAAGATGTGAAGATGAAAAATATGCTTTAGATTTTAAAAAAAAATTAGAAAATAAAAATTATAAAGTATATATTTCTAGAAAAATTAAAGAATACCCAAATAATATAAAAATTATTCTTGGAAAAAATGGTTATTTAAAAAATGAATATATAAAAACATCTAAAAAAATAATTATTGTTACAAGTGCAGTTGCAAACTCTGGAAAAATGAGTACTTGCCTTTCACAAATATACCATGATTCAAAACAAAAAATAAATTCTGGCTTTTTAAAATTAGAAACATTTCCTATATGGAATTTAGATATTAATCATCCTATAAATATAGCTTACGAAGCTGCAACAGCAGATATAGGAGATAAAAATCAAATAGATCCTTATTATCTTAAAAAACATAAAAAGAAAGTTGTTAATTATAATAGAGATATAGAAAATTTTAAAATACTTCAAAAAATAATATCAAAAATTACATCTAAAAAAAATAAAATGAATAAATACTTTAGTCCTACAGAAATGGGGATAAATGAAATAAAAAAAGCAATAATTAATGAAAATAAAATAAAAAAAGCATCAATTAATGAAATTAAAAATAGACAAAAAAAATATTTAAAAGAATATAAAAATGATAAAAAAACCATTAAAAGAATAAACGAAATTATAATGAAAATTAAAAAACTTTATTAATTAAATTTAAAATTTTTTTAAAAGATAATATAGCTTTATTTTCATCAATTAAATCTTTAATAATTATCTTTAATGAAGAAAAAATAGTAACTTCACAAATGTCTGTTTTCACATGAATATAAAATGGAGAATTATTTTTTGAAATATAATATCCATGCTCTTTAAATACTTTTGAAAGATTATCTAAATCTATTTTTAACTTTTTTTTAGGATAAAATTCAAAGCCAGGAGTTGCAAGACAACTATCTTTTATAAAATCTTTTTCATCTAACATAAAAATCATAATTCCTTTCCAACAATAGCATCAATTAATAATTCACGTTTAACATCTTTATTATTAATTAAAGAAGAATACCAAATAGGCCAGAAAATTTCTTCAATAGAAATAATTTCTAAATTCCCCCAAAGTTTATTTAAATTATCTTTAACTATATCTATTGGATAAACAATTGTTTCAAAAAATTCTACAATTTCTTTTCTTAAAGATAAATCATCTAAAGAATATAAAATTTTATGAGTTGGATTAAATGGAACATCAAAATCTTTAGAAAGTTTAAAAATAGAAATATTATTATTTTTAGAAATATCAATTATTGAAAGATTCTCAAATTTAGAAATATATTTTTTAGAAATATAATCTTGATCTAAACCAAGCTCTTGAGATAAAGAAAAAAGAGTTTGTTGTTTTTGCAATAAATATAAAATATCTAAATCATCAGATTCTAATTTTTCCAATAAACTAAAACCTTTAGATTCTTTTAATTTAGAATTAATAAAATGAATAAATTCTCCTGTAACTGAATCAATATAACAATGTGCAGCTTTAAAATTATTTTCTTGGTCAAAAAGATTATAATTTATTTTATATATAGGTCTATATTTTAAAACAATATCTAAAATTATTTCCTTAGGTTTAAATAAAATATTTTTTTTAATTTTAGATTTTACAATATCTTCAATTTTATATCTTGAAATTCTTGAAGAAATTATATTTTGAAACTTAACTCTTGAAGATAAATTTTGTTTTAAAAGAACATTCCCATCTACTTCTTTATCTATAGATAAATTATCATTATTTGAAATATCTAAATCATCTATATCTTCAGAAGAATATTTTGAATTATTTAAAATAGAATCTTCTTCAAAATCATCTTCTAAAATTCTAATATCTTTTTTAATTAATTCGTGCTCTTTATCAGAAACATCTTTCTTTAAATAAATATATTCAGAATCTACAAAAACATTTTTAAAAATTAATTTATCTAAAACATCATCCCATAAAATATTTGATTTATATTTTACATTTACAACATCTACTATATCTTTCACAAAATTAATTTTTAACTCTTTAGACTTTTCTAATTTATTATAAATCATACTAACACAAATATCTAAAATTTCATTATTAGATTTTTTTGGAATATCTCTGATAGTTTCTGCATCTCTACCTTCATGTTGACTTGAACGAGGACCAGCTCTCAAAATAAAAGCTCTAGAAGTTTCTTCAGATCTTTCCCCACAAAGAGCTGTAGCAAAGGGAAGTGTTTTTATAAAATTTGGTTCTTTATATTGTTTAGGTATTATAGCAGGCATTCTTTTTTGAATTGCATGAATATCATCATTAAAAACAAGTTTATTACTTATTAAAACATCAACTTGAGATAAAACTTTTGTATTTATAGCAGAAGGTTGTTGTGTTGCAAAAACTAAAGAACACCCAGGTCTTCTACCTTGTTTTACATATTCTATTATTCCTGCTGTTGCAGGAGTTAATGTATTTCCAGAAGGAATTAATGTATGAGCTTCATCAATATACATCCATGTAGGAGGTATTTCAATTTCAAGCATTTGTTCTGCATCAATATCTTTTGTTGAAAACTTTTTTACAGCATCTTGTCTTGCTAAAAGTTTTCTTGCAGCAAGAATTCTTCTTGCAAGAATACCTATAACTAATGCAGTAATATTTTCATCTAAAAAAGAAGTATCTAAAACAGTTAACTGATTTTCTCTAGAAAGCTTACTTAAAGGAGTTCCATGGTCAGAAAAAATTCCCCATGACTTTGCAGCTTCAAATCTTGATACTAATGCTCTAATAGAATCTGGTTTATATCCTTTTGTAGATGATGAAAAATCAGAATTATTTTGTAAACAAAAAATAATATCATCTAATGTAAATTGATTACCTTTAGCTTTTATATTTAAAATATCTGGATTTTCTTTAGAACCACCAGAAATATAACCTTTTTTTACAAAAGAAATGGTTTTTTCTAAAAGAAGTCCACCAGGAGAAAATCTATCAATCCCAAAAGTTATACACCAATCTTCAGGAGTTAATAAAGATGGAAACATAGAAAAAGTATCATCAAAAGTCTCTTTAGAAACTTGATCTTTCACACCTTCTGGTACAAAAACTTTTAAATTATTTAACCCTTCTGGAGAAAGATTCCATTCTTTTAAAATTTGTAATTCTTTAGAATCACTATTTGGAAATTTCATAGACCAAAAAACCCCAACAGGATCAATAACTATTTGCCCAATATAAGGATTTGTTTTTGCAAGTTGTTCTGCAATAACACCTAAAAGATAACTTTTACCAGTACCTCTTGCCCCATCTAAAAAAACAACATGTGGATTTAGACCATCTAAATGTACTTTTTTATCCTTACATTGTTCTTCTGCAACTTTACCTATAAAAGCTGTAGCCATTTTACCATATTGTTTTAAAACAGATTTTTTTCTACCAATATATACTATAGAATCATCATTTGGGTCTTGTAAAAATTTTAACTTTGGCTTAATATCTATTTTTTCTTCAATATTTTTATTTTTATTAGATAGACCTACATTATCTAAAGTATCTTTAATAACACCAATTTCTTTTTCTAAATCTTGCTGTAAAATTTTTTGTTCACTTTCAAGATCTTTAGAAATTATTAATTCATCAATTTCTTCATTTTTATACTCTTTTTCTTGTATTTCTTCATTTTTATCTTTAACTTCTAAATTTTCTAAAAAATCATCATTTTTTTTTTCAAAATTATTCTTTAAATTTTTTTGATAATTAATTTTTTGTTCAATATCTATTATTTTATCTTTATTTACAAGATTAGAATAATTATCTTTAACATTAGAAAAATCGTCTTTAATTAAATTAGAATCTTCACTTTTTTCCATATCTTCAAAAAAATCTTTATTATCAGATTTAAAATGTTTAACATTCATAACAATCACTAAAATAATTTATATTATAAAATATTTTTTTAAAATATATAATATATAAAAGAAAAGAGTATTTAAAAGCTTTTATATAAATTAATATTCCAAAATATAAATTAAAAAAAAATAATTTAATATTAAAAAAGCGCAGAGGACGAGACTCGAACTCGCGTAGTCCAAAGACTCCAGCTCTCAAGGCTGGTGCGTTTGACCACTCCGCCACCTCTGCATATATTTTTAAAAAAACAAAAATAGTTTTAGATTTATATAAATATATAATATATAAATATATATAAATATATAAGTTAAAAAATAAACTATAAATAATAAAAAAAAATAGAAAAATAATATTCAAGATGGGGGAAATCTACATATACACCATAGTCTGGTTAAACATATCCCCCAACTGTCGCTGGATTTGTTTAAAGTCATTTTAATTTATCAACCTCCTAGATGAAATTACTCATTAGTTAAAATCCAATCCTAAAATTGTCTTCAGAGTAAAATCTTTTGTAAAATCTCAAATCCAATATATGTAAGGTAAATTAAATATATAATAACTATACCTATTAAGATGTACAAAATGGAACATAATTAATTAACTTTATGTAATAAATACAATTACCCTCTTAAAATATACAAAAAAATAATAAATTCTAAAACAAAGTTAATTACAACATAACAGTAAATATTTTAAAAAAATTAAAAAAGAAATTTTTCCTTAGAAATAAAAAAATCAGAAAAATAAATAGATAATATATCTTCTTTTAAATATAAATCACTAATTTCTTTATCAATATATAATTTAGAAGGAATATCAAAATTAGAAAATAAAAAATTTAAAATAATAGATTTTATATCAACTCTATCTCTTTGTCTAATTTCATACCATCTATCATCTTTAATAAAAGGACCTAAAACTCCTTTTCCACTAGAATTATTTATAAATTTTTCAGAATTTATAAAATCTGTAATCTTAGGACCTATTGCAGAATAAAATTTAGGAATTTTAAACTTATCAAACATAAATATAAAATAAGCCTTAGAATTTTCTTCATCTAAATAAATATCATTTTTTAAAATATAAAAATTATTTATTTCTAAATATTTAATTAACTTAGTAATATTTTTTTTAATTTTAGAAAAAGACACTTCTTTTAATAAATTTTTAACATTAAAACAAATTACACCTAATGGAAAATTATTTAATCTTCCTATTAATTGATGATAAGTCATTTGATTAACAACTCTTTTTTTAAAAAAATCAATATTTGGATTTTCTATAAAAACTCTAGATGCAGAAATAAATTTACTAATATTACTATCAGAAACTGCAGATGCAACATTTCTGTTTGAATCTACAGGATCTATAACAACTAAATTTTCAGAAAAATTATTTAAAAATGGTTCTTGTTCTTTTAATAAAACAAATTTAATTGGAAAAGACCAATTTACAGAATGCTCTAAAAGATTAATAAAACTACCATAAAATAAAATTAATAATTCACATAAATATCCAGAAAACCCATTAATAGAAGAATCAGCACCATAACAATCTATTTTTTTTAAAAAATATTTTAATATTCTTACATCATCTTTTTGATAATTAGACATATTTTTATTAATAAAAAATAAATGTAAAGAAGTTCTATCAACTGCAGAAATTATATTTTCACCAACATCTATTTTATAAGCAGGAATAATTTCCACTTTTTTACCATCAATAACACCTCTTATATAAGGATGTTGAGAATATGTTTTTTCCCAAAAATAACCTTTAAATACTTTTTCACCAATAATTAAGCCTTCTTTTATAAAATTCTCTTTTTTTAAAGAAGGAGGATATAAAACAAATATATCAAAATCAACAGAATCTTTAATATATGTATTTTTACCAATAGACCCTGCAACAATTGCAGAAATATGAGATCCTTTAAAATGTTCAATTTTTTTAATAATTAAATCTACAAATTTTTTATCTTGAATAATTTGTTTAGAACTAGGTTTAATCATTTCAAGAACATCTTTTCTTGTTTTTTTATATATAAAATCTTTGGATTTATCTAAACCTATTTTAACCATATATTATATTTATAACTTACATTTTATAAACATATTCTAAAATAAATATTTACATGTTAGAAAAAGAACTATTTAAAGAAATTAAAAAAATAAAAATCACCGAAAGTCCAATAGCTATACAAATTCCAGAAGGATTAAAACAATATAGCTTAAAAATATTAGATGCTTTTAAAAAAAACAAACCATCACTATTTATAGATCCTTGCTATGGAGCTTGTGATACAAAAGATTTAGAAGCAAAATATTTAGGATTCAAAGTACTTATACATTTCGGGCATTATAAAATGAATTCACAAAAAATAAAAACATATTTTATACCTATAAACTATAAATTAAAAAAAGAACAAATAAAATATATTATAAAAAATATTCTAAAATTAAACTTTAAAAAAATAAATTTAGTAACAACTATACAATATATAGAAAATATTAAAGAAATAAAAAATAAACTAAAAAAACAAAAAATACAAATAATAGATGCAAAAAAAACAAAAAGAGTAATAAAACACATGGTGCTAGGATGTGATAGTACTACAATAACAGATACAAAAAATCCAATAATTTTTATTGGAGATGGGGTATTTCATATAAATAATATTGCATTTATTTATAAAAACCAACAAATAATAACAATAAATCCAATTACAAAAAAAATTAAAAAAATAGAAATAACTGATGAATTTATTAGACAAAGATATGTAAATATTGCACTTGCAAGAAAAGCAGAAAAATTTGCAATACTTGTAAGTACAAAAAAAGGTCAAAATAGAATGGGAATTGCAATAAAAATTAAAAAATTTATAGAAACAAAAAATAAAAAAGCATATATTTTAATTTCAGACTATATAAAACAAGAATATTTATATGGAATTAAAGTAGATTGTTTTATTAATACAGCCTGCCCAAGAATAACATATGATGATTATAAACAATTTAAAAAACCTATAATATCTGTAACAGAAATAGAAAATGTATTTGATTTAAAAAAAGAATTAAAAATAGATCAAATTATTTAAAAATAAATTAATCAAAATTATTATCTGAATATATAACATTATTTATATCTTCTACAGCCAAATTTAAATCAAAATTATTTATAAAATCAGAATTGTCAACTTTATCTAATTTATTTTTATAATAATCAATTTTTTGTTTAGTATCATCAACATTATTAAACATCATATTTGAAATTAAATTAATTGCATATAATAAATCTGTATTAGATTTAGATTTAATATAAATAAATTTATCTTTAACACTAGAAGAAACAATTGTTTTTTCTAAATTTATATTTGGATAATCAATAATTATCAAAGTAGAATTATTATTAATTAAATTATTACACTCTTGAGAAGAAATAAGCTCATTTTTATAAATATCCCCAAAATTAGTTTGACAAGAAAGAATATTTCTATTTTCTAATAAAGAATCCATAATAGTTATAATTAAAACTGGATTAGAATTATTTGCAGAAAAAAGAGATTGAAGATTTACAATATGTTCTGTAAATAAATTTAAATTATTTATATCTTGAGAAGAAATATTAAAAACTAAAGAAATATTTTTATCATTTGCAAGAATTTTAAAAACATCTTTAACAAAAAAATCTTTTGAATAAAAAACAATTCCAGTAGTCTGATCAATATAACTATGTTTATTATCTAAAATATAATTTTTTATTAAAAAAACAAGTAAAAAAACAATTATAATAATTAAAGACCATTTAATAATAAGACTATTTCTTTTTTTAATTCTAGATTTTCTTTTAATATCTTTAACACTTTGTGTTCTTGCAGAAGATAATATTTCAACCATTTATAATCACATATATACTATATACAAAACAAATATAAAATAGTCATAAAATATAATAAAATAAAAAATAATTAAAACTTAATATATTTTTCTAACTTTTTAATATTTAATTTAAGATCATCAGTAGAATTTATCAAAATATGGGGAACATTTTTATTTTTAAAAATTTCAGAAAAATAATTTGTATGTTGACAAAAAATATTATCTTCAATTTTTAAAACATTATATTTTCTTTCAAATAATCTTTCTCTAAGCTTTGTTTCTGAAATATTAATTATAAAAATATAATCAAAAATTAAAAGAGATTGCTTAGAAAGTTCGGCCCATAAATGACCTTCAAAAATTAAATTTTTTCTAGAATTTTTTAAAATATATTTTTTTACTTCTAAATTTAATTTTTTTAAATCTACAACATATTCATTTGTATCTTTATCAAAAACACCTAAATTATTTGATTTAGAAAAATCTAAATCATTTATTATAATAAACTTTTGTTTATTATATCTTCTTTTAATTTCAGAAGAAATAGTTGTTTTACCACAACCAGGTACTCCAGTAATTAATAAAAACATATTTATCTTAATCTCACACTTTCTAAATTTTGAATAGAAGCTGTATTAATATGAAATTTTTTATTAATAAACCTAGAAAATTCTGGACAAGAATCCCCATGATTTACTAAAATAGTTCTTGGTTTTGGATTTAAATGTTGTATGTAATTTAAAAGCTCTTGTCTAAAAGAATGACCACTATAAGCATCAACTATTTCAATTCTTAAATTTATATTTAAAGTTTTTGTTCTTCCCTTATCATCTGAGATAGGCATAGACTTTAAACCTTTTTGAATTTTATAACCTAAACTATTTTTTGCTTGATAACCAACAAAAATTAAAGAATTATTTGGATTTTCTGCAAGTTCATATAAATAACCTAAAGAAGGACCTCCTGTAAGCATACCTGCAGAAGCTAGAATTACAGCACCTTCTGTTTTTAATACATTTTCTCTAGAATTATCATCATAATCAACAGGTCTAAATATTTTAGACATAAAAGGAGAATTATTCTGTAAAATTCTAGTTTTTATATTTTGTTTTAAATATTCAGGATAAACAGTATGAATTGCAGAAGCTTCTCTTGTCATACCATCTATAAAAATATTAGTTGTTTTTAAAACACCCCTTCTATAAAAATCCTCCAAAACAAGCATAACTTCTTGAGCTCTACCAACAGAAAAAACTGGAATTAAAGTAATACCTTTTTTATCTACAGTTTCATTAATAATATTAATTAAATCAGCTTCTGATTTTACTCTAGAAGGCATTTCTGGTTTTCCACCATATGTAGATTCTAAAATTAATGTTTCAAGTCTTGGATAATTGATATCCATATTATTAAATAATCTTGTAAAACCATACTTAATATCTCCAGAATAAACTAAATTTTGTTTACCTTCACCAATATGTAAATGCGCAGAAGCAGAACCTAAAATATGTGAAGAACCATGGAAAGTTAATCTAATTCCTGGAGCAATATCTGTAACTTCTCTAAAATTTCTAACAATACAATGTTTTAAAGTTTCTTTTACATGTTCTTCAGAAAAAAGAGGTTCTCTACCTGTTTTTAAAGAAACATCAATTGCATCAAAAAGTAATAACCCCATTAAATCTCTAGTAGGTTCAGTACAATAAACAGGACCTTTATACCCAGCTTTAAAAAGATATGGTAAAAAACCAATATGATCCATATGAGCATGAGTAATTACAACTGCATCAAGTTCATCTAAAGGAAACCTCATGACTCCTAAATATGGAACCTCTTCATTTTTATCAGCAGGATTAATACCACAATCTAAAAGAATTTTAGTATCTGGGGTTTCTAAAAGAATAGAACTTCTTCCAACTTCTCTAAAACCACCTAAAGCAGTAACTCTAACCCAATCTTTTTGACTAACAAGAGGAGTATATATCCTATAAGCTACATCTTTTAAAAATTGTTTTCTTTCACTACCATTTTTTAAATAAATATTTCTAATTTTTTTTAAAACTTCAGAAGGTGCACTTGGGGCTCTAATTATTTTTGGAATCCATTTTGTTTGTTTAATAATAGATTTAGAAACATCTCCTTGTTTACCAATTACAACACCAGGTTTATTTGCTTCAATAACTACTTCTGAAAAATAAGAATCAAAATATATATTTTTAATACCAGCATCTTCTGGAATAATTTTTTGAATAATTTCTAAAGCTTTCAAAGGATCCATAAGATGATTTTTATCAGTTCTTATGTTTATTCTTTTTTTTAAAAGCTCAGCAACTTCTCCAACAATAGTTTTATTTTCAAAAAAAGAAGAGGGATCTGAAGTATATATTGCTATTTCAGAACCTTCTGGTTCAATTTTAGAAAAATTAACTTTTTTTTCATTAAGTTTATCAGAAACTTGTTTTTTAATATCATCGAATAAATTCATATGTATCACATTTTATAAAAAAATTTTGTATAATTAAATATTGTTTTATTAAAAAAACAAATTTATATAATTAAAAAATAAAATTAAAAAATAATTTGATTTAAAAAAATAAATTAAAAATTAAAAAAAATTATTCTTTATATTTAGAGATAGGTAATTCCTCAATAGAATCGTTTTTAATAACAAAAATATTAATACCATCTCCACCAGAATAAATATCTCTTTTCTTAGCAGCAGAAATTCCTTCTTTTGCTAAAGAAATTGCATCTTTTACAGTAATATTAGGAGTATACTTATTATCTAATACACTAATTGCAAGTTCTGAACCAGAACCAGAAACTGCAAAACTATTTGTTTTACTAGATCCACCAACCATATCTAAAGAATGAAGCTCACCATCAGTACCACCTATAATAAATTGAGTATAAAAAGGTCTAAATTTATTTGAATTTAAAATTCCTGTTAAAAGAGCAACACAAGATTTTGTACTTAAAGGTCTTTTATGTTCTAATTCATAAAGATTAGCATTATTTCTTAAATGCCTTATTAAAGTTAAAGCATCTCCTTGAGAACCAGCAAGAGTTAAAGCAATATGATCATTTATTGTATATATTTTAGAAGCAGAAGTATCTGCAACAAAATTACCCATAGAAGCTTTCATATCTGCAGCAAGAACAATACCATCTTTTGCAACAATACCTAAAGTTGTTGTTCCTTTCATAAATTTTATATCTTCAGACAAATTAATCCACCCATTTTATAATATTTTTAAAAAGATTATTTTTGTTCATCTCTATAAAAATTTTGAGAAAATTTAATAGAATCATATGTAGTTGTATCTAAAACCATTTTTGAAAATAATTGTTTATAATAATCTAATTCTACAGGCATACCTAAAGGTATATGCACGTCAACTATCTTTTTAGAATCATCTACAACATATTTTAATTGATTTCTTGGAATAAAAGAAAATGCTTTCTCTAAAAGAGCTGGTATTTTGTCTTTATCTTCAGAAATAATTTTATTTAATGTAATAGTGTATTCTAAATCTCTTCCAGCAAATAAAGAATTAAAATCAATCTTTACTCTCCCACCAGAAACACTAATTATCTTACCAGCTTTGTTTCCAAAGTTTAAAACCATACCAGGTTCTGGTTTTATATTTTCCTTTTTAAAATCATTTAAAGAATGTAGTTCTATTTTAGAAGGATCTTTCTTTCCAAAAGCTTGATCTTGTTTTAAAATAAAAGTTTTAGATTTACCTTCTTCTAAATCTTTAATATTTTCTTCTACACCTTTTAAAAGTTCACCAGTTCCAAAAATAAAATTTAATGGTTTAAATCCAGATTTTATATTTAATCCACTTTCTTTTGCAACATTTTCAAAAGTTGTATCTAAAATTTCTTTTGAATCATTATCTTTTAAAATTAGATCTATTTGAATAATATTTTTATTTTGAATCATATTTAATCAGATTTATTTATTTGTATATTTATAAGACTATAAAAATAATAAAGATTTTCTTTAAAACTATAAAAGTTTATAAAAAATTTTGAAAACATAGAAAAATCAAAAAAAGATTTAATAAATATTTATGAAACAAATAGCTTATAAATGTTACTTTTTATATAAATTTCATAAAAATATATTTTTTTTAACCCTTTATTTCTTTTTCAATAATAGAAATTTGAGTATTTAAAAAATTTACTAACTCAACCTTTGTAGAAATAGTTTTAAGCATTTTTAAAAAAGAAATATTTCTTTTATTTAACTCTTCATAAGTTATTTTTTTTCTAACACGAAGATTAATAAGATTTGCATAAAATTTATTATTTAAAAAAATAACCTGCTTATCAGTAATTTTTCCACCATTTGGGAGATTTTCAAGCATATACTCAATAAAAGTATGTTCTAACTTATTTAAAAGTTTAAATCTTACATTTTGAGACTTTAGATCTAAATTTAACTTTTGATTTAAATATTTTTCCAAATGCAAATAATTCCCAGAACGTATACAACTATTAATTTCATCTTTAAATACAGATTTAGAAATATTTAAATTGGCAAGATCTAATTTATTTTCAAAAATTTTAGAAGTATTATTTTTTTTAGAATTTTGATTAAATCTATAAGAAATATTCTTTAAATCTCTTTTATTTAAACCAATTTTAGACATAAATATCACTTTTTATAATAAAATTTAAAATAAATTTATTAAAAATAATATAAATATATAAAACAAAGAATATTTTAATACTTTCTATAACAGAATATATAGATGCACACAAAAGAAATAATTCAAAAAATATTAGAAATAAATAAATTTGAAAAACTAAATCCAATGCAAGAAAAAGCAATAACAAATATTGGAGAAAATACATTAATTACAACACCTACTGCTTCTGGAAAAACAACAGTTTTTGAAATATATATGCTTGATTGTATTAAAAATAAAAACAAAAAAGTAATATATATATCTCCATTAAAAGCATTAACCTCAGAACATTTTAAAGAAACTAAAAAAAAATATGCAAAAGAATTTAATTTAAATATAGGAATATCAATAGGAGATTTTAGTGAATCAGTAAAATATTTAGAAAATTTAGACATATTATTTATGACATATGAAAAACTAGATTCTATTTTAAGACACAATTTATCTTGGATAAAAGAAATTGGATTAATTACAATTGATGAAATTCATGAACTTGGAAATTCAAGAGGGGCAAGTTTAGAATCAATAATAACTTATCTTAAAAGAAATTATAAAGAAATAACATTATTAGGGCTATCTGCAACAATTGGAAACTCAAAAGAACTTGCAGAATGGATGAATGCAAAATTAATAAATATAAATTATAGACCAGTACCATTAGAAATTGGGGTACTTTATGAAAATAATATATATTTTGAAGAAAACAAAATAGAATTAGAAAAAGAAAAAGAAACACTTTCAGGAATAATAAAAGACACATTAAAAAAACAAAAGCAAATAATTATTTTCTGTAACTCTAGAAAAAATACAATGTCATTTTGTAAAAAATATGCCAAAACAAGTTTAGAATTTATTGATTCAGAAAAGTTAAATAAAATCGCATTAAATCTTGGACAAATATTAGAACAACCAACTAAACAATGTATAGAACTAAGTAATGCTGTTAAAAATGGACTTGCATTTCATCATGCTGGGTTAGTACATTTACAAAGAGAAATTATAGAAGAGGAATTTAAGAAAAAAAATATAAAAATAATATTTGCAACTCCAACACTTGCAGCAGGAATTAATCTTCCAGCCTATAGAGTAATTATAAATAATATATATAGATTTAATGAAGGCAAAATGACTCCTATAAAAGTAAATGAATTTATGCAAATGGCAGGAAGAGCAGGAAGACCAAAATATGATAAAAGTGGACAAGCTATTGCTGTATCTTTAAAAGAAAATGATGTTTCTAAAATATATGAAACATATATTAATGGAAAACCAGAAGATATTGAATCACAATTATCTAAATTTATTATTTTACGAATGCATTTACTTACAATGATATTAATAAATCAACTTAAAAATTTTAAAGAAATTATAGAATATATATCATATACATTTTACTATCATACATTTGGAGATACATATAAAATTGAAAAAAATATTATAGAAATATTAAAAGAATTTATAGAAGATGGCTTTTTAGAAAGTATTGAAGAAGAAATAAAAATTACAGAACTAGGTAAAAAAGTATGTTATTTATATATAGACCCTTATTCTGCACATTGTATATTAGAAGATATAAATATTAAAAAAGATAAACAAATAGAAGAACTAGAAATGCTTTATACAATTATAAATACAAGTGAGATGAAAAACTATCTTAACTTTAAAAAAGAAAAAGAAATAATTTTATTAAATATATTTGAACATTTAAAAGAAAAAATATATTTTGAATATGAAGATATATATCTCTTAAATAAAATATATGAAGCAAAAATGTTATTAGAATGGATAAATGAAACAAATGAAGATACAATAATTTCAGAATACAATACATCTCCTGGAGAAATAAGAAATATAATTTCAAAAGCCGAATGGATAATTTATTGTGTAAATGAACTTATAAAACAAAATAAACAAAATACATATTTATCAAAAGAATATAAAACTATAGGAATTAGATTAAAATATGGAGTTAAAAAAGAACTAGTTGAACTAGTATGTTTAAAAAATATAGGACGTATTAGAGCAAGAAGACTATTTATAGCAGGAATTAAAGGAATAAATGATATTAAAAGAAAACCAGAAAAAATAATTGAAATTATTGGAAAAATAGGATATAGTATTTTAGAAGAATTAAAAATAGACTTTAAAAAAAATATAGAACAAAACGAAAATAAAAGAAAGGAAAGCCTTAAAGACTTTTAACCAATTATTTCTTTTTTTATAATTTCTCTTAGAAAAACAGTAGCATATTGACCCTTATCTAAAATAAATGAAACAATTGCTTTTTTAGGATTATTCATTTCTTCTTTATTTTTTAAATCATCAGAAACTTCTAAAAGCTTTAAATCTCTAACTTCTGTTTTTATTTTTCTAAACTCACCTTTACTAGAAAAAACAGAATGATCTTTATTAAAAAAATATTTAAAGGTAATACCTTCTCTATCTAAAACTTCTTTTTCTAAATCTCCAGCAAGTCCTTTTGAAAAACAAGATTCATATCCAAATAAAGGTAATAAAACAACCCCATTTTTATCTAACCTATCCCCATCTATTTTTTCAATACCATATCCTCGATCTATTCTTAAATTAATTAATTCATTAAATAAATAAGACTGATATGCATGTGTAAAAAGATATTGAATAGACTTTGGAAGTATTTTAAATGCACCTAAAAAATCGGTTGGATTTTTTGCAAGATAATTTAAAATTGCACTTTCATAACCTGTCTTTGAAGGAAAATGAGCTGCATGCTTTGGAAAATCTAAATCTTGTTTTAAAGCAAGTCTTGCTTGTTTAATATCTTCTCTTTCTAAATCAAAAGTTTCAGTTAAATATAAAATTATTGCAGATTTATAATCCCCTTGTAAAACAAGCTTACCTACCTTATGAGTAATATCTCTAATCCCACCAAATCTTTGTTCACCAAAATAATTTATAAGCCCTTTTTTATTAATTTGTTGTATACAATTTAAAATTATTTCTTTAATTTCTTCTTCAGTTTTATTTTCTATTTGCCTAATTGTTATTATAAAATGATTCTCTTTTAAATCACCAATATCTATTTTATCATTTGACCAAACAGGGTCATATACTTTTATATTTTTAAAATAAAATTTAGAAAGCCTTTCTTTTTCAGGTTGATACAAAGAAATTTTTTGAGAACTCATTGCTCTTTTATCTTTCAAACCTGCATAAGAAATTCTTTTTTTTGAAAGTCTTAAAAATCTAGACATCTGACTTATTGCAGTTGTAGTTGAAAGATTAATTTTTTCCATTGTAAGAATTAAAAAATCTTTATTTTCTGTATTTTGATTAAAAACATCATCCCAGTTTATTTCTTCAACCTTTTTATCTGGCAAATATTTAACATAAGTAGAATAATCTTTTCCAATCTCACAAACAACAAAATCTTCTGCAAAATTTTTAATTCGACCTCCAAGAGATGGGGTATCTGTTATATATTTAAATTCCATTATTAATCAAATTTTATATCTTAATAAAGCCCCAATTCCACCAAAAGCATCTAGAAATAATTTACCTTCTGCACTTTCAGTAGAAATTAATATAGCCTTAGAACTTGTTTCTCTTGTAAGTTCTACAAAAAAATCATAAAAATCAATTTCTTCAAGTAACTCAGCTTTTTTAGAATCACAATCTTTAGAAGAAGATAAAACTTCTGATTCTACAGAAGAAACTAAATCTCTATCTTTTACAATCTTTATAAATTCTTTATCAAAATCAATACATTTAAACTTAAGAATAACCCATTCAATTCCTTCTGAAATTAAAACAGTATCTGCTTGTCCAATATTTAATGCATTTAATACTTCTCTAAATCCATATGTTGCAAGATTATTTTTTGCAACATTTTCAACAAATTTATTTACTAAATTTTTTTCTTTAATAGCACTTACTTCTTTTAAAATATCATTAGACTTATCTAAAATTTCTTTAATCCCTGCTATATCTGTATAAGATGCATCTATAGTTCCTAAAATTTTATCTCTAATTCTATGATCTAAATTACTATGATCAATAAATTCTAATTTAGTATGCCCAGGTCCACCAATAATCATACCCTTTAGTTTAGGCTCATTTAAATATGCAACGTTTACTTTTTCTCCAACTCTTTTAAAAAAATCCTCTGCAGCCTTTTCTCTAAGTCTTTCGAAACGATGAGCAGATTGCCCCCCTGCTCTTGTTTTTCCAGGAACACCAGAGGTTTCTCTATCAAGCATTTCTAAACTTTTACCTCTTAAGACAGCAATTGTCGCTTCTCTTTTATCAACTGCAATAATTCCATAAACTTCATCAGTCTCTGCCATTTCTTCTAAAGGAAGTAAATGAAATGAAGAATCACACCAATAAAGCTTTGTAGTTAATTTTTTTGGGGGAACTATATCTAAAAGAATAATATCAGACTTAGATGGATTTGTAGAAACTTCTCCAGAAAAAAGAACAAGCCCTGTTTCTGGAAGATTAAAATCTATTTGTTTTAAATAATTAGTAATTCTTTTAAGAGCAGATTGTACATTTTTTCTAGTTTGAGCACTTTTTATATTTGATGATTGACTTATTTCATCAGTAAGTTGTTTTGTAACAGAACTTCGATCAACATCTGGAGGTAAATATAAACTTATTAATTGAGTACCTTGCCCTCTATAATGTTTTAAATTTTTTAATTTTCTTTTTAAAAGAATTAATTCAGTTTCATCCATAAAAATCATTAATTTAATAAAATATGAAAATAAGAAAAAGGCTAATTAGAAATAGCCTGAACTATAAAAAAACTTTTTACAACATCTAAATTATAATTATATACAATAATTGCAGAATCATATTCAACAATATAATCCCCAATAACAGGATATTTAAAAGAATATTCATCTAAAACATCTTCAGAAAATAAAAAAAAATATCTTTTCTTTAAAGAATCTATATTTGCCTGTTCTATTTGATTAATTGAAATAACATCATTTAAATTAGAAGAATATTCTATAATATATTCATTATTATTATTTAATAATTTATTTAAAAAATTATCAATATCTTGCTGTGGAGAAGAACTATCTAGATGTTTAAAAATATTTTGATTAATAACTTTCTCTTCATTATTTAAATTTAAAATAGAAATTAAAAATAAAAATAATATTAAAATTATTAAAATTATTAATAAATTAAAAAATTTACTTCTAAAAAAAACCTTTTTTTTAGAAATACTTTTATTAAAATTTATTTTTGATTTTGAAATTTTCTTTTTAAAAACCATATATAACTACTCCTTATATTTATATCTTGAAAAAATTACATTTTCTTGATATGGAAAAACAATATCTAAAGAATGTTTAATTTCTGAAATAAAAAAATCTGGTTTAAAAATATTTTTAGATTTATAAAAAATACTAGCCAGACAAATTTTTTCAATTTTATTATAATTTTTATTTAATAAATTTACAATTATTTTTGAAGTTTCTTCAAAAACATCATCAACTAATAAAATACTGCCTTCAATATCATATAAAAAAGATATAGAATTATCAACAAAATATTTCCCATCAATATTTTTTGCAGAAATAACACCTAATGGAAGATCTAAAGCAGAAGAAAGTATTCGACCTAACAATAACCCACCTCTACTAACACAAACAATTGCATCAAAATTCATACTAGAAACATCAATTTTTTTTGCAAGATCTAATGCCAAAGATTCAAATTCATTCCAAGAAACTTCATACATAATATATAATATATAAGAAAAGATTTAAAAGTGTAAAGATATTTTAAAAAACTATAAAAACTAAGAAGAAAAATAAATTTATATAAATGTAGAAACAAAGATGAAAAATCTTTTAAAAAATATTAGAAATAAGCCTTACTTTCAAAAAGCTTTAGCAAAAATTTGAACCTTGCCTTAAGGCAAGAAAACAAATTTTTGCAAGTTTCAGGCATTAACAACTTCGCCAAATCCGTCTTGCCGTCTTGCCGTCTATCCCGTCAAGATACCAGATGGAAAAATATCAAATCCTTTTTTATGGAACTACTACACACCGAAAGCCGATGGAAGAGCTCCGGGTGGAAGGACCAAGGTTCAAAAGCCGAGATAGAACTCCGGCATGAGAACCATCGTGCCAATAACCACCCACAAAAAAAGCACGATCACCACTATCTCCTGCATCAGTATTAAGTCTTCCAATACTTTGAGTAGTATTATAAGTTTTATTTATTAAAAAAATATCTTTATAATCTAAACTATTTAAATTAGTTAAAGATTTATAACCATCTACACCTGTAAAATATTCAATCCATTCACCAGTACTTGAAGGTAAAGTCTCACCATAAGGTTCTTCTGAAGCATCTAAAGTTTTATCAACCCATTCCCACACATTTCCTGAAAGATCCCAAATATATTCATTATTAGTTAATTTAAGAGTACGTTTTGTAACCCCTGATAATTCATCAGTACTATTCATTGCATCACTTGAAGAAGAATTACCTCTTGGGAGATATCCAGAACCGATTTCGCCTCCAGACCAATTTTCAGAAACTCTTTCTAAATTTCTTAAAATGGTCATATGCTCTTCATTAGTCATTACATGACCGCCAATAGATTCACAAGCATCTCGTGCATCATAAA
>JAQVTI010000042.1 GCA_028700115.1 Candidatus Iainarchaeum sp. | reverse complement strand
CTTGGGTAATGTATGTAGATATCTTAACATCTCTCTTTTTTAAGTAAAAATATATATTTTTATCCAGGGTAATTGGAACAAAAATCTTCTTGTTTTTCTCAAGTTTCTTAGGTCTAGCCATATATAAATTATATATATAAATATTTATAAATGGTTTATACAATTAAAAGTACATAAATATTAACTAAAAATAAAAATTTAGTTTTTAAAATGTATTATTCTAATATATTTATGGATATAAAAACAATTTTTAAACCTAAAACAGCTCCAGCAACATTAATTGTTTCAGGGGTCATTTTCTTATTGTTAGGCTATTCAGGAGTTTTAAAAACTATTGGTGTTGGTTGGATTTTAATATTATTAGGGATTGGATTGAGCTTATTATGGGGGTTTTATTTTAAAAATAGATAAAATAGATACATTTATTATATAAACCGTTACTTATTAGTATCAATTTTATCTTTAATTTTATCCCATAGTGTTTTTTCATCTAATTTTATTTTAGATAAATATAATTTAATTATTTCTTTTTTATAATCTTCAGAAAGAATTTCAGTATTTATTTTTATCAATATATTCATATTTATTTTAGAAAGAATTTCTTCAAGAGTTATTTTTTCTTTATTTAATAATTTTTGTAATTCACAAGTTATTCTTGATTTCTCTTCAAAATTAAGACTATAAATTAAACTAATAACAATTTCAACTCTATTTAATATTTTATATGCTTCTATTATCTTTAATTTGTATTTTTTAATGTTTTCTTCATTTTTAAAATCACTAATAATTTCTTTTACAAATGATGGTTGCCCCTCTATTATTTTTTCTATTTCATTAATGTATAAATTATGGATTAAAATATTCCTAATCTCTGATAATTCTTTTAATAGATTATATTCTTCTTTATTAACTAATGAAAACAATCTATAAATTAGACTTATTTTTGTAGAATAAGCTAAATTGTTTTTTTTAGTAAATTCATTTAATGAATTAAATTTTTTAAAATTAGGTGTTGAAAAATATAACAAATTATGAAAAGTATATAGAATAATATTTGTTTTCTCTTCGATATGTATAAATGATAAAATATAACTAGCAACTTTTGAATCTATATCTAAATCACTAATATCTTTTAAAGGTTTTTCCATTATATGAACACCAGATCTACCTAAACCTAATATCATCATAATTATTATTAGTTAAGAAATATTTAAAAATAGTATAATAAAAAGCCATTATTAAATTATAATAATATAGGATAAAATAAAAGATAAAGTAAAAATATCCATATAATAAAAGATAAAATCAAAAAAATATAAAGTGAATAACAAATAATTAAATCATAAAAATTTATTTTTTTAATTTTTTTAATTTTTTGTAAAAATAATTTATTTATCTTAAATTCAGTAGTAACTTCGTAATTATTTAAACATTTCTTTTTATTAAATTTAGGAACAACATAATCTATTAAAGAACATCCATATTTATCATTGCAATGTAACTGATAAACAAAATTTTTACTACAATCCTTATATTCACAATAATTAATCATTTCAAAATCATTTAATTTAAAACCATGCCTTCTTCCATGACCTAATAAATAAATATTTTTTACAATATCAGAATACATAATATTATCTAAATCTTCTTTTTTTTTAATAAAATATAATGAAAATTTTTCTTTTTTTATTTTAAAAAAATGTATAATAGTTAAAAGTTCTAGGCCATAATTAGGATTATATAAATAACTAACATTATAACTATCTATCCCTACAATTAATATTGTTTTTGTTAATTTATTTACAAGTATATTTTTAAAAAAATAATTAAATATAAGTCTAGAAATAAAATAATAGATTATTCTGGCAGGTACAAAAATAAAACCAAAAAATAATATCCAAAAAGGGAAAAAAAAATTATTAATAAATAAATATCTAAAGTTATATTTAAATTTAATAGTAAATCAATTACCCTTAAAATTAAACTCAAAAATAATTCAACTAATATTAATATTAAAATTAAATCTAATTTAGATAACTCTTTTTTTATTTTATTTTTATCAGACATAAAAATCTTTCTTTTTATTAAACTCGACAGAAATTAAAGGCAAAATGTCTTTTATAAAGGCATTTAAGAAATTTATATTTACAATAAAAACAGTTTTATCAACAGAATCTAAATATGTTTTTTTATTATCTGAATTCCAAAGAGGCAAATTGATAATACTATTTGAGTTAATAGCTAAAAAATCATACTCAAAAAAGTTAACTTTATCTAATTCAAGATCAATATTAGTATTTATAGAATCTTTTGAAAATTTTGTTACAATTAGTCTTGCATTAGTAACTATTATTGGAATTATTAAACTATTATTAATTTCTTGTATAATATTATTATCAGAATCAATTAAATTATCAACATCAGAATCAATTAAATTATTAATATCAGAATTATCTTCAACTACAAAACAAGATGTATCTTTAAAATAATTAATAACCCCCTCTACATTCCCAATTACTTGATTAATAGCATCATTAATATCATTTCTGTTATTTTGTATACTTAGAAAAGATTTATTATCTTTATAAACAGGATAATTTTTATCATCTAATTGTATAGCTAATATTTTTTCAACTAAAGTAATATTCGATAAATTAAATCCATTATCAAAATAAGCATTATCTTTAAAAATACCAAAACTTTTATTTTCACTTGAAGGAACATTACTTAAAGAATACAATTTAAGAGGATCTACTTTATTATACGGAACTTTTAAATTTGATTTAAAATTTATTGTATTAAGAGATTCTTCACATTTAAAAAAAAACCAAGAATAACTTGTTTTTTTACATTCTATAATTAAATTTAAATTATCTATTTTATATAAAAAATCAATTTCATGATTTCTGTTATTCCAAAAAAAAGTTTGATTTTGGGACATAAAAGAATATTTTTGATTAATAAGTATTTGTTTTGTTTTTAATTCTAATAAAAAACCTTCTTTATTTATTAGTTTTAACAAATTACCTTTTTGATTTTCGTCCTTATTTTTTTTCTTATTTTCACTTTTATTATCTTTTTCATTAATTATAATTTTTTTAGGCATATATATAATAGGATATAAACAATATTTATAATTAACTAATATTAAAATACACACTCTAAAGCTTAAGCAAACTACTCAAATTTACTCTTTTTCAAAATAATACTTCAACCTATTAAACAAATCATTATCCACTATAAATTTATTTAAAATATCATCTTTAATATTATTAAATATGTTTTTCTCTAAAGCTTTTGTATATAATATAAGATAAT
>JAQVTI010000041.1 GCA_028700115.1 Candidatus Iainarchaeum sp. | reverse complement strand
AAAAGAAATCTCAATCTCCTTTCAAGTAAATATAAATCTAATCTTATACTTAAATCAGTAAATTTAAACATATCGGGATTATATTTTTGAAATAATTTCATTAATGATTTATAATCTTTTTTTTTAATATATTTAAATAAATTCATTGCAAAAAATTCTGGTTCTATACTCATTCTCTTAATCATTAATAAAGGATAATCTATACTACTATAACATATTGCATCAAAATCAATAAATCCTGCAATTTTTTTTGTTTTTGGGTCTATAATTATATTATTAAAATTTAAATCCCAATATGTTAATTTTAAATTAGATTCGTATAATAAATACTTGTTTTTTAAAATAAAATTATTTACTCTGTTAATTTGCTTTTGGGGCAATAATTTCTTCTTTTTTATATCCTTTAATTTATTATTTATTTCAAATGTAAATGCATCATGCCAATTAATATTTGGATTTAACCCAAATCTACCACGCGCAAATTTTTTAAATCTGGAATCATATTCTGTAGTGTATAATGGCAATAACAATTTATTACAAATATGTTTAACAGCTATTTCTCTTTGTTTATCGGTTAAATCGTGCCAAATATTAATAAGATTTTCTCCTTTTATTTTTTCATAAATTCCATAACAATATGGAATTATTTTTTTAGAATCATCAAAACAAATTACTTTTGGGCAAGGTATTTTATTTTTAAAAAAAGTCATTAAAAAATAAGCTTTCTTTAAAGTTATTTTGTTTGTTTCATTACTTATTTTTAAAATATATTTATTATCTATATCATAAATATTTTTAGAAATACTAACACGTATTTTTGATATTTCCTTTGGTGTAATTTTAAGATTAATATAAAATATCTTTTTAATTTCTTTATTTGTTATTTTCAATTTAAATACTCCATTTTATTAGACTTTGTATTAAATAAATAAAATAAAGATATTTAAATACCATTATATTTATATAGAAATAGAATAACAAAAAAATATAAAAATCGATTCTGGCTTACTATTACCCAAAAATTAAAAGCGCACGAAAAAGTATAAAAAATAAACTAAAACCTAAAGAAAAACAACAGAATCTTATTATTTTTAATAAATTATTAAGATTTAATATGGTGTATTTTTATTTAATTTACTAAAATATTAAATTTCTTTAGTTCTTTTTTAAGTTCTTCATAGTTTCCTTTATAATGTATAGCATTTATTCCTAGCTTTCTTGGTGGCAAAACGTCATCAATAAGCTTATCTCCAATCATTAATGCTTCTTTTGGCTTACATTTTGCCTTTTTTAATGCTTCAAGATATATCTTTTTGTTTGGTTTTATTACCCCAACATTAAATGAAAATACTGGATAATCAATATAATCTAAAAGCTTAGTTTTTTTTATTTCTTCAATTGCAAATACACTTGTATTTGAAATTAGTGCTGTTTTATATCCTGCTTTTTGTAATTGCTTTAATAGTTTTATACTGTACTTGAATAATTTGGTTTTTTTCTCTGCATCTTTTCTAATTTTCATTAAAAGAGAAACATTTTCTTTAGTAACTTTTAAACCCATATTTTTACATAATAATCTATATGCAGACTCTTCTTTTTTCCATTTTCTGGTTTGTAAAGTTTCTTCAAAGATTTTTACAAATTTATCTTTAGGGATATTTACTTTTGTAACTTCAAGCATTTTTGTAGTACTGCTATATTTTACATCTCTAAATGCTAAAGTTTTCCATAAATCAAAAATTATTAGTTTTATCATAGTGTTCTCCTATATTTTATATTCCATAAATACATTTAAAAATATTTGTTTAAGTATTATTAAATAAGGTGATTAAATGAAAAAAGCAATGTCTGTTGGCAGTGTTTGTATTTTGAGTAATCAATTAAAAAATCTCCCCAATTTTAAAGACACCTACATAAAAGTAAACCCCTTAGATATAAAAGATTATACTGCAAAATTAAATTATTCTAATCAGATAAATATAGAAGATTATAAAAAAATGTCTAATAATTCAAAAGAAAAAGTTACAAACGATAATTTTGAACGCGGTGTAAAACAAAGAAGTGAATTTTTTAAAGAGATTATCAATGGATATAAAAAAATATGAATCTAAATTTGATTCATTACTAGAGATTTATTTTAATGAAATAAAATTAGAAGAACACTACGGGTACTTTGAAACAATTAATCAAATCAAATTTCTAGCAGACAAAAAAAATTTATTTTTAATTGTTGAAAATAATAAAATCAAAAATATTTTTTATGAAGATAAAGATAAAATCCAAATAAGATTTTTATTTGAATACCCAAAAGAAGAATACACAATTTTAAATAACTATGATATTGTTTGTGTGTCGTTTTTACCTCTATCTAGGGTAGATATATCTAAACCGCGTTTTTTTTCTACAGATATTATATTAAATAATAAAAATGTTGTTGAATTAAACGGAGCGACATTTAAGAATTTAAGAACTAAAATTAATAAAGGTAAAAATCATAATATCAACATTCTAAATTTAAATACTCAAACAATTAAAAAAGAAGAAATTTTAGAATTTTTAAATCGTTGGGTAACTGAAGCCACAAACATAAGAAATAAAAAATTAGCCAATATTAACCGAGATAGTTGGTGGATAAACTACTACTTTACTAATGAAAATACAAATTTACACGGAATAGTAATAAAAGATAATATCACTAACTCAATTATTGGTTTCTGCTTATACGAATTATCTTTAGATAAAAGGTATGCAATAAGCTTAAGTTCTAAAGTAATTACTAAATATAAAGGATTATCAGAATATTTATATTTTCTAAAATGCAAACAGCAATTTGAAGAATTTGGAGTTACATTTCAAAATATTGGAAATATTCCTACTAAATCAATACGAACTTATAAAGACAAATATAATGGGACCAATCAAAGATCGTGTTTTTCTATATTAAAAACCAAAGAAGAAAAAGAGGTTAATTTCTGGGTTTTAGACCACATACGTCCAGATAAATAACTATAATCTTTAATAATATAATTTAAAATATTTAGCCCCACAATCTTTTTAAAAAAAGCGTTTAAATTCTAATATTATCTAATTTTTATACAGCTTATTAAAATTATTTTTCTAACATTAAAAATAAGTGCCTTGAGCTTTGAACTAAAAGTTAAAAGTGCAAGACAGCTCCAGACAAGATTTGAACTTAAAAAAGAAAAAAATGCAGGAAACAGGATTCGAACCTGCGAAGCACTAAGCACAGGGTTCTTAGCCGTGCCCCTTTGACCACTCGGGAATTCCTGCACAACTGTTTGCGCGAAGCCTATTTGTATATTATAATAAAGTAATAAAACACATAAAGT
>JAQVTI010000016.1 GCA_028700115.1 Candidatus Iainarchaeum sp. | reverse complement strand
AAGATATTAAAATTATTAAAACGGTTGCGATCAATGGACTTATAGATTTGGATTTTGAAAAGGGTAAAAAGTTTAAAAACATAAGTTATCAAAAATAATATTAAAAAAAAGATTTAAATAGGTATGGGTTAAGGGTATTTAAAAAAAACTATAAAAAATACAAAGATTCAATTAAAACTCCTAAAAAATAAGAAATTAAAGCAATTATAATCATTAATAAAAAATCCTTTAATGCAATACCTGCAAACTCTGTAGAAAAAATACCTTTAAATAAATCTCTTGCAAAAATAGCACCTGCAACAGATGCAAAAAAATATGCTAAAAATTCAAAAATACCATGAGGTAAATATCCTAAAAAATTAATAAAAGAATAAAAAATACCCTTTAAAAAATATAAAATACCAGTTTGCGATACAGAAGCAAAAGATAAAAGAATATCTTGAATAACTACAAAGGAAAGAATAGATGCATTCCAAACAATTAAAAATAAACCTCCTGCCCCATAAAAAAAAGATAAAGAAATCGCAGTAAACATTACTCCTAAATTATTTTTTGAAATCTCTATAAAAGCTTTTTGAAAAGAAGAAACTGAATTAAAATTAAAATCTCCAGTTATTTGTGCTCTAATTTCAGAAATTTCTGAAACTTCAGTAATTTGAGTATAAAACATTTTTTCTTTAATTTGAGGGGAAGATATAAAAAAAATTAAAACTAATGCTAAAAAAACACCTAAAAAAAAATAAAATAATAATTTAATTATTTTTTCATGCCTTTTAAAAAAAGATCTATTAAAACTATAAATATAAGAATCATAAGAATAAAGTTTATTAAATAAAGGTAAAATACCAATAGTTATAAAAGCAAGAATACCAATAGAACAAAATTCTTTTGGAAAAAGCAAAGTAGAAAAAATAACAGAAATAATAGTTATAAAAAATGCTTCAAAAAACATTAAAAAAGGTCTATGCCTTAATCTTGAAAAATTTGTAATTAATTCTAAAACCATAGTTTATCAAATAATTATTATAAAGAAACTCTATATAAATATTTCCAATTATAAATAATATATTAAAAACTTATTTTATTAAATCTAATTTAAAAAATATAAAAAGTAAAAATATGTGATATTATTTGAACCAAGAAAAAAAAATTATAGAAAATATTCCAAAAAAAAAAATTATTAAAGAAGGAGATATTGTTTTTGGAAAAGTATTAAATGTAACTGATAAAATTGCAATAATTGAACTACAAACTACAAATAAAAATCAAGTATTAACACCAAGTACAACTGCAATTTTATTTGTAAGCAATATTACAAATGAATATGTTGAAAAAGCAAGTGATTTAATTAAAAAAGATGATATTGTAAAAGTATTAATAACAGAAAAAGATAAATATGGATATAAAGTTACAACAAATAATGATGGATTAGGCGTAGTAAAAGCAAATTGTTTTAAATGTAAAAAACCACTAAATTTAAATACAACTCAAATAAAATGTTTATATTGTAAAACTTTACAACCAAGAAAAGTAGGTAAAATGTGAATAAAATATGGAAATTGAAATAAATAACATATCAAAAGAAGAAATAGAATTAACTATAAAAGAAGAAGATATTGCAATCTATAAATTAATAGAAGAAATTGCAAACAATCAAAAAGAAGTAGAATTTGTTGCAATTAAAAAAGCAGATCATTTAAAACCAGAATTTAATTTTTATATGAAAGTAAAAACAGGTAATGCAAAAGACTTATTATTAAATTATATCGAAGAAGCAGAAAAAAACCTAGAAAATATATTAGATCAATTAGAAAAAGCAATTTCAAAAAAAGAATAAAATGAATCTAAAAAAATATTTAAAATATATAGACCCTTATACATATATAGATATATTTTTATTAAAACACTTTGGGGAACCTAAAAAACTAAAAATAAAAATAATATATTGGATTGTATATTTATTATATTCATTTATTCTTGCATTTATAATTTATAAACTAGCAGGACTAATTCTTGCAACAACACTTCCTTTTGCAACAGTTGTATCTGGATCTATGGAACCATCTTTTTATAGAGGAGACATAGTAATTTTATCAGGAGCAAAAAATCTACATGCACAAAAAGTAAAAATAAATGATAATATAACTTATAAAGATTTAGCGGAATTTGCAGAAATAGAATATATATATGAAAATCAAACATTAGAAGTAAAATCATTAAAAATAAATGAAGAAATATATCTTGTAGAAGATGCTATAAAAAATAAATATGATGTTGTAGTTTATAAATCAAATATAAATGGAAAAGCAATAATTCACAGAATAATTTTAATAATAGAAGCAAATGATGGTACATTTGTTATTACAAAAGGAGATAACCAAGAAACAAATAAATTAATTGATCAAGACTGTGAAATAGATATAAATACACAAACTATTAGAAAACCATGCCTAAATGTATATCCCGTAAACATAGAAAGACTTATTGGTAAAAAAATTGGAAAAATACCATATATTGGATATTTAAAATTAACATTATTTGGATAAATTATTTTTAAAATAAAAAATTAAGCCTCAAACTCTTTTAATAATAAATTTTGAATAGTTTTAGAATCAACACCTAATTTTATTAAAGTAGTATTACCTTTAACACCTTTTCCAGATTGCATAGTTGTAATAAAACCATATGTTTCAAGTTCTGTAATATATTCTCTAAACCATCTCATAGAAACAGGTTTTTCATCATACTTTTCTGCTAATAAAGAATACATTTCATAAATTTCTCCAGAATATAAAACATTTTCTTCAAAAGAACCATCTATTTTTAATATTCCTTTTGGATTATCTGATTTATGAGTTATTGCTAACAAAACTAATTGTAACTGAACAGGTAAAGTTAAAACCATACTTTTAATAACTTCTTGTTCTACTTTTTCCTTAGCTTTTAAAACTTCTACATCTGTTACTTGTTTTAATTTATCTCTATCAGAAATTTCACCAGCCTTTAAAAGAAACATAACTGCAGTTCTTGCATCTCCAGATTCTTTTGCAGCAAAAGCTGCTGCAGAATTAATTGCAGAAGAAGTTACAACCCCTGGTTTAAATGCAACATTTACTCTTTGAGTTAATATTTCTCTAAGTTCTTGTGCATTATATGGAGGGTATACAGCTTCTTGTTCACATAATGAACTTTTAGTTCTAGGATCTAGTCTAGATTTAAAAAAAAGATTATTTGAAATCCCAATCATTGAAACAGAACCAACTAATAACTCATCATTACTTCTAGTAAGAGTATAAATTATATCGTCAATTTCTTTATCTTTAATTTTATCAATTTCATCTAAAATTATTAAAAAATTTAATTTATTATCCTTAATAAATGTTAAAAACTTATCATAAATAAAAGATCTTGAATAACCAATAAAATTTTTATCAGGATAAAATAACTGAACACAATAAAATAAAACAGCATATTTTGTTTGATAATTTCTACAATTTAAATAAACTGGATAAAGAGGAAATTTGTTTTCAATAGAAATCTGATCTAATTGATTAACAACATGCCTTACAACAGAAGTTTTACCTGTACCTACCTTACCATAAATAAAAACATTATGTGGTTTTTGAGATTTTAAAGCAGGAGAAAGCCACATAGATAAATCTTTTATTTGATCATCTCTAAAAGGAAGCTTGTCTGGAGTATAATGTGGGGAAATCTTATTTTTATCTATAAAAACAGAATCTTGATTTAAAAATTCATAAAAAATATTATCAGCCATAATAATATATTTTACTTAAAAAGGTTTTTTATAACTTACTTATTTAAAAAACAAAAAAAATTAAAATTAATATCAAAAAACAAAAACTTCTGAAGAAGAAATTGCATTAGAAATTAATAAAGCTTCTTTAGATTTTATTATATCTTCAAATTTTAAAATATCTTCCAGCCGTGCTTTTGTTTGGGGATGATTAGAAATCATAAAAGAACAACAATCTGGATATGGGATAATAGATATCTCAAAAGTTTTAATTTTTTTAGAAATTTTAACAATTTCATCTTTATTAAAAGTAATTAATGGAGAAATAATAGGCATATTAATAGAAGAAAAAATATTTCCTAAATTATCTAATGTCTGTGAAGCAACTTGACCTAATGAATCACCAGTTACAATTGCTTTTGCATTTTCTTTTAATGCAATATGTTCCATTAACTTTAACATATATCTTCTATATATTATCATTCTATAATCACAAGGAATAAAAGAAATTATATTTTTTTGAATTTCAGAAAAAGGAACAATATATAATTTTGATTTTTGTTGAAAATTATTTAATTGAAAAACTATTTTTTTAATTTTATTAATAATCTCGCCTTTAACTAAAGTATTATTATAAATATGAACAAAAATAACTTCACAACCTCTTTTTAAAACCTCAAAAGATGCTACTGGACTATCAATTCCTCCAGAAAGAGAACTAATTACTTTTCCCGTAGTACCTATTGGAAGTCCACCTATACCTTTAATTTCATCTAAAGAAATAAATATTTCTTTTTCACCAACTTCAATTTTTAAAATAATTTGAGGATTTTTTAAATCTGCACAAAGATTTGTTTTTTCTTCAATATATTTTCCAATAATAATATTTAAATCTAAAGAAGTATATTTAAAAGACTTAAAACTCCTTTTAGAATTTATTTTAAAAGAAATAAAATTTGAATGTAATAATTTTTCATTAATTAAAAATAATGCCTTTTCTTTGATATCTTCTACATCATAATTAGCAACAACGGAAAGATATGACTTTGAAATACCTGGAAAATTTTCTAAAAAAAATAAATAGTTGTCTAAAACAAAAGAATCTTTTAATTTACAATAAATCAAACCATATCTTCTTTGAATTTTATCAAGATCCTTAAAAAGTAATCTATTAATATTATATTCTAGTTTTTTTTCAAAAAAAGGTCTGTTTTTTCCCTTAAGACCAATTTCATTATAATGAATTACTAAATATCTCTGCATAAAAACACACTATTTAAATAAAGAACTATACTTTAAATATAATTATATTAAGTATAAATAAATATATAAAAAGAATGATTTTAAAAAAAATATGAAAAAATGTTATAAAAAAATATATCTATCTTTTTAAATATTTTGTTACATAATAATATAATAAAATAATATTTAAAATAAATTTATTCAATTTTGAGGTGGGGAAAAATGGCTATTTTTGAAAAAATGTTTACAAAAAAAGAAGAAATTGATATTGATGATTTCTTAAATAATATGGATGTAGAAGAAGAACCTGAAGAAATCGATTTTTATGTAAAACCAATAAATTTACAATCAAATGTAGAAATTGAAATGACAATCAGAGAACTTGCACAAAAAAACATAGTAATTTTAGATATAGATGGAATATCTAAAAGAAATCCACAAAAAGCAAAACAATTTATAAGTCAATTAAAAATATATATTGATGATAAAGGTGGAGATTTAGCAATGATGTCTAAAACAAAATTATTATTAGTTCCTGAAAAAGTAAAAATAATAAAAAAAATTAATAAGTAAATCATAAATGGATTTAGAAAATAAAAAAAGATTTCCAATAAAAATTGGACCAAAAGAAGTAATTGATGTTTTAAAAAATAGCCTTAAAAAAAAAGGCTATAAAAACATTGATATAAAAAAACAAGCCATTTATTTAAAAATTACCCCTTACTTATTCTGTTTTTATGATATTTTAAAAAATAATAATTCATTTGAACATATTAGAGGACAAATTGCAATTAATCTTGTAAATAACTCTATAAATGAAAAAGTTATTGAACTATTTAAATATGCAAAACCAAAAATATATGAAGAACTAAATGTCCCAAAAACAGAAAAAACAAATATAATTATTAAAAAACCAGTAATAAAAGAAGAATGCGCAGAACAAAGTATAATCAAATATTTAATTTCAAAATATCTTACAGAAAAAAATACAATATCTCTTAGTGGAATAGAAACTATATATGTTCCAAATTGGAAAACAGAACTAAATACAAAAGAAATAAAAAATATAAAAATAAAATTAGATGCAATTGAAGGAAAAGTTAATGACCTAGATAAAATTATTGATAGAAAAAAAACAAATAAAGAACTATTTTCTGAAATGTTAGAAGACCTTAAGGATCCTAAAAATATTGGAACATATACAATTAATTTTTTTAAAGAAATCATATTTGGAATAATTTGGATGATTAAAAAAGTTTATACAAATTTTTCAATAATTATATGGATTATTGCTGTAACTCTAATAATTTATGTTCTATTTCTATAAAAATTTTTTCTAAATCAGAATCAGATTTAGAAACACAAATTTTATTTCTAAAAAAAGAAGCCCCTTGAAAATCTTTAATAAATTGTAAAGCCATATTTTTTTTTTTAACAAAATTAATTGGATTTTTTTTTTCAATTTCATGAAATCTTTTAAGAGCATTTAAATTTTCTAGAAAATTTTTTTCTAAAAAAGAATTTTTTTTTTCAAAATAATTAATTTTTTTAAAAACAAAAGGATTTCCTAAAGCATTTCTAGAAACCATTAATAAATCAAAATCAAAAAATTCAAAAAAATTATCATCAGTAATATCTCCATTATAAATTATTGGTAAAGAAAACTCTTTTTTTAATTTCCTAACAATATTATAATCAGAAGAAATATTATTACTATCAATTGCTTTTCTTGCATGAATAGTAATAGCATCAATACCTGTATTTACTAATTTTTCAACATTATTAAAAATATCAACCTTATCAAATCCAAGTCTTGTTTTAACAGTAATAGGTTTTTTTGAAATGCCTTTTGCATTTTTTAAAGTTGAAAGAATAGAATCAATATTTTTTAAAAGACCTGAACCAGAATTCCCATTAATAACTCTATTAGATGGACAACCAGTATTAAAATCAATAATATCAAAAAAGTTATAATTATCTATAAACTCTACAGCCTTTAAAGAAAGAACAGAATCAGAAAAATCACCTACTAATTGAAAGGCAGATGGAGAATCTTTTTTTGAAGAATTTAGAAGAGAAGAATTATTTAAACTTTCAGGTGCATAAACTAATTGATTGATATAAACCATTTCAGAAAAACAAAGACCGCAATCATATTCATTACATAAAAGTCTATATGGATGAGTAGTATATTCCAACATAGGTCCTAATACACCTTTTTTTTTAATAGAAATATTCCCTATTTTTACATTTGTCATAAATATAAAAAGGAGCCATAATAAATATAAAAGAATTGAAACATAAATATATATAATTTTAAAAAATATAATAATTAAAAAGTTAAAAAATTATTAAATTTTTAAAAAATTATAAATTTAAAAGTGATAAAAATGAAATGGAATACAGAAAACATATTTTCAATAATTGTAGTGATTCTTTTTGTAGGATCTATTTTTGGAATGGCTTTAATGGGAGGAGATAGAACAGAAAATATTAGACAAAATTTAAATAATTCTGATCAAAATAATATAGATGTAGAAGAACATACTGAAGAAAATTATTTTGCACAAATAAATGCAGAAATTGCAAATATTTATCCACAATATATATTAATAGCAACAACAAATGAATATGATAAAACCAAAATTGAAGAAGAGTTACTTAAAAATAAAGAAATAAATTTAGAAGGAGTAAATTATAATATTGATGGAAATGAATTTATTGTAATTTCAAGATTTAAAATAAATGATATTAATAAAGAAAAAGAAATTTTAGAAAATATTACCCAAATAGAATATTTTTTAACTACTGAATTTTATAAAAATGCTACAATTTATTTGCCAGATGAAGAAATAGAACTTATATCTGATAAAAATATTAGTAAAACATATTATTTTACAACTGGGAGAGCAGAAGCAATTATAGGAATAGAAACACAAATAGAAGACAATGTAAATGGACAATTACAAGTAATATTTAAAAAAGATACACCTACAACAATATTATTCTTAGAAACACAAAATATAACAGCACAACCTCAACTACTTTTTGACGATATAAATTTAGAAATAGATCATTTTGAAGAAAGTTATTTATATATATTTAAAAAAGAAATAGAAAACCAAATTGATGAAAATACAATCAAAAAAGCATTAGATAAAAATATAGAAATTTCATTTAATGATATTAAAAAAATAAAACTAAATATAAATAATAAAAATATAGAAGATGTTAATAAATTCATAATAAAACAAGAAGAAAATGAAAATAATACAGAAAAATACATAATTGATGAAAATATATTAGAAATAACATTAAATGATTTAAATATAAACAAATATAATGAAATTATAGAAAAACTTAAATTAGAAAATATAACTGAAATTCTAGAAAAACCATATACAAAAATAGAAATTATAATAAATGATTCTGAAATTGAAGAAAATAAACAAAAATTAATTAATTTAGGAATAAAATTAGAAAAAATAAAGAAAAAAGGTATATTTAATATATCAGAAATAACAATAAAAGAAATTACATACAACTATAAAGACCAATTTACAGAAGCATGGTTAGATTATCCAGAAGATATTAATAAAATTAAATTTAACCTAAATTTACAAGCATATGTTTCAAGAACTGAAATAATTTTAGCACAACTTGGAAAAATAGAAAAATAAAAAAATTAATCTAAATCAATTAGAGAAATTGCTTTAGCAATATCTCCTTTTGTTTCTTCTAAAAGCTTTTTTGCTTTTTCTTTTGAAATATTTGCTTGAGTTGAAACCATATCTATATCTTCTTGAGGAATAATTAATTCTTTACTTTCTTGAATATCTCCAGATATTTGAAAAGAAGATTGTCCTTGCATAGTTATTTTTGTAACTTGAGGTTCTAAGATAATTATTTTAGAATCATTAGTTTCTATAATTACTCTTTTTGCGGAAATTTCTTTATTTTCAATACCCATTTGCTTCATCATACTTTGCATTCGTCTTGGATCTAATCCACCCATATTTGGAAACATATTTATCACATTAACTCCATTTTTTATAATGTTTTAAAAATAAACAAAATAAATATTAAATATATAGATTAAAAATATTTAAATAAACTAAGGTATAATATATTCAATTATAAAACATAAAAATATGCGAAAAATATGAAAAATACAATTAATAAAACTAAAGATTTAGAAGAGTTTTTAAAAAAAAAAATAAATTCAGAAAATAAAAAATATATAGATTTATTTTTCAAAAAAAAAACAATGCAAATAAAAAATAATAAAATAATATATCCTGAAATAAAAGAGTTAAAAGAAGAAACAGAATATATAAATAAAAAAATTAAAGAACTAAAAAAAAATATACACTATTGGCAAAAAGAAAAAAATAACGCACATAAATATCATAAAATTATACCTTTATATATGTTATTAAATAAAAAATTTTGGAAACACAAAATAAAAAGTTTAGTAGACAAAGAATACAAAAAAGATTTACAAGAATCTAAATTAGAAGATATAGTTTTAATGGATCCACAATATAAAAATTTATTTAATACTTTTTTAATAGATCCAGATTATAGACAAAAATTAAAAGAAACAATAAATAATTCAATAGTTTATAAAAATTCACAAATTGGAGATTATAGTAAAAAAAAACAAGAATTTAAAGAAAAAAATGCAGAACATAAAATTGCTCAATTAAAAATAAAACTTGAAGAACAAATTATAAAAAAAAAAATTAATTCCAAAATAATAGAAATTATTAAAAAATTATAAAATAAAAAAGAATAAAAAGACTTTTAAAATGAAATATATAAATATAAAAACAATTTGAAAAAAAGGTAAATAAAAATGGATAAAAAAAACAGCTTTATTGGAGAATTATTAATAATAATTGTAATTATTATATTTATTTGTATAATTACACAGCAAATAAAAATAAATGATCTTAAACAAATTCAAAAAATAAATAAAAATTATAATATTTCTGAAAATAAATTATATTCTGAAGATAATATAGAATATATTGCACTTTTATCAGAATCCAAAAATAAAACTGCAGCAGAAGCAATAATTGAATATATAAAATTTATAGAATCAAATAAAGAACTTGAAAAAATATATAAATTAAATTTAAGTTATGGAAATGGTTGTATATCTAAAGAATATTTATTAAAAACAGAAACAATTTATCTTAAAAAAAATAAAGTATTAGCATTATTTAAAGAAGAAGAAGATAATAAAGAATATATTAAATATATTTTTTGGGATAAATATATATATGACTTAGAAACAAACTATGATTTTCTATTATTAAAATCAGAAATTAAAAAAAACCCTATTTGTGATAGTTAATGAAACAAATTAGTTATGGAGCAGAAGCAAAAATATTTAAAACAAAAATATTTGGACAAGATGTAATTATTAAACAAAGAATATATAAAGAATATAGAAACAAAATATTAAATCAAAAAATTATAAAACAAAGAAATAAAGAAGAAGCAAATATATTAAAAAAAATAAAACAAATAGGATTAAATGCTCCTTATATATATTATGTATCAGAAGATAAAATAATTATGGAATATATAAAAAATAATAATACTCATATAAAACAAGCTAAAAAAATTGGTCAAGAAATTTCAAAAATGCATGATAATAATATAATGCATGGAGATTTAAATTTAATAAATATAATTACTTATAAAAAAAATATTTATTTTATTGATTTTGGACTTGCAACAACAACAAATAAAATAGAAGATAAAGCAACAGATTTATTAGTATTCAAAAAAACCTTACTAAGTAATAAAAAAACTGAAAAAATATGGATAGAAATAAAAAAAGGGTATATAGAAAATACTAAAAATAAAAAAATATTAGAAAAGATAAAAGAAATTGAAAAAAGAGGTAGGTATTTATAAAAATTCTGTAAAAAAATTTATTTTTCAAAATAAAAATATATATAAAGTAATCGCAATAATAATATATATTATATAACTATATTTTTTTTTAAAAACAAAATTATTTTAAAAAAATCAAATAATTCTATATAAATTAAATTTAAAAGGTATGATTAATATGGTAGAAAAAACAAAAGAAAATAAA
This sequence comes from Candidatus Iainarchaeum sp., assembly GCA_028700115.1. Taxonomy (GTDB): domain Archaea; phylum Iainarchaeota; class Iainarchaeia; order Iainarchaeales; family CSSED10-239; genus Forterrea. The sequence continues at coordinate 2,619 of JAQVTI010000016.1, read as the reverse complement.
TTTGGAAAAGAAGAAATCTATTCTAAAATAGAAGAAATGAGTAAAAAAGCAACTCCAGCTGCGTTAATTGGACTAGAACTTAAAAAAAATAATATAAAAAACACAAAAAAAACAATTGGTAAAAGAATTACACAAATACAAACAGAATTAAAAGTAATTAGTTCAGATAAATTACCAGATGACTTAATGGCATTAATAAAAAAAGCAGTAACTTTATTAAAACATCAAGATATAAATAAAAAAGATACATCTGCAAAAAGAGGATATCAATTAACTGTATCTAAAATAAATAGACTTAAAAAATATTATATAAAAGAAGGAAAAATACCTCAAAATTGGAGATATTCAAAAGAAACAGCAAAATTACTAATTAAATAATATTAATAAAATGGTGTAGAATACATGGCAAAAGTAAATAAAAAAAAAACAGTAGATAACTGGAAAAAGAAAAAATGGTATATTATAGAATCAGATTCTGTTTTTGAAAATAAAGAAATTGGAAAAACAGTTGCACTTGATAGTAAAGAACTAGTTGGAAGAACTATTAAAAAAACTCTTGATCAAATTACAAATAGTTTTAGAGACTCTGCATACACTCTATTATTTAAAATTGATAAAGTAACTGCAACAAAAGCAGAAACAAAATTGCAAGAATTTAATACAAAACCAGGAAATATAAAAAGACTTGCAAGAAGAGGAAAATCTAAAATCGATAATATAATTTATGTAACTACAAAAGATGGAGTAAAACTAAAATTAAAAACACTTTTTATAACTGGAACAAAATTTACAACAACTTTAAGAAAAGAATCTAGAAACTTAATAGAAGAATATTTTTTAAATGAAATATCTACAAAAACATTATCAGAAACATGGAATGAGATTCTAAATAAAAAAATTTGTGAAAAACTTAAAAAGAAATTAGTAAAACTTGGTTATATAAATAAGATTATGGTTGTTAGAGCAAAAATAATCTAAATGATCTTTTATGTTTTTTTTATATTTTTTAATATTCATACTAATAGGATTATTTTTAAATATAACTAGAAAGTATGATTTATTTACTATTTCTATAGTATATATTGTATGTAGTATATTTTTATATTTTATAGATATATATGCAGTAATATATGTTATAATGTTTTTTGGAATTGCAGAAATAATTACAATGATATTAAACAAAAAACATGGAAAAAGAGATTATAAAAATGTATTAGGAAACTGTGGGGCAAGTCTTGTAATTTTTATAACAGGATTTATTTTAAACAAATTATTATATGTAAATCTAGAAATGTTTATAATTGCTTCACTTGCTACAATTTCTGCAGCATTTTCAGATACACTTTCTTCTGAAATCGGATTATTATCTATAAAAAACCCTAGAATGATTAATACTTTTAAAAAAGTAAAAAAAGGAACAAATGGGGCAATTAGTTTAATTGGAATAATTGGAGCTTTATTAGGATCTTTAATAACTGCAATATTTTTCATAATTATAGAATATAATTATTTATTTATTATATTAATATCTATTTCTGGAATTATTGGATCATTAATAGATAGTTTTACTGGAGCTATAATTGAAAATAAAAATCAAAAAATAAATAATAATTGGAATAATTTTATATCTACTTTAATTACAGGAATTATAATAATTATAATTTATACAATTATAATCTAATATATTTTAGATAAATTTAAATTACAAAATAACTTCATTTCTAAGCAAAAAAAATATTTTAGATTACTATAAATATTTATAAAAAATAAAATTATACAAAACAAATATATACTTTTTAGACAATATATCTTATTATGAAAAAATATAAAGAATATATAAAATTCATATTAATTTTTATAATAACATATTTATTATTATCAAAAATATTAATATTAAGTATAGGTAAAAAATTAATATTTCTTGAAGAAAAAATAATAAACTTATTATTTGGAAAAATAATTAATTTAAATGGATTTATTTTTGTGCCTGAATGTAGTGGTATTTTAACCATTAGTTTATTTTTTGGTTTAATTATAGCCTATCATCTTTCAAAAAAAAAGAGTAAACCTAAAATATCTACTAAAAACCAAAGTAGTAGTAGCATATACCAAAATATTAAAAAAAAATATAATAAAAAAATAATTAAAAATATATTAATTTTATTTATATTATTAAAAATAAACTTATTAAGAATAATTTTTATAGTCTTAGCAAAAAAAATTAGTTATAAACTTGCAAAAATAGCACATATTAGTTTATGGTTTATATTTGGAATAATAATATTTATATTATTTTTAGAATATATAAAAAATGAAAAATAAAATAAAAATTTATAAGACAAAAATATCAAATCCTTTTTTATGGAACTACTACACACCGAAAGCCGATCCTATAGTTCCGGAACGAAGGACCATAGAACAAATCCCGAGATAGAACCCCGGCATAAGAACCATCGCTCCAACCACCACCCACAAGAAAGGCACGATCACCCATATTATCCCCTCTATCACTATAAAAAGCACCAATTCCATCACTAGTATCATAATTTTTATTTATTAAAAAAACATCTTTATAACTTAAACTATTTAAATTAGTCAAAATATCATAAGAAGTAATAC
>JAQVTI010000040.1 GCA_028700115.1 Candidatus Iainarchaeum sp. | reverse complement strand
AGGGTCAATATAAATCAGTTTAATTTTTCCAAAATAAGACTTATTAAGTAATTTTAATACCTCTAAATTATCTCCTTCAATAAAGATATTTTTTGTTAAATCAAAGTTAATTGATCCTTCTTTATCAGGAACTAAAGTTAACTTAGAATTAGTTTGTATATTTTTAATAGATTCAGACTTACCAACCCAATTTAAAGAATATTTTTCGTTAGTTTTAGAAATATCTTCTTTAAAAAATTGTTTAAATTTATCAAAATCAATTTTATTTTCAGTAAATATTTCTGGAAGTAAATCTTTTAACCCTTTAATTTTATTATTTAATACGTCTTCAGATTCTTTTTTTACTTCCATTCATTCATCCCCAAAAATAATATATATTATAATATAGGATAAAAAAGAATTTAAACCTATTTGGTCAAATTGTTGGTCTATTTTTAGGTCAACTTGCTTCAAATATTACTTTTTTTATAATATATAATATGGATTCAAAATTAGTTTCTTATATTTTACGCTCTAAAAATAGACAAAGAATATTAGATTTATTAAAAGATACAGAAAAAACACCTTCTCAGTTAGTTAAAGATACTAATATGTACTTAACACATACCCATAGAACAATTAGAGAACTTAAAGATAAAGATTTAATTAAACCAACTAATCCTGAAGATAAAATATATACATTTTATAAAGTTACACCAAAAGGTAAGAAAATATTAAGCGATGTTAAGAAAACTAAAAAAGATATGATTTTAAAATAAGATAAATATGAATAAATTAAATAATTGGATAAATATAAACAAGATTGAAATCATTTTCTTAAGTTTAATCATATTTATTTATATTATAACACAATGGTTAATTAATACTAATAATGTAAATGAAACTAATGGAATTATAATTATTTTAATTACCACACTAATAACAATAATATATTTATTTATTAAAATCAATAGATTAGTAAAAGAATTAGCAAAACAATATACAAAAAAAGAAAAATTAAAATTTAATGGAATTATTTTGTCTATTTTAATAATACCGACTGTAAATATGATAAGTAAGTTAATTATATATAAAAATAATAATTTTACACTATATGATTCATTTGAATTTATGTTAACAATTGCTTTATCTATGGCAGTAATTATATTCTTAAAAAATAAAAAATTAATTTAACTTACTTCTGATATTTTTTTAATTCATTTAACAAATTTTCATTAGTAACTATAACGGTCATATTATTTATTTTAATCTTAGATATATTATTTTTTTTAAATTTATTGTATAAATAATTTGCAAATAATCCTGCTGAAAAACCTACTCCAAAATCAACAATTATAGTTCTAATTATTTCGCTAACAGATTCTTTAAATTCTATTTTATCTTTTAAATAAAGATTTACATCTCCAGGAACACTATACAACACATTAGGTTGTAATTTCTTTGTATTAAATAAGTCAAATAAATATAAATTATTTGATGCTTTAATCTCTATTTCTAATTCCATAATTTACCCCATTAATATTATTTTTCTATTACTTTAAGATATTCTTTATATCTAAATTTACAATCCGATAATAAATCAGAATAAGTCATAATTTTAATACCTCTTCTAAACTCTAAGATGTCTTTTACCTCATCAGAAATCTTATTTCCTATTAAATAACAATCGATAATTTTTTTATTGGTGTGTTTTTTAGCTATCCTTGCATATAACTCAATTTGACTAAGTTCTTCTTCTTTTAATTCTATAGATGGTCTTTTTATTTCTACAATAATTAATTTATTTTGAAAATCCGAACACACAAAATCAGGTCGTTTAGATGAATGAGATTTATCTTTTTTTAAAATATCATCTCCAATTAATTTCCTTAATGATTTATTAGATTGAACTAACCAGTATTTTTCATCCAAAAGCCACAAATTATTTTCTAATGTTCTATGTATAGATCCATCTCCTTTTATTTCATAAGTTTTATCATCCAATATTAATTGTTCAAATAACTCTATCTCATTTAAACGCTTACTTACAAGTTCATAAATTTCAGTAACTTGTTTTAAATTATAACTTTTTAAAAAAGAATTTAATTTACTCACAGTGGTATTATCTGAATTTGCAATAACACTTAGAAGCTTTTTACTTTCAGAAATATATAATTGATTACTTTTATTTAAAAACTTAGAAAGCAAATCTACTAAATCAGTTATATTATTTACTTCTTTAGAATTAGCAATGATTAGATTAAGTATATTTTCTACAGATTTAGGATTACTTTCAATAAATTCAATTAAATCTTCAGGCAAACCAATCTCTGAGTTACTACTGTTAGCATCATTATTATTTATATTTTCCTCTTTAAGAGAAATATCTGAATCTTTAATCCAATTTAATTCTAAAGCCCCTTTATCTAATATTTTATAAATAGCAGAAAGATATTTTTCAGACGGAATTGAAAACCAATTCATATATCGTTTTAATCTTAAAAATTTCACACCATCTTCTTTTCTACGTGCAATTACAAGATGCATCCATCCAAAGGAACTTTTAAAACGATATCGCTTAATTTCTTCATTTCTATCATTCCAACTTGGTATTTTGCTATCTTCCATATAAATATTAATGTATAAAAGAATTAAAATATCTTACTATTTCACTATAATTCTTATCCGCAAGTAATTGTCTTGATAAATAATGGTTACTTCCGATACTATTTCCTGTTCTTCCTTGATAATAATCAGCAATTGACTCTGGAATTCCTAATTCTATACACTTTGTATAGAACCATTTTCTGCAGTATTTTATTGGGATGAGTTTCTTTCGCTTTATCTCGCGCTCAAGATTGCTTACTGATAATTGCTTGTAGTTTGCAGATAACTTACTATAAACTTCTAACGGCAAGTAACAAAAGTAACTGTTCTTGGTCTTACGTAGATAATTCATTGATATCTTAACAAATCCTTCAAACTGCTGAGCCTTTAAGCTACTGAAATTCTTAATCAAATAATCCAATTCTACCTTCCTTACACCCGACATAAGATACACAAGATACATTAACTTGTTGTTTGGGGATAGTTGGCTTATTGTTTGTTGGATCTCCTGATCTGTTGGTACGTGATTGTCTACTCCTGACTTTTGGGTCTTTATCTTTTTTCTACATTGTGCTAATTGATCTGTAGTTAATAGTTCTTTCTTTTCACAATAGTTTAAAATTAGTCTAATCATCTTAATTGCTGTTTCGTCTTTGTTAATCTTGTCATTATTGACATTAATGACATCCAAGAACTCCTGAAAAGTATACGTATGTTTTTGGAAAATTAGCGGAATTTTAGCAATTATCTTTTTTTGATAACCTTTAGAATAATTTGCGTTGATGAGCGCGTCCTTCCACTCTATGAGTGAAACCACAGGCAACTCACTACTAACAAAAGAAGAGCTCCAGACGAGATTTGAACTCGTGACCTCGTCCTTACCAAGGACGCGCTCTACCAGGCTGAGCTACAGAAGCATATAAATAATATATATTACTAAAACAATATAAATATTT
>JAQVTI010000039.1 GCA_028700115.1 Candidatus Iainarchaeum sp. | reverse complement strand
AGTTGAATTATCTTTTAATTTTCTATATAATTTTTCAAACCAAATAGAAGTAACATCAATATCAATATCAGCATCATGTAATGGTTTGCCATTATAAAATATTTCTACAGTTCTTTTATTTGTATCATCAAAATAATATCTTTCTTCTAGACCAACATATTCTTTAAAATTAACTTCGCCCCTTTCATAATATGTTTTTGTATATGGAACTCCAGCAGCTTTTGCTAATTCTGAATTATTTTTTGAAAATGTAATATCACTTGTATCAAAATAAGGATATGCCCTGGACAATGCTAAACTATCAACAATATTATTATCAAATGTTGAATATAATGTTCTACCATTTTCTGTAATTTTTCCAGCATCATCAAATACATTACCAATTTGGTCTTTTATAGCAGAACCTTCTTTTGTTCTTAGATAGTTATTAAATAGAATACCCATATCAAATTCAGCATTATGTGCAACAATCATTGAATCTGCTTGATTAAATATACCAGTTTCTTTATTTAATAAATATGAATATATTTCTTCTATTGTTTTTGTATTTCCTTTTTTCTTATTTTCTTTTAATTTATCTAAAGTTATTTTATTTACATCCATAGCTTTTTTATCTATAATAAAACCATATTTAGACGCTTGTTTAAATTCTTTTGGATCAATAAATATATCATTTTGATCTATCAATTTTAATGTGCCCGTTTTATCAACAGCATATTTTTTTATAGTAAATTGCAAAAGCATTGCTTGATTTACTGATTGACCACCTGCTGAAGTTTCAGTATCAAAAATATAAATAAATTTTGGTAAACCACCACCATTAAATCGAATAGATCTATGCAAGACAGCACTATTTTTTTGAGTAATACCTGATGTTAAATCTTTTACATTTTTTAGAAATTTATCAGTATGATATCTACCACCATAACTTTTTTTAGTTGCCGTTTTTGGATCAGAAAACCATTTATTTATTATATTTTTTTGTTTAGGATTTTCTAAAATCATTTGTTCTTTTGAATATTTTTTTATAAATGAAGAACTAGCAAATGAATCATCATTGTTTTGTAAAACTTCTTTTATAAATCCATCAATTTCTGGACCTTTAAATCCTTCAATAGTAACAGATTCTATTTTATAATCTTTATTTAATTTTATATTAAATTTAATTCCTAGATCTGCTTCAAGTAGATCATATTTCTTTTTTTGAGAAATTAAATCATATATAATTTTTTGAAGTTCTACTTGTTTATTAAACATATCTGGAGTACTTAAATTTAATTTTATTATACTTTCAGATAATTCTTGTAATACTTTTTTAAAAGCTTTTAGAAATGGATCTTCTACATTTAAACTTGCCAAAGGTATTGCTCTTTGAAAAAATTTATTTAATATAGTTTTATCTTTGGTTAACTTAGCTAATAGTGTGCGTTCACTAACCATACCATTAGATATATTTTCAAACTCTCTTCTTAAATAAGCCATAACTAAAAAATCTTTATTAATAAAACTAGAAATACCTTCTTTTTTAAATAAATCATCTACAGCTTTTTTTAGTGTTGTTAGATTTTGTTCATATTCTAATTTATTTTTTTCTAATTCAATTAATTCTTGATTAATTTTTTCTAATTTTATTTCATAATTTGGATCATTTTTTTTAGATAAAGAATTTTTTTGATTTATTAATTGTCTATATTTTAAGTTATATTCTGAAATAACTCTATTAATATTTTCTGAATATTGATTTATTGCATAATATAATTGTATAGAATCATATTTATTTAATAAATCATGAATATCTGATAATTTTTTTAAACTAATTGATTTATTATCACTAATAAGACTTATTAAAGTTTTTCGTAGATCTTCATATAATTTAATAAAATTATCACTTTGTGTATTACCAAATTTATATATATCTATATCAGCAATATTTCGATCAAGTAAATCTATAAAACCTATTATATTATTATATTGTTCTATACCAAACATATAACTTTTTGAAGTAAACATTTTTGAAGTTATAACTTCTTTATGTATTTCTCTTAATTTATTTTTTAATTGGTCAATAGATTCAATATCATGATATTCTAAATATGCCTTAGAATTATTATCATAAAATTTTGCAACTTTAGTTTGTGTTGCCCTATATTTTGCTGTTTTATAAATAGTTTCTTTTGGTTTAACATCATTATTTTTTTGTTTTAAGATTTCATTTTTTAGTTCTTCTTGATATGTTTTAAACTTTTCAATTCTATTGGCATATATTTTTTTAGTTGTTTCACTATTAGATAAATCAAATTTACGTTCAAGATTTTCTATTTCTGTAGTTACTCTACCCAATTCATTATGATAATCAGATGTGTCTAATAATATATCTTCAGGATTTGATTCTTTCCACAATTTATAAGTAGTATCTGATTTATTAACTATTTCAAATTTTTTATAATCTTGAAGATATTTACGAATATTATCTATAATACGACTAATAACAGCAGATTCTTGGCATGAACCAGAAAAATTATTTATAATATTTACAAATTCTTTATATATTTCTTCATTAATAATATCGGTTTTATCTTTACCAGTAGTTTTAAATATTTCATCTACGGCATTTTTAACTGCATCATATAAAGTTCTATTTATCATTGTGTCAGTATAAAATGTAGAAAAAGTATTTGGTTCTATATCTATTTTTCTAGATCCATCAAATAAATCAAATAAACCTGTTTGATGTTCTAATACTTTAAATTTATCTAATATTTTTTTATTAGCTTCTCCTATAGAGACAGTAAAGTTTTCAAATTGTTCATCCATTTCTGTTAATCTATCTTTAATAGTTTGCCATTCTTTTGAATTAGTTTTAACAGTTGGTAACTTACTTTTTAAATTATTATATTCTTTTATTAAATTTTGAAAATTATTATAATTAATTTCTTTAGCAAGTTTATTTTTTTGTTTAATAAGTAATTTTTTTATATTTTCAAAAGGTTTAGATATTTCTTTTACAATAGATTCATCGACTAATTTTTGAATAAGTTCAATAAATTTACGTTCATTAGTTCTTAAAAATACTTTTAATAAATCAGTATGTTCATAATTTTTTAAAAACTTATATAAGTTTTCTATATCAGTTTTTAAACTATCTACTATTTTGGCATAACGAATACCCTTATCATCGATAACTTTTAAAACAGCAAATTTATTTTTCATATTTTTAACTAACTTTTTATAGTTTTTTATTTCTCTTGAATTATTAAGTATAGCTTTCTTAATATCTAATTGAATTATATTTTCATAATGCTTTTGTATTTCAGCATTTAAATCGTCAATTTGAATTTTAAAATTTGCTTTTTTATTTGTATTTTGTTTTATACTTTTATATTGTTCATCTAAAATATTTCTTTTAAGTATTTTAGCATTAACATCTTGTGTTTCTTTATCATATAATTCATTTAGTTTAGATTCAATCTGACTTCTAAGATTATCAAATCTTATTTTTGTTTCCTTATATAAAGTAGATTTTGTATCTTTTATTTCAGATAATTCTT
>JAQVTI010000038.1 GCA_028700115.1 Candidatus Iainarchaeum sp. | reverse complement strand
TATTCAAATAATTGTGCACTAGCTAAATATCAATTGTTAAAAATATCTGATTTAAATCTAGAAATCAAACAAATAATTAGAGAAAATAAATCAAGAGCATCATTATTAGCCAAAGATGAATTTATTAAAGATATAAAAGCAATATTAGATAATGTATATTATACCCAAAAACAATTAATATTATTAGAAAAATGGAAAAATCAAAAAAAAGAACAACAAGAAAAAGAAAATAAAATTGATGAAAATGAAATATTGTTTGAATTTGCACTTACTTATTTAATAACTAAAATAGAAAAAAATGAAAAAAAAATAGATATAATAATAGATACAGAATGGATACAAAAATTATTTAATCTTAATGATAAAGATACAAATAAAATTATTAATATAATTTTTACTGTATTAAATAATAAATTAATAATTGATGAAGAAAAAGAAATTGAAATAAAAAAAAATTATCCAAAATTAACAAAATTAATTAATATTATTGCATATAGATATAATTTGATGCAAAAATTAAAAAAAGATATAATATATTATACAAAAACTATTGATTATTACAATGAATACAAAAAAATTAGTGAAAACAAAGAAAAATATGGATAAAAAAGATAAAATAATATTAGAAGATTTAATCGTATTAAATAAAGAATTAGATGATATACATATAAGTATGGATAGAATTAATAAAATTATAGAAAATATAAATGAAAAATTAAAAGAGTTAAAAACATGATTATTGCAATAGATATTGAACAAAGAATTGAAAATGCACTAAAAAAAAATAATTTCTTTTTTGGAACAATATATGGTCAAAAAGGTAAAATTTGTAAGACCATCTTTAATAAAAAAGAATTTTGGGAAGAATTAATAAAAATTACTATAAAAGAAGCAAAACAAAAAAGAAATACATATGTATATGCTCATAATCATTATTTTGATTTTTTACAATATGCAGATTTAAATGATAGTAATATAATATATAGGAGTACAAATCCATTAATTTTTGAAAGAAATTTATCAAACAAAGAAAAAAAAGAAAATAAAATTGATCAAAACAATAAAAATAAAATGTTCTTTCTAGATTCATGGGCATTATATAATGGGTCTTTAGCATCTTTAGGTAAATTAATTAAATTAGAAAAAAAAGATTTTGATTTTGAAAAAATTGAAGAAATTAAAAAAATTGAAAATAAAATTGATAAGAAAATAAAAGATGATCAAACAAATTATTATATTAATTACAATATACAAGATGCTAAAATAGTATATGAATTTTTAAATTTTTTAAAGATAAATTTAGAAAAAATAAAGTTTAGACCAAAAAGGTTAATGACTATAACTTTACTTTCAAGAAATTATTATTTGTCACAAATAAAAAAATTAGAAGAAAATGGTTTTTTTGGAGAATTAGAAAAAACAAAAAAAAATGATAAAATATATTATAAAAGTTATATATTTAAAGATAGATTAAAAAATGTTTTCTATAAACCATCAGAATTAATTATGGAAAAACAAACTATTGCTGGAAGGGGTGGTAGATTTGAAGTTTTTCAGTTAGGTCAATTCAAAAATTGTTCTAAAATAGATATTAATTCAGCATATACTGAAGCAATGAATAATATTAGATTTCCTAATTTAAAAACTATGAATGGGTTAATATATGATCCTGATAGTTATTTTAATACTAAAAAAAGAGAATACTTAAATAAAATAGGTATTGCACTAGTACATTTAAAAAAAACTGAAAAATCAGAAGTTGGAATAGTACCAATCAGATATGAATTTGATAATCAAATACATCAAATATTTCCAAATAATAAAAATTTGGATTTAATTGGATCATATACACACCAAGAAATAAATTATTTTTTAAAAAATGGATTTGAAATAAAAAAAGTATTATATACTATTTTTTACGAAAAAGAAATTAAAAATCCATTACCAGAAATAAATAAAAAATTATATAAACTAAGAAAAAAAAATGAATTTTGGAATCATTTTGCTAAAGCAATAATGAATTATTTTACTGGCTCACTGAAACAAAACAGAGAATATTTAGAAAAAAAATATGATTATAGATTATATGTTGATGAATATATAAAAAAAGGATATAGTGTAAGTACTGGACATGCAGGAAAATTTTTATACACTAAAGGTAAAGATAAAAAAATTTATTCAAAATCGTTTGCCGGACAAATATATGCTGATATTACTGCTAATATAAGAATCAAAATAACAGAATTATTAAAACAAGTTGGAAATGAAAATGTAATATATGTGCCTTGTGATTCAATAATTCTTAAAGACAAAAAATTTCAAGAAATAAAAAATAAAATAAAAATTAATAATGATATTGGTAGTTTTAAGTTAGAACACGAAAATAAAAACGGATATATAATATCTAAACAACAATATTATATAGATAAAGATATAAAAATTGCTGGTGTCTTAAAAAAAGATATAGAAAAAAATAAGGATATTATAAAAAAAATTGGAACAATAAAAACTAAAAAAATGGTATCTTTATTTAGAGATTTTGAAAACGCAGGAAGTTTTGCTGAAGAAATAAGAGATTTTAAAGAATCAGAAGAAAAAACAAAAAAATTATTAGAAGAAATAAAAAATATTAATTTTTTTATTGATAATAAAGATTTAAAATTAAATAAAGAAATAATTACAAAATATTTAAAAAAAATAGATAAATATGAATAAAAATAAAATTTTAATAGTAATTATATGTGTAATTGGTATACCTATTATTAATTATATATTTTTAAAAAATATAGATTTATATTTTTTGAGTGTAATTAATTTAGTCTTTGGTCTAATAATTTCTAAAATATGGTCAAATTTATGAAGAAAAATAAAACTAAAAATTATAAAAAAAAAATATATTATAATTTAGTTGTTGGAATTATATTAAGTATAATTGTTTTGGGTGTATTAATAAATTCATTAATAAATTTAGTAGATTATTATAAAGAAAAAAAAGAATGGGATAATAATAATTTTGCACATTATATTCCAGATACTGTAGATCCAATAAAAAGAATAAATTATGAAATATATTATTGTTATACATCTAAATATTTAAGGGAAATTGATAAAGAATATTGTAAAAAATATTATATAAATTATCAAAATACTAATAAAAATGAATAAAAATAAGAAAAAAAATGAATGTGCCTAAAATAATAATGATTAGTATAATAACATTTAGTATAATTATAGCTTTTATAATTGGAATTAATTCAATTATTATTAATATAGAAAATAATTCAAAATATAATAAAGAATTTGATATAAAATGTAATCAATTAGATTTAAATTTTAAAAGATTTTATATATCAAATTGTGGTCCTTTAATTTTTAAATGTTATGAAGAACCTTATGGGTGTTGTGTGGATTCAAATAATAAATGTAAATTGTATTTATATAAAGAAGATGTTGATTTAAATTCATTAAAACATTATAAATAAATTAAAAAAAATGCAAAAAAGTGAAAAATACTTGGAAAACCTAAAAAGGAGATAAAATATGAATATATATAAAATAAATGGAAAATGGACAATTAAAAAAC
>JAQVTI010000037.1 GCA_028700115.1 Candidatus Iainarchaeum sp. | reverse complement strand
AGATCACAATAAGTACAATAAGAAATTTAAATACAAATAACAAATAATGCTTCTGTAGCTCAGCCTGGTAGAGCGCGTCCTTGGTAAGGACGAGGTCACGAGTTCAAATCTCGTCTGGAGCTTAGCCGGTTTCGCTCGCACCCAACAAACGCTCTTGCGTTTCTTGGTGTTCTAAAAAATCAGCAGATTTATGAGCTAGCGCGCAACGGTTTTAACTTTTAGTTTAAAGCTCCTGGTTTTTAATTTCTAAAAAGATATATTTAAATATTTAATGTATCTAAATTTATTGGTGATTATTCTATGAAAATATATATTTGGGATAAAACATATGTTGATGGGAAAGTAAATGAAAAATTAATGGGTGCTTCTGAACCTGGTTGTTGTAAGCAATAGAATTCCCATCATTTTTTTTTTTGATAGGCGTTATAAATGTCAATTTATGAACCAAAAATAATAAAATTAAATAATTCTGTTGCAATCACCGGTAATAAAATACTGATTTTTTTAACTAATGAAGAATTTGAAAAAAAAAAAGCACAAGTCTTAGAACAAGTTTCAAAATCTTTTATTAATATTGAGGATGATGGTCTACAATTTAGAGCTGATGAAGACACACTAAGTATTACAATTATCCCTACAACAGATTGTAATTTGAGATGTGTTTATTGTTATGCAGATGGTGGTCGTGAAAAAATTAATTTAAATTTAGAAGATGTAAAAAAATTTATAGATCAATTACATAGTTTTTATTCTGATTGTACAAAAATTAATATTTATTTTGCTGGTGGAGGAGAGCCTCTTTTAAATTTTGATTTAATTAAAGATACTGTTAATTACGTTCAATCTATAAATTTGATCCCAAGTATAAGAATTGTTACCAATGGGGTGTTAGTTAAAAAATATTTTGACTGGTTAAAAGAAAATAAAGTGAATTTAAGAATTTCATTTGATGGTTTTTCACAAAATGAAACACGTCCCGGATTAAATTTTAAATCCAAAGAAATATTACACGACACTTTGCTTTTTTTAAAAAATCATTATCCTTTAGATTTATTATCTATACAAATGACAATTACTAATCTAAATGTAAATCATATGTGCGAAGATGTTGAAAAGATTATGTTAGAATACGGTGTTGATACTGTAAAATTAGAACCCGTACATTCTTCTTTCTCAGAGAGATCTAAAAATGTATCTTCGCCAAAGATTGAAGATTATGTATTTAATTTTTTAAAAACGATAGATAATTTAGTGCAAAAAAATATAAAGGGATATTTAGATATATCTTGTTTGACTATTCCCAGCACTTCTTATTTTTGTTCAATTAGAAATAAAGCAATAATTTCTCCATATAAGATAATGGCACCTTGTGTTGAGATAATAAAACCAGGAACAAAAGATGATTTAATATTAAATTATAATCTAAATAATATTGATTTTAATAATATACGAAAAATTCAAAAAGAAAAATTATTTAATTTACACCCTAAAAATTATGATACTTGTGAAAATTGTAATTTAGTACATTTTTGTAAATCTAATTGTCCAATGAGAACTATTCTTTCAAATTCTAGGCCCAATATTTATAATTGTATGTTGTCTAAAAAACTCTTGCCTAAGTTTTTAGAAAGAGCTTGTATAAATGACAATTACATGAGTATTGTATTTGGTAATGATTATAAGAAAGAAGAAGTATGCGACTAGATAAATATCTAACAGATAAATTATTAGAAACTAGAACGCAGGCAATCTATTTTATTAAAAGTTCAAAAATAAAAGTTAATGATAAAATTGTAACAAAACCATCATATATTTTAAAATCAGAAGATATAGTTACATTAATTCCAAAGCACATATATGTTAGTAAGGGTGGGTATAAATTAGAAGCTTTTTTAAACAAGATTAATTTTTCAATAAATAATAAGGTTATTTTAGACATAGGTTGTTCTACTGGCGGTTTTACAAATTATTTTTTAGTACATAATGCAAAAAAAATTATAGCCATAGATATTGCAAAAGATATTCTTTCTAAAAAATTATTAAACAATAAAAATTTGATCTATTATGATGATTTTGATATTTTAAATATAAATAATTTTGCGGTTTTAAATCAAAAGTTTGATGTTATATCTATTGATGTAAGTGATGTTTCTATAAAAGAGGTATTAAAATTAATACCTTTTCTATTAAAAAAAAGTGGTTCAATAATTGCGTTATTTAAACCACATTATGAAGGTAAAAAAGGAATTGTGTCAAAAATTGATAAAGAAAAGCAATCTGCAGATTTTGAAAATTGGCTTTTACAAAATACGCCTTTTAAGATTATTCATAAACTTAATTCTTCTGAAAGAGGGGGCTATAAATTAACCGGCAACAGAGAAATATTTTATTTATTAAAATATAAGTAATTGTGCGCTTTTAACTTTTGGGTGAGCTTGTTGCGGTAGGCTCGCGCACAGCCAGATTGTGTATTGTTCTAACTGAACGCGCCTGGAGCTTGATTTCTTGGTCTGTGAACGCAGACAGTTACTGATTAAATCGCAGTTCAAAGCTCCAAGTACTTATTTTATAAATGATTTGTTGTTATTTTATTTATGGCTAACACAATTAAATTTTATGATTTTTCAAAAATATTAAAATTTGCTGGTGCTGATTATGTCAAATAAATCATATTTGAGAATTTTAGTTTGTTCTAATTGCCAATCAAACTGTATTTTTTGCCATAAAGATGGAGCCGAAGGAAACAACAATTTATCGTTGTCAAAATTTAAATTCATTTTTAATAAATATAGAAAGAATGTAACAAAAATTAGGTTTTCTGGGGGGGAACCACTTCTAAATAAAGACATATTAAATATGGCTATATTTGTAAAGCCAGTAGTTAATAATGTTCGTATCGTAACAAACGGGTTATTATTAAATAAATATAAAGCAAAAATAAAAAAATTCAAGTATCCAAATTTAACAATTAGTATTCATAGTTTATATCCTAAAACATATAATAAAATTACTGGATTAAGTCTTAAACAACATAAACAGATTATAACATCAATAAAAGAACTTAGCCCTTATATAAATATAAAGCTAAATGTTGTTTTTCTTAAAGGGATAAATACAAGTTACGCAGAATTAAAAAAAATTATTGATTTTGGGACTAAATATAATTTAGATATCCGTTTTCAAGAATTGGACATAGGCATTATTGATTCTAATTTTCCATTTAATAAGTATCATTATTCTGTTCAAAGTTTGAAAAAAGATTTAGAGCAGATTACACCCCTAAAATTTAAAAGAATAAATAAGAATTCTGTTTGGTTATCCAGAATAAATAATTCGGAAATAAGTATTAAAAGTGGGCTATGTTACAACAAAAAATGTAATGAATGCGATAGAACTCGTCCATTATTAATTATGCCAGATGGCACGATAAAAACTTGTAGGTTGTGTAATTTTTAATTGCCCAACAACCGTGCGCTTTTAACTTTTGGTTAAGAGCGCGTCTGGAGCTTAGCCGGTAACGTTTCGGCTAGTGCGTAGTGGTTTTAACTTTTAGTTCAAAGCTCCTGGTTTCTAGTTTCTAAATAGATATGTTTAAATAGAGGTTATTATTTATAGTATATACTAATCGCCCTGCCATTGTC
>JAQVTI010000036.1 GCA_028700115.1 Candidatus Iainarchaeum sp. | reverse complement strand
CTAGAGGCTAGCGAGTATTTGATTACAAACACTGAGGTTAATGATTTTTTTATTCCTCAGTATAGCACAAACTTTTTCAGTATTTACACAAAAAGACCATCTCTTGATAGATTTAGCTATATTGAGACAGAAGAGGTTAAAAATAAAATAAAAGAAAAGGGGTTAAAATTAACTATGGATGAGCTAAATATAAAATATATAATATCAACAAGGCAAACAGTTGACGTCCTGCCTTTCGCTAATCTTTTTTCTGATGAAAAATTAATCTCATCTGATCTTGGTGATACTAGAGAAATTACAATTTTGAATAAAGTAAATCTTGACTATGTGCCTAATAATGATTTACTTAAAAAAATGAAGATTGTGGAAGAGAACGATATTAGGGGCAAAATTAAATTAGAACAAAAAATAGGGGATTATTATTTTTATATTTTTACAGATTGATTTTTACTGTAAAAAAATTGTTTTATTGCAAAAATAATAATAAAAATATTTAGCAAAAATAAACAAAAAAAAGTAGAAATTGTAATTCCATAAAGTCCAAATCTACCAAATAGAATATAATTAAGAATAACATTTAAAACACCAAAGAAAATTGTCGCAAATGAAACTTTTTTAGCATATCCTCCGGGCAATAAATAACCTTGCTCTAAAAAATGCACTACATATTTAAATGGAGTTAAAAATAAAAAAGGTATCAGAAATATTAATAAATGATTAAAGTTATACTTTTCACTATTATGAAAAAAAATATTAGCTAATCCAAGCACACAAAAACTAGCAAATATTCCTCCTAAAAATAATATTAATAATTTATTTTTTAAATTACTTTTAATTTTTTGGTAATTTTTTTCTTGAAATGCTTTTGTTGTGTCGGGCGCAACCACGCTGCCCAATAAAGTAATCGGCAGAACAAGCAACATAAAGATTTTATTAACAATTTCATAATAGCTAATATCGCTTATTAAATTGTAATAACCCAGAAAAAGTATATCCATTCTTATAAAAAGAAAATACCCAGCGCTCATTAATCCTACAAAAAAAGAATATTTAAATATGTTAAAAAATATTTTTTTATCATAATCAAATCTCCACATCCTAATAAAGGGGATCATTAAAACTAATAGTAATAAGTAATAAAAATTATTAGCAATGATAGCCCCAGTTAAACCATATTCTTTTATTAAAAAAAATGAAATAAATACACTGAAAACACCGCTAACAAGAGTTATTATAGATAATTTTTTAAATAATTTCAGACCCCTAAAAACACCATCATATATTGACGTTAGAGGGGCCAGCACCATGGATGGAATAAGAAAATAAATCAAAACAATTTTGTCTTCTAAAAATCCTTGACCAAAAATTAAAGTAAATATGACCAAAAATGAAGATAAAATAATAGATAAAAATATTGAATTGAAAATAATTTTACCTATGGCATTTTTTGATCCATCAGATTCAACGACATATTTACTAGTTGTTAGAGAGATGCCAAAATCACCAATCAAAATAACAAGCAATAAAATACTTAATAAATAATTATAAATGCCAAAATCATAAACCGACAAGTATTTAGCTCCCAGTAAAAAAATAATAAAAATAACGCCCTGTTTTCCTAGAACCTGAACAGATCTCCATAAAAAATTAGAAAATGTTTTATCTGATAAAATTTTTAAAAGATATTTAATCATATTAAGTGCTGAGTATTCCGCGCCTCCATAAAGCTTTAGCCAAAACAACAGAAAAATTAAATAAATGTTTATTGTAAGATAAAATTAATAATATGAAGGCGTAAATTTTTTTTATAGAAAATATCGAATTGTTCAGATAATACTTTAGGTGTTTTCTGCCTTCGACAAATTCATTATTCAATAATTTAAAAATACCAAGATCGCCATTTAATTTTATTATAAAAGAATGGTTATCTTTATCAGAAAAATTATATTCATTCTTAAGAGCCATCACCAATAATTCAGAGTATCCTTTAATTTTTTTTGAATAATTTGTAGATATTCTATCGCTTTTTAGATCAAGAGACTTATGAACTTTTAATAAAAAATTTGGTAAGTATAAAATGTCATAAGAGGAGACGTATTTTAGAACAAAATCGTAATCATTAGAACTCGGTAAATTTTCATTAAAATATTTTGCATCATTAATTATATCCCTCCTAATCATTACGGATATTAAAGATCCTTTATTAAATATTACGTCTATTGGCTTAAGAATTTTAGGACCATTAACATTCATGCTCTTTTGTTTTTTTTTATTATCAATATAAATTTCGCAATCTGTCAGAGAAAAACTTTTATTAAAATGAATCATAGCTTGCAGTTGCAAGCTAATTTTATCCGTACAAAATTCATCATCACTATCTAAAAATGTTAAAAAACTGCCACGAGATTTTTTTATCCCAATATTTCTAGCATAACTAGCACCTTTATTTTCTTTATAAAAATAATATTTAATTTTTTCTGGATATGCTTTTATATAATTACTAACAATCAAATTTGTATTATCAATTGACCCATCATCTACGATAATTAACTCCCAGTTTTCATAAGATTGATTAATAATTGAATCTATAGACCTTCTAATAACTTTTCCTCTATTATGAGTTGGCATTACAACGCTTACTAGATATTTTTCTTTTATCATATATAATAATTTACAAAATATTTTTCAAATTTTTAAATACTTAGGTCTGTTATTATTTTTTTATACTCTTCTATTATCTTGTCCCAATTATATTTTTCTTCGTACCTTTTTCTAGAGTTATTCATAAAAAAATCCAATTTAGTCTTATCGTCCATCAATCTTCTTAGTTTTAATTCCACCTTGTTAACATTATCCCTTTGCACAAGATAACCAATATCATCCGAAGCCGTTTCTTTGCAAGCATTAATATTCGAAGCTAAGATAGAACACCCCGCACTCATTGCCTCTAAATATACGATTCCTTGACTTTCAAAAGCAGAAAGTAAAGAAAATACTTTTGCTTTATTTATTAACTCTATAAATTTTTCGCCCTTATTATCTATCCATCCCGTAAAGATGATATTTTCATCACCTTCTGCCATTTTTTCAAGTATTTTTTTATATGGACCATTCCCGACTAAATATAATTTCCAATCATCGCTATCTATTTTCTTAAAAGCTTCAATCAAATACTGAAAACCCTTCCCCTCGTGCATTCTCCCTACGGATAAAATAATATTTTCCTTCTCTATATCATTTCTTGCAAAATCTTTTGAACCGCTTGGTAAAACAATTATTTTTTTATTAATATTATGATCAATATTTTTTAAAATTAAATCCTTTAAAAAATGAGATGGGACGGTTATTGATTTCGCCATTTTGCAAATTTTTCTTAAGATTGGTCCAGTAAATTTATGTAAAAACTTAAAACGATCTGTGTTGTGCCCAGGAACATCACTTCCATGTGAAGTGACAACATAGTCTAAATTAAATTTCTTCTTGAGTTTTAAAGCCAATACTCCTGTTGGAATAATAAAGTGGCAATGGCAAATATCATATTTTTCCTTCTTTATAAGTTTATTGCATTTAAACCAAGCCGAAATTAAATAAGTCGCCTGCTCCCAAGGATGACAAAGTTCTTTTTTACTTCTTAAACATTTAACTCTATGTATTC
>JAQVTI010000005.1:54265-54401 GCA_028700115.1 Candidatus Iainarchaeum sp. | reverse complement strand
CTGGTGATAATACTACTGGTGATAATACTACTGGTGATAATACTACTGGTGATAATACTACTGGTGATAATACTACTGGTGATAATACTACTGGTGATAATACTACTGGTGATGATACAACTGGTGACGATACAAC
>JAQVTI010000005.1:0-54165 GCA_028700115.1 Candidatus Iainarchaeum sp. | reverse complement strand
TGGTGATAATACTACTGGTGATAATACTACTGGTGATAATACTACTGGTGATAATACTACTGGTGATAATACTACTGGTGATAATACTACTGGTGATAATACTACTGGTGATAATACTACTGGTGATAATACTACTGGTGATGATACAACTGGTGATGATACAACTGGTGACGATGTTGTTGAAGAACCAACTGTAATTGATTCAACTTATTTAATTGGTTTAGATAATTATAATAATAATGATTATACAGGGCCTTCAGCTCCTGCTAAAACTTTATTTACAAATGTTGCAAGATATGCAAATAAACTTGCTGGAAATACAAAATATAATTATGCAACAGCAAGTAATTCAGATATTTGTGGTAAAAATAATTGTTCTGATTGGACAAGTATTGATCAAGTAGAACCTGGTCAAATTATAGGATATACTTCTCCAAATAGTGCTAATAATTTAGGTTATTTTGTAATTTATTTAGGAAAAGATAATCAAGGTACTCCAAAAGTATTTAGACTTTCTGGAAGTAGAAATAAGATTTTAATTGAAAATTTTAATGAATCTTATGGAGCTAGTTATAATTTAAAGAAAGTTATAACTAATAAAAAATAAATTTTAATAAAAATGATATTTAAAAAATGTAGGTGTAATTAAAATGAAAAAAATGAATATGAAGATTTTAAGTGTTTTATTAGTTGGACTTATGCTTATGTGTGTTTTTTCTGCAAATATTTTTGCTGCAGATGGTGATGGACAACAAACAAACACACAAAATAGTACTAATCAATATAATAATTCACAAAATAATAATGCTTTAGCAGGAAATTTAGGAAATTTTCTAACAGGAGGAAATAATTCTGGTTATCTTTTAGGAAATTTAACTAATGTTGCAATAGATTTAGTTGAAAAAATAGTAGGTCCTTCTCCTATTATACATGGTGTTTTAGCTGGAGCAGTTTCTGGATTTAAAACATATCAAAATGTAAAAGATACTAAATTTGAATTTGTTTTAACAAAAGATTTAGTTAATATTTCAAATGATAAATCTGATTATATAGATTATCCTGATTATTCAAATTATGCTGCAGATTTTTATTTACAAAGAATAATGTCTCCAAATGATCCAAATTATAATACATATGAAACAGATACTTTGCCTTATGAGACAATGACAATTACTGATAAAAATATTTTAGATACTGAGTTTATTCAAACTGTTGATTTACCTTCATTAGATAGATCTAATTCGCCTACATTTAGATTAGAAGAAACAACAGAAGAATATACTACATATGATTTAAATAATAATGTAACTTCTGCTCAAAAAAGAGGAATTCTTTTTGAAGATCCAAACAAAACTGTTGGAAATGATTATGAGTATAGATTTTTAGTTACAAAATATCCTAAACTTTTATTTGATGAAGAAGAAATTTATATTAATTTAAAATTTGATATGATAAAAGATGATTTAGGATGGGCAAATTTATATTTTATGCCATTTTATTCAGTTACAAGTGCTTTAAGACTTGATAAAATTTTAGATGGAAAAACTTTAGCAAAAGAACTACAAGATATGGCTGAAGTTAAAGAAGAAAAACAAGCATTCCATTTAGTCTTTAATTCTTGGACAGTTGATGAAGATTCAACTTTAGAATTAGAAGAACTAGATTGTGTAGATGGTGGTATTATTCTTGGAACAACAGGAGAAGAATCTTTACCAAGAGTTTCATTTGATTGGGACTTTGATACTGGTAATACAATTGCAATAAATGGTCAAGAACTTACAAAAGATACATGGTGTGATGTTGATTCTAAATCAATTACAAGTGGATCATCAGGAAATGATTCTATTACAGACACTGGAATGTATTGTGATGCTACTCAATTTAATATTGAAATTTTAAATAAATTACATCAACTTGAAGAATATGTTTTACAAAACAGTTCTGAGTTTACTTGTCCTATGCCAGGTGTAACTCAAGATTTAGAAGTTCAAACAGATAATGTTGGAATAACTTCTCTAAACTCAGAATATGATTCATTAAGTTTAGTAAATGTAGAATATACTTTAGAATCTTATTATGATTTTTCTGGAATTAATCCTTCAAGTGATTCTAGTGCTACTTTGACTTTAAGTTTAGAAAATTCAAATAGTGTAATTTTAGATTCTGTTGAAGTTGAACTTTCAAGAGAAGAACTTTCTTTAGAAAATATAAGTGGAGAAGTTTCTTTAAATGCAGGTTACTTTGCAGATCCTGAAAAGTTAACTGTAACTGCATCTTTAAGTAATTTTACTTCTGATTTAAACTCAGAATATAATGAACCTAGATCTTTAGATAATTTCTTAGAAAATATATTTTCAACAGAAGGAGTTGAATGTTCTCTAGAACATACTTCTGAAAATATAAAAGATTTTGCTAGAGAATTAAATAATTTTGATTATGATAAATTAGTTAACTTTAGATCACTTTTAATGCTTGATGGATATTCAAATGATTTTTTAGAAGATTTTGATGAATATTATAGAATGACCTTTATGGCATATCCACAGTATTATTACGATGATACTACAGAAGAAGGTTTATATAAACTTTTATTAGATCATGATAAATTTGCATACACTAGCTCATTTGATTCAGAATCTGGAAAATTAGTTTTACCTGGTCCTGGAAGATATGAAGTTTTAGTTGATGTTACATTTGATGATCAATGGAGAATTTTTGATGATTTTGGAAACATTGTAGGAGATGTGGAAATTGTTTTATCTAAGGAAATGCCTCCTGAAAAAGATGCACCTATCTATTATATGCCATTTGATGGTTTAGTTGGTGTGCTTTCTGAAAATGCAAGACAAGGTTATGGAATTGATTACATTGGAGATGTTTTAGAGGTTTATAATGATGGTCAGGCAACTGTTATTAGATCAGAACCTTTTACTGCTTCAAACACAGTAAACACAGTTAGTTTTACTGAGATTGGAAATAGACCAGGGGATTTTTCAAAATTAAATAATAACCAAACAAGAGGACAAATCCTTTCTGTTCAAACAAACTCTTCACATTCTGCTCCTGAAGTAAGATTTGCTCCTTCTAGAGCAACACCTGTTGTTATGAAAGTTACAAACACAAACAATGATGCTTATGCTTTTTATAAACTAAGTGTTGGAGCTCCTGAAGACCAAGGAGGAGAAGCTGCAAGTCCTGGAAGTTATTTAACAAAATGGACAGGAATTGGAGAATGTAAAGATTTTACTGGAATTTCAGTTCAAGAAATATTTATTGATAGAGCAGATATTTTAGCTACTCAATCTGAACTTGCTCCATATACACCATCTCAAAACTTTACATATGGTGTTGAATGGCCAGAAGATGAGATTATTAGAAAGAATGGTAGTGTTTTCTTAAAGACTATTCTTTATACACCAAGTAACTCACCTTTAGGAAATGGTACAAGTCAATTAGTTGCAGATTCATATTCTGATGATTTAATGTTTTATACAAACTCAGGAGATGGAACAATTGTTGATTTAGAAAATATCTATAGTAATGATATTCAAACAATTAAAGATATCTATGATATGATTGCTGATAAAAAAGCATGTGTAAACTATTCATCTACAAGTATGAATGTTTATTATAATCCTAAGTTTGTTTATGAAGAATATTTTGGAAGTTTAGATACTGAAAATATGAATTCTTGGATTAAACAAAACGGTGGATGTATTATAGATTAGATTTTATTTTTTAAAAAATAAAATCTTTTTTCTTTTTCTTTTATTTTTTTATTTATTATTTCTAAAAAACATATATTTAAAAACTAAAATATCTACATATATATTAAAATATATTTTGGTGATTTTAAATGTCTTTTGGAGATAAATGGCAAGATTTTTTAGATAAAGTAGATCAAAGAATACCTATAAAAAAAATAACTTCTAAGTTAGATAAAAAAAATAAATTAGTTTCTTTTTGGATATTTATTTTAATAATTTTAGTAATATTATTTTTTATATTTAAACCATATATCTTAAATCCTGTTCCGGTTTATAATGATGTTACATTTAAACTAGCAGATGATACTGGTTTGCTTTTAACTAACTTTTCTTTTGATATAAAAAACATAAATACAGGTGAAGAGATAACTTATGTTTCTGATTCATCTGGAAAGAAAATTATTTCATTAGACACAAAAAAAATGTATCAGGTTGTAATTAAAAGTAAGGGATATAAACTTTTTGAAAAAGATGTAGATCCTAATCTTTCTGAGTTTAAAGTTATTTTAGAAACTTTAGATGTTCCTACTTCATTTAATAAAACATTGTCTTTTGTAGACTCTTCTACAACTTCATTAATCTTAGAAGCATTAAATGTTACTTTAAGATGTGAAAATGGAGATAAAATATCTCCTACAAACTTAGTTGTAGATAATGGAAAATATACTTTTGATGTTCCTTCTAATTGTGGTTCTATTATTGCTAGTGTTAAAGGAGAAAATTATGTAACTGAAGGAATTATTATTCCTGAAAATCAATCTGTTGTAAAATTAGATTATATTTATTTGTATGTGGATACTGGATCTTTAAAAGTTACTACTATAAAAAATGGAAGTCAATCTCAATTTATTGATGGAATTACAGTTTCAGTTTATTCTTCAGACGATTTATTAAATCCATTTAAAGTTAAAGACACAGTTTGGGGGGTTTCTGAGTTTAATAACTTACCTACCGGAAGTTATAGAATAGTTACTAGTGATTCTGTAAATAGATATCTTTCTTCTTCAAAAGACATTGTAATTGAAAAAGATAATTTAACAAAAGCAAATTTATATTTAATGGATTCACAAGATCCAAATAGTTTAGTTGATCCTGATACTAACCAAGTAGTTTCAACTAGATTAATTGAAGTTACTTTAAAAGATAAAGAAACTTTAGAAATTATAGATGATTTAGTTTATGAACCTCAAATAAAATTAATTTTAGATGGAAATGAATCTGTTCAGGTTAAAACAGATCCAACTGATTTTACTTTTTTAATTGAAGAAGGAAAAGATTATTCAATTAGAGGTTCTGCATTAAATTACATCCCTGAAATTGTGGAAGTTAATGATTCTAATAATTATATTATTAAATTAGAAGAAGTTACTGTAAGTAATGTTTCTAATATAAATGTAAAGGCTTTAGATGAAGAAGAAATTCCTGTTGCTTTTTCTAAAGTTTTAATCTATGATTCTCAAACTGGTTATATTGATTCTAGATTTGATTTTTTAACAACAGATTCAAATGGAGAAGTTAGTTTTGAAAATATTCCAGAAGGAGATTATTTTATTAAACTAAAACAACTTTATCTAGAAGGAGTTTCTGAAGAGTTTACACATACTCCTCCAGAAGATAGTAATGCTTTAGTTTCTGTGTTTATTGGAGAAGGAACTTTAAGATTAAATATTTTTGATAGTCTAGGAGATTCTGTTTCAGATGCTACACTTGATTTTTATTTAGATACAGGTGATTTATTAGGTACTGATTATTCTACACAAAACGGAACTTATTCAAAGACTTTAAAAGCAGATAAAAGAGTTTATGTTAAGGTTTCAAAAGAAGGTTATATGCCATATTTTACAGAAGTAATTAGAGTGGAAAATGATACAGTTATTACAAAAGATATTATTTTATCTAGTGAATATACTGGAAGCACACCTTTAGTTGATTATTTAGGAGTTTATGATTCTACTAGTCAAGAAGTTGATGCTTTAGAAAATAATAAAATATTTTATTTTAAATATAGATTAACAAATCCAATAGCTTCAGAAAAAATGGGATTTGTTTTTAAGATTGGAAGTAAAAATTCTTCTGATGATGATATTGTTTTTATAAATCCAATTACAAACACATTAGGTGTAACTAAATATTTTAAAGAATATCCTTTTACAGAAATTATATCTTCAGATATGCATGCAAAACTAATTGATATCTTATGGGATAATATTTCTCCTGGAGTTTATGAATTAACTGTGCCTATTAGAACACATGATGCTGCAATTAATGAAGTTGTTCCTGTTTATTTTAATTCATATTCTGATAATTTTGAAGATTATACAAATAATTCATTATATGAATATTATCAATATTACATAGATGCAGAAGAACTTTGTAGTTCTAGCTTTTGTTTTAAAGGACAATATGTTGATGTTTTAAAAGATATTAGATCTGATATAAGTTCTAATCTAGATGTGCCTATGCAAATTAATTCTGATTATTTATTAGAATATTATTTAACAAATTCATCTTCTGATGATTTTGATGAATCTAGATTATTAATTTTTAATTCTGATTTATATAATAACCCACTTGAAGTTGTAAATATTAAAAATTATGAAATTTCAGGTGCGTTTAATGATACTGGTTATTTAACTGCTGGAGAAGAAAGTTTTAAGATACCTTTTAATGAAGACGAAATTTTAACTGAAAGTATACCTTCATATTCTGAAACATTTTTCAAAAATACACTTTCTCCATTATATCTTGGACAATCTAGACTGTATCATCAAATTATTAATGATCAACAAGAAATTTATTCATTAGGACTTAATCTTTTAGTTGGAAATTTACACAATATGCAAGTAAATTATTCTCCTGTAAATATTGTTCCTAATAAACCATTTGATCTTTTAATCACAATTAAAGATCAAGAAGAAAACACTTTCCTTTCAGATGTTACTGTAAATATTTATTATAAAGTAAATGGATATGAATATCCTGTTGTTTTAGATAAAAAAACAAATGACTTAGGAGAAGTTTTAGTTTCTCTTGCACCTTTAGAGATTGGAGAAAAACTAATAATTGAAGCTACAAAAGCAACTTATTTTGCAGAAAGAATTGAAGTTTCTGCAAATCAAGATGTTTTAAATATTTTAGATGGTTCTGTAGAAATTACAGATGATGCTCCTTTAGAAATTAATATTAATAAAAATGAAGTAAATGGGACTATTAAAGAAATTACAATTGAGAACTTAACTGAGTTTGATATGACTTTAAATGAGTTTGAAACAGAAGGAATTTATTTTGAAGAATCAAATTATCTTGCTGTTGAAAAGACTTTAGAGTTTTTAAATACACAAATCTCTGAAGGTTTTGTAATTCCTGCAAACTCAAGTAGAACTTTAGAAGTAAAGATTTCACCTTCTTTAGATGCTGTTAGTTTATTTGAAACTAAATATCTTTCAGGTGTTTTAACAGGAACTACTTCAATTGAAAGTAGTGAGTATATTTTTTCTGTGCCTATTGAAGTTATAATTTCTGTAGGAAATGGAGTTTTACAAGATAATTGTTTAACTACATCTGGACATGAAAAAGTTTGGGAAGGAGTAATTGATGGTTCTAAAGCTCAAACTATAAGTTTTATTGTTCAGAATAATTGTAAGTCTTATGATAATCCAGATACATTTTTAAGTTTAAGAAATTTAAAATTTAAGATTGTAAATACAGAAGACAAGACTGGATATTATGATGTAAGTTTGAATGGACAAACAACTAGACTTTCAGAAGGAATTTATAAAAAAGCATATGATACAATTGAACCAGAAACAGATTATATGGTTACAATTACATTTAATTCTGGAGTTTTAAAGTTTGGAGATATAAAAACAGATCTTTATATTAATGGACAAGTAGAAACAGAAGATGGTTTAGAATATGTTAATAATGGAGATACTGAACAATTTTTAGATTCTGAGTTTTCAATTGTAAATATAAATGAATGTTTTGAGTTTGAACAAGATGGTAAAACAATTAATCAAAACGGTATGTTTGTAATTGATAGTGAGACAATTATTGGTTCTTCTCAAGAAGTTACTATTAGAAATAAATGTTCTAATAATGGTAAGTTTAGACTTACATTTTGTGATGATAAAGCAAACCATTTTTCTTGTCAAGATTTAGAGTATGGTAATCTTTCAGGAAATCAAAATAATGAGATTGTGTTTTCTGTTGGAGACCAAGAAAAGATTGTAGATATTTATAAACCAGAAGTTCCTGGAGCGTATATTATTAATGTTTTGATTGAAGCTATGAATCAAAATGATAGAGTGCTTTCTAGAGTTACAAAAAATTTAAGAGTAAATGTTAAAGATCAATTATGGATGGAGAATCCTTTCTTAGAAGTCTTAGATGATGATAGAGTTTATAATGCTAAATTGTATAATAAAAATATTGTAAAAACACCATGGGATTATGCAGAGCAAAAAGTAGAAGGTCATGATGGATTTTCTAAATTTATGTCAGATGATTTTGAAAATAATGATGGTACAATTTATACAAAAGCAAAATTTAGTGATAATGGAAATCTAGAAAATGGTTTTCCAATTGGTGGAAGCTCAGGTTATGATGAGTTTTTTGCAAAGTTACATAATAATTTAGGTGGTGTTGGTTATTATCTTAGTGGTATTTTTCCTTTAGCTGAGTTAATTTATAATACAATTGCTTCAGATAGCAAACATTATGCTTGGGATTATTCATTAGATGTTGGAAATATTTTAAATGAAGATGAATCAACAAAAATACAAGTGATTGAGACTCAAGATGTTGAGCCTATGTATTTAGATGTCTTTGATATTACAGGAGCTAGACATTTTAATTATTTATCACAAAAAGTAGAGGCTTTTGGAAATTTAGCAAAAGATGAAGATATAATAAATAGTTTAGATGCTTGTAGTTTAAAAAATAGTAATTTTGAACTTTATGAAGATGATTTATATAATGGACTTTATGGTAAAATTTTAGCTACATCAACAAATTGTAGTCCTTTAGAAATTACAAATAATAATAGTAGATATGATTTTAAGACAACTTGTACAGGTTCTGCTGTGTTTAGACAAAAACTTGATTTAGAATATATCTCAATTGCAACTTGTAAAGAAAATCAAACAGTTTGGCCTGAACAATCAGGAATCAAACCTATTGAGTTTGTTTTAACAAGTAGTTTCTTAGATACATTTAATAATTCATCAACACAAAACATTTTCAAAGAATATAATATTTATCCTACATATAATGATACTGTTGATATAGTTGATCCTGCATTTGATGGTTCTTCAAAGATAGGTAAGTTTAGATTTGAGTTTCATAAACTTAATGTAAATGAACAACCAAATGTAGATTTAGAACTTACAAGTTGTTATACTGATACTGACAAACAAGGGTATACTGGAGAAGGAATTGTTCCTAATGTTAGTTTAGATTGGTCATGGCAAGACACAGAAATTAATAGATGTTCTGAGACATATTGTGATGGTGCACAACTTTCAATTGAGATTATAAATAGATTAAAATTAATTAAAGACTTTTTAGAAAGCCAAGATGGAATCTCATGTCCTTTAAGTGAAGAGCAAATCTTAGCAAGTGCACTTGATGGGTCTTATGGTTATTCAGCTGAGCCTAGTATTATAGAAAATGAAATAAATTATAACTCAGTTGGAATCAAAAGAGGAATTTTTGCTTTTGATAATGAAAATAATTTTAATATAAAAACATATATTAAAAATAGAACACTTGAAACTAAACAAGGAAGTTTAGATTTTAGTTTTGGATCTAATCTTCCAGATCATGTTTATGTTTATAGTTATTCTTCATCAGTTCCTCAAGAAATTGAAGTTTCTTCAAATGGAATTTATGATTTACAAATTGATGCAGATGATACTTTAATTGTTACAATGGTTTATGATAATTCAAATCTATTTGAACAAGAAGATATGTCTTTAGAAATAAATTATTCTGGAGAATCAGTTGACCCAATTAATAATAACTTTAACTCAATAGTTGATTTGTTTATTTATGATTCAGCTAGTTCAAGTCAAAGTTGTTTAGTTCCTTCAACTACAAAAGTAATTAATAATATAGATTTTATTGATTATTGGTTTAATGCAGATATGTATCCTGAACAAGTTATGACAAATGGTGGATTTGGATTAACTCAAGAAGATATTGACTATTTGAAAAGTTTAATTTCATTTGAAGCATATTTAATTACAGATAATTATAATCAATTTTTAAAAGATGATTTTGATCTTGCTTATTGTGGACAAGCAAGCTTTGAAGATGGACTTTCTTGTGGGCCTTATTCTTTAGGAGCAAGTGTAGTCTCAGATTATACAAATGGTATCTTATCTAATGTTTATAGAGATAATTTAGAGTTTACTCTAAAGCATTCATATCAAGATGAAGTTTCAATTAATACTCCTGGAAAATATAGAGTGAGAATTGATTTAGACTTTGATAATGAGTTTTGGAATTTTGAACAAGATAGTCAAGTTGATTTAAACTCAGTTGTTACATTTGATTATGTTCCTGTTTCAAGTGAAAATAATAGTGTGTTTTATAGACTTCCATTTGATGGATTTTTAGGATATACAGAAAATGGTTATAATAGACAAGGATATGGACTTTCATATTTTGGAGATGAAATTTTAATTTCTCAAGAAAATGAAGAACCAATCTTAACATCAAATGATACTTCTTCAAATGCATTTGGGGTTTTGAATGTTTTAAAAGAAAATGATTTTTTTAAAATAAATTCAAATGTAAACTCAAGAGGTAATTTATTAAATATTGAATATGATTCAGATCAAACACAATTAGTATTTTCTCCAAGTAATGCAACTCCTGTTTTAATGTCTGTTGGTATTAATAGACTTGAAACGTTTACAATATTTTATAAGCTTTTAGATGTAACTGATAGTGTTTTAGGAGATGTAGTTTATGGAAACTCTAACTTATTTAGATGGAGTGGAGTTGGAGATGGATGTGATTTCTCTGGAGATTATATTTATTCTACATTTAATAATACATTTGATGATATGTCACTTCCTGAAGATGGAATAAATAATGCTTACAAAATTAGTTGGACACAAACTCCAAGTAAGATTGGTAAGATTTATTTAAGAACAATTGTTTATACACCGTTGAATAGAATTTTTGAAATTAAAGATAAATCAGGAAATTCAGCAGATGTTACATTTAATGTGTATGATCTTCCTGAAGGTGTTATAGAAATTGAATCTTTAAAACAATTATTTTCTTATATTTTAGAAAATAAAGTTTGTGTTACAAATTCAGAAGATGGTTTGAAATCAGAATTTTGGTGGAATCCATCAGAAGTTTATGGTCAAGATAATGTGTTTACACAAAATTATCCTGATTCATTACAATGTAGTTGATTTAAATATATTTTTATTAAATATATTATAGAGGATGTGTGAAAAATATATGGATTTAAGAAAAATTGTTTTGGTTTTTGTTTTTATATCTGTATTTATGCCTTTTGTTTTAGCTGATTGTAGTGATTATACAAATAATAATTATAGAGAAGATTGTATAGATTTTTGTAATGAGTCTTGTGAAAATGATTGTTTAGAAAATGAAGATTTTCAAAATTGTTTTTTAGATATTACTAATTTTGATGCATATGATAAATGTGTTTTCGATTGTAGAGAAGATCAAATTTGTATAGATACTTGTGATTCTGCAAAAGAAACTTGCTTAGAACAGACAGGTTGTTTTGAGAATTGTGAAACTTCTTGTGATTTAAATTGTTTAGATTGTGAATTTTATTGTGGGGATGAATCTTGTCAAGATGAGTTTGGAGAAAATGAGACTTGTTCTGCAGATTGTTCTAATAACAATAATAGTAATATAAATTGTATAAATTATTATGTTTATAGAAATTGTCCATTAGACAATTCTTGTTTAAATGAAGCTTCTGTGATGTGTAAAATTCCAAATTATATTTTTTATACCTGTGGAAATGGAACTTGTGATGCTGAATCAACACCTGTAGAAACTTCTTTAAATTGTTATGAAGATTGTTATGTTCCAAATCATAATAATCCCCCTGTTGGAAATAGTAGTTATATTTTAAGACAATCTCCTGTTGTTTTTGGAAATTTTTATGATTCATTTTATAATCCTTTAAAAGTTTTAGATGTTTATGATTATAAGATATATAATGATTATACTTCAAATTATTATTCTTATTTATTTAAAAGAATAAATTCTAGTAATAATCAATTTGTAATTTATATGAATCCAATTAATTTTTCTGATCTTTATAAAGTTTCAAATGGTTCTTATAATAATTTATTTGGATATTCTTCAAGCTTTAAATTAGAAGATATGGATCAAAATGTTTATAATATACCTTTAGGATTTGGGTTTAGATTGTATAATTAATTAATTAATTTAGATGTTTATGAAATTAAATAAGTTTTTTTTAGTAGTTTTGTTTTCAATAATAATTCTTTTAAGTTATAATGTTTCTGCTTGTAAAGTTAGTGCAGAATATACTTATTATGATGATTTTTATGAAAATACTTTAACTCAAACAACTTATTTAAATGTTTCAAATACTAGTCTTCAAGATTGTACTAGTACTACTTGTATTTTTGATATGTATTTTAATAAAGAAATTTATGGATTAAAATTAAATGCAGAAAAATGTAATGACAATATTGTAATTGTAAATTATAATCATGAAGATGGTTTGAAATTTAAATCTTATAAAGAATATAATGAAGTTAATTTTATAACAAATGGAATTAATAAAGTTGTTTTTAATAATAACAGCTTTATTGAGCTTTCTGTAAATACATTTATTTTTAATAATTCAGATAATTCTAAAGTTAGAGAGTTTGCTCAAACTGGAATTTACCCATCAGGGATTATTTCAGATATTGGATTTTTAAATACTTATTTTAATATAGATGCAAATTTAGAATTTGGTGGAGTTTTAGATAATGAAGGAAATTATTTAGAAGATACATTTACAAATTCATATATTAAGATGGTTGATGATTTTCCAAAAAGAAATTTTTGTACAACTGAAGGAAAAAATTATATTAAAGGTTTATCAGATGAGTCATATAATTTATATTTAGATATTATTAGTTTAAAAGTAATGGATGGTTCAAGTTTAGATTTAAATATGATTGCAAAAGATACAGAAGGAGATAAACTTTTACAAAGAGAAGGAAATTCTGGATTTGTAGATATTGCTTATAGCTGTGAAGATGGAACAGGAGATACAAAATTTGTTAAGGATAAAATTAGTATTGATTATTTGTATGATACATATTCTAATATTACTTCTAATGGTGGGGATGTAAATTTAGATATTAAAGATATTTTTAATTATGGTAATTTAAATTTAAATTTAAAGGCAGGAAATGGTGCAAGTGGAATGTCTTTTAATACTGCTGCAGTTGGATGTAATGTAGATGAAATGGGTAGAAGTAGTATTGGTTCAACTTGGTCAAAATGTGATTTAGGTTTTGATGGGGGAAATGGTGGACTTGGTGGTTTTTCATATTTATCAAGTAGTACTATTGAAAATTACGGCACATTAAATGTAGATTTGTTTGCAGGGGATGGTGGGGATGGTGGAAATGGTAGAAACCAATATGCTACTAGAAACAAACATAGAAAAGATAATTTATTTGGAGAAGGTGGAAATGGAGGTAATGGTGGAATTTCTGATATTTTTATAAATAATATTTTTAATGCATCTGATGCTTATTTTTATCTTGATTTATACTCTGGAGATGGGGGTAGAGGTGGAAACACAGGTAAGGATAAAGCTAAGAAATGGTCACATTTAAATTTTAAAAAAGCAGGGGATGGTGGGCTTTCTGGGAATGTGGGGTTGCCTTCAAATGGTTATTTTAATGAATTATCTTTTTCTTTACAAGAGTATGGTTTGTATTTTAATTTAATTTCAAATAGAGGTATTTTTGAAATTAGCACATATCCTGGAAAAGCAGGAGATGGTGGAGATAAGATACAAGATATAGATAATAGTTTTAATGGATTTAATAATGATGATGAAGCAGGAAATGGTGGAGATGGTGGAAACACAATTGATTTATTTATTAATTATTTAGAAAATATTTCTGAGCAATTTAAAATAAATCTTAATTATGGTCTTGCAGGAGATAATGGTTTGTTTATAGAAAATTTAATACCTGATGAAAATTTTCCTGGGCATACCGGGGATGTTTATATAAATAATATAAAATCAAATAGTTATATTCCTAAAAAAATATTTTTAGATTATGATAATTATTATATTGAAAACAATTTAGATTCTAGAAATATTTATATGAGTGGGTGTTTTGTAAAAATACCTGGAGAATTAGATTATAATTTTACAAGTGTAGATTTTAATTTTGCAAATTATAATGAATTATCAAGTATATTTAATAGTAATTTTAATAATTTTGATGGAAGTGAAATATTTTGTCCACCTGCTACAGAATATCTAATAGATAATTCTTCTTCAAATTTTAGAACTAGTAAACAATTTAAAATCTATAGTCAAGATATTGGAACTATTAGTAATTTGAAAGTTTATTATGCAGATATAGATGGAAATAGTAATTATAAATTATTTAATCCTAGATTAGAAAATAATTATTCTGTTTATACTTATGACAAAGTGTTTACATATTCTGTGCCTAAAGAAGAATCTTTGTATGGACTTTATGAATATGATTTAAATTATAATGAATTTAGATATAATTTTGATTGGTGGAATCCAAATAGATTACTTGTAGATGGAGAATATCCTTTTGCATATAATCAACAATATTTTATTGAATTTGATTTTTTAAAACAAGGTGCTTCTAATCTAATTAATATAAGAATGCCTTTTACTCCTGTGTTTAGTACTTGGTGATATTTAATAATAGTGATTTATTATGAGTTTTTTAAAAAATATTTTTGGAAGTAAGAAAAATAAAAAAGATATAGATTCTTTATTTATAATTATATCTAAGCAAAATAATAAATTTACTAAAAAAGAAGTAATTTCTGCAATTATACAAGAAGGTTATTCTAAAAAGGTAGCAAATAAAGTTTTAAGAAAATTAATAAAAACAAAAAGCTTTGTGTTTAGAGAAGATAATAATTCTAAAACTATTAATGTTTCTAAAGATAAATCTAAACAAGACAAAAAAGAAGTTTCAAAAAAACAAATTTTAGCAGAGCTTTCTGGGGCTATTAAACAAAATAAAATAGTTAGTTCAAAATTTGAAAAAGATAAAAATAAGTCTAAAGATATTATTAAAAAAGTTGAAACAAAAAAAGAATCTGAAAATAAATATGAGATTTCAAAAAAAGAAATTCAAAAAGTTTCTGAAAATTCAAAAAAAGAAAAAAGTTTAGTAGATATTAAAAAAGCACCTTTCTATATTGCTTTTTTAAATATATTTGTGAAAATTTATTTTTTCTTTGAAAACAAATATTATGATTTTATTGATTTTTTAGAAAAAAAGAATATTAGATTAAATAATGTTACAGACAAAATAGATAAAGTTATTCCTTCATTTATTGTCTTTTTACTTATTTTAGTTTTTATATTTTTATTAATATTTGGTGTGTTTAGCTTTTCAAAAAGTTATGTTTTAACAGTTGAAGTAAGTGATACTACAGGCGCTATGTTAAATGGAGCAAGTGTAGTTTTACAGATTAATGATGAAAACATAAGTGTTTCTCAAACAGATGTTTTTGGAGAAACTATGTTTAGTGAGTTTAAGGCAAAAGGAATTGCTAAACTTATTGTTTCAAAAGAATATTATTATACAAAAGAGGTTGATTTAGAACTTAATAAAAAAGAAATTAGAGAACAAGTTGTTCTAGATATTGATACTGAATTAATGCTTTTATCTTCTCAGTCTGAAGAAAAAATAAGAAATATTTCTTTTGTTGAAAATAATGATGTTGTAATTACAGATACTTTAAATGTTTCATTTTATTGTTCAAATTCATCAAAAACTCCAATTCCTAAATCTAAAATTATATCTTCAGGATATTTACAAGTAAAACAAGTTTCTGGTTGTGGAGATTTAAGAGTTAGTGTGACTTCTTCAAATTATAAATCTATTAATAATAAATTAGTTCCTGAGAATAATAAAGTTGTTTTAACAAGAATTAATAATGATACTGGTAAGATTAATGTTAATGTTACAAATTTAGATAATATTAAGATAAGTGATGCTGTTATTAAAATTTATAATAAAGATATATCATCAACTCCAGTGGATGAATCTTTAATGGTTTTACAAAAAGGTAATTCTGATATTTATGGTAGTTATTCATTTGATGTTTCTCCTGGAGATTATTTAGTTTCTGTGGATAAACAAGGTTATTTGTTTACACCTAAAAAAGGACCTTTTAATGTTTTACTAAATCAAAGCACAAGTGTGGATTTTGTTTTGTTTACTGCTCAAGATCTTGCAAACATAGATTGTTCATTAGATAAATATTCTATGTTTTGTGTAAATGGAGAAATTGATTGTGATAATGTTTATTTGCAACTATATATTTCACATCTTCCAAATGGAGAATGTGTTATTGGAAATATAGGTTATTTAAATGTAAATTTATGGGATGTAAATAATACTTCTCAAGAAGTATTTGGAGATATTTCTTTATATTATAAACCAAAAGATGAAAATGTTTCTTATGAGGACTCTGGAATTAGTGTTTCTGATTCATCAAGTGCACATTTTGATATTGTAGATTTATATGATTATAGAATAATTGTTTCAGATACTGAAGATGAAGGGTATATTTCTCCTGATCCATATAATGTTTCTGGAATTGATCAAAATGTTGATTTATATTTAGGATATTCTTCTGAACTTAATTCTGGAGATATTGGAGTTTCTGTAAAGAATGAACAAGGATATTCTTTAAGTAATTCAAAAGTATATTTATTTAGAGAGTTTGAAGATGAATATATTTTAGTTAATGCAGAACCTGAAATTACAAATAATGATGGGGATGTTAATTTTTATAATCAAAGAGCAAATAAAGACTATTATGCTTATGCAATTAATTCATTTGAAGAACTTTCTGGAGAATCTGTTGTTAAAACATTAGATGCAAATGAATTTTTAGAGTTTTTTATAACTATGGGTAATAGTCCTAGTGTTTTAAACTTAGAAGTTAATGTTAATGATTATGATATAAATTTTTATAACTCATCACATACTTTAGTTACAAACTATGTGACTGAACAAATAGATGATTCAAATACAAATTATATTTTCTATGGAGAAGATAATGTTGTTTATGCAAAGATTAAATCAGAAGGTTATTCTTCTTATCAAACAGACTATATTACATTGTATATTGGACAAACTATTTACAAATCAATTAATTTAACACCTCTTGGTTCATGTGAAGATATATCTTTGCAGTTTGTTGGTTTGTTTGATGAATCTGGTCAAGTTGAAATTGATGCAATAGATTTTGATAATTTTACATTAGATGATACATATAAACTTAAGTTTAGATATCTATCTTGTTATTCTCAAGATCACGATTCTTCTGTTATGATTAAGACTGGAAATTCTCAATTAATAGATAATGATTTTATTTATATTTCTGATTTAAGTTCAACTTATGATTTAGATTTTACATATGGGTATGCTTATTCTGGTGAATTAGAAGATTGGAATAGTGATTATTTTTTAGAGCATTATGAACCAGACTTAGCTTATACTTCACAAAATGAATTTTCTAAGTTTGCAATTATTGACTTTTCATTTTTAGATGTAGATGAGTTAGAGTTTTCTGTTGATATTTTGTTTAGTGATGTTATTACAGATATTGATGACTATACTTTTTCATATAAAGCACTTTTAGATAAAGGAAATGATTTTGACTTTGATCCTATTTTAGAAAATTATGAGAATTGGACAATTGTTCCTGAAGGTTATTTTTATTCCCCATTTTATAATGAGTACATACCTTTTGATTCTGATAGTTATATTTATAATGTTTCTTTAGAAACAGAAACAGGATTTCCAATTTATAAAAATGGAGATTTTTATAATTTATTTATTGATAATAATTATAATTATGTTTTAGATTTTGTATATCTAAAAGACCAAAGTGTTTTAGAAGATATATATTATAATTCTGAATATACATCTGATAATTTAGAATTTTTGAAATATTCTTTTAATCAAAAAGAAGATATTTCAATTGGTAGTGAAAATGAAGTTATAGTAAATGATTTAGAATATACTATTTCAGATATTTCTGCATATTTTAGTTATTATTTTACAAATGAATCTTTAATTAGAGCAAATGGGTTTTTGGACTTTTTAGATAATTCATATGTTAAGACAAATGTTTTAGATTTAGTAGATATTAACTTACCAATTAGAGCATACACTGATTCTGCAGACATGATAATTGATATTACTACAGAAGATGCAAATGGTAGTAATAATTTTTATGTTGGAGAAAATATTGCTTCATTTAGTGTTTATGATAATTTTTCAGAACCAGTTTCTGAAGTTGAAATATATTACAAAATTGGAAATGAAACCTATCCTGTAATTGGAACTACAAATAGTTTAGGTTTACTTGAAGATATTGATTTAAATCTATCTTTATCTGATTTAACAAATGGAACTTTAACTTTTGTTTTTGTTTTTGATTCAAGTTATGGAATAGAAAATAATGAAATTGAAGTTACAAAAGATATATCTTCTGGAATCATAATTGATTCTGATTTATTAGAGTTTAATGCAGAAGTAATTGAGGTTGAAGATGAATATATTTATTCAATTGATTCTCCTAAAGATTATTTTATTAATAAATATTCTGAAGTTATGGCAAACATAAATTCAATAATTTTTAATAGTTTTTCAAATAATTTTGATGCTGAACAAATAAATTTAGAACTTGAAGCTTATGAAAATAAAGAGCTTTCTTCGTCTTTGAGAGTAAATGCTCCAGTTTATTTAGATTTAGATAATGTTACACAAAGTCAATATCTTGATTCTGTATATAGACATAACATCATTTTAAGTCATAATAGTTCAAGTGTTCTTTTAGATTTAGATTTACAATCATTTACTAATTTAAATTATTTTGGAAAAATAAATTTTTTAAATAGTAATATAGGAAAACAAGGTTATTTTATTGACTCTGAAGATAATAGTGAAAATGTAGAGTTAATTAGTTTAGTTTATGATAGTTTAGATTTAGAATATACTTTTAATTTAGAAAATTCTTCTCAAGATATTATTTTAGAAGGAATTAATGTAAGTTCAGATGCTTCAATTGATTTAGATTTATTAAATAATAGTTTAAATAGTTTGGTTGGAAGTTCTATTCTAGATTTAAGTTTTGTCTTACCAATTCAAACTTTAGATAATCAAACAACAAATGGTGTTTTAAATTTAGATTTTGATTTGAATGTTTCTGGAGAAATAATTACAATTTCAAAAGAAATTAATATTTTTATTTTAAACAAAGATGATGCAATTGAAATTAATCAACAAGGAATTACTAGAGATATTATTTGTAATTCTTTAAATGATTGTTCTACATCTAGATATTATGGATTTGTAAATAATACACAAAGTTATAATTTTGATTTTGATGATGTGCTTTATTCTGAAATAAATTCAGATAATGATTTAATATTAGAATTTATATCTATTAATTTAGAATCTTCTGATGCTATTGAACTTATAATTTCTGGGAATTTTGAAGAAATTTCTAGTTATGGAATTTATAATGAAAGCTTAGATTTTACTAATAAATTTACATTTGTAGAAAATTCTATGTATAGTTTAGAAAAGAATAGTTCTATTAATGTTTATTATAATATACAACAAGAACCTTTTGATCTAGAAACAGGAATTACTGGTAATTTTTGTATTGGTTCTGGAAGTTATACTAAAAATGGAAATTTATTTGTTATTGGTAATTGTTTAGATGATGATCTTACAGGCTGTAATTCAGGAGAAGAATATAAACCAAAAGTAATTTATAACTGGAGTGATCTTTCTAGTAGTAATTTATCTTGGAGTAATTTATGTACATCTGATGTTTCTGAATATGATGATTCTTCTTTATATTATTGTGATTCTGTTCAAGCAGTTTATAATATTCTTTCAAAAACATTTGATGAAAGTTTATCTTCAGGATCTGAGTTTTATATTTATCTTTTAAGAGATGGAGCTTCTTTAGATTTATTAAAAGATATTGTTAATTATGAAAATATATATCTTCCAAATTCATTTACAAATAAAGCTTTCTTTTCAAAAGAAGCAATTGAACAAGGAAAGTTTGCAATAAATAAAAATTCTATAGAAGTAGGTTTGTATAAAGTTAAAGTTACTGGTGATTTTGAAGAAACATTTATTATTGATTTAGAAAAAATACAAGATGTTCCTTCATATAAGGATAATGTTTATTACCATCTACCAATTGATGGAATGATTGGAATTTATGATAGTAGTGTTAATCCAAACGGAGATAATACTAGAGAAGGTTATGGTTCTGAAATTAATTATATTAATTCAGATAATTTAGAATATATCCCAGTTACAAAAGACTTTTCTATATCTCTTATTCCTGTAGAAACATATAATCATAATCCTGTAGTTTTAAATATTTATAATAGAGAAAATGGAATTGAATCAAGTTATTTTGAAACAATTTTAAAATCTGAAGGAAATATTTTAAATTTAAATGAAACTTATAGTCAAGATCAAATATATATAGACTTAGATTATATGCCTTCAATTCCTGTTCCTGTTTATGTTGATTCTAAATGTAATTTAGAAAATAATTTGAATTATGTTTTAAAAGAAAATGAAAGTAATAATTTAATTAGAGTTTTAGAAAACACTAACTTTTTAGAATGGATTTTAGAAGAAAATAATGATATGAAGATTAAAGATATTGCAATTAGTGCAACTAGTGGGACTTATCAATTCCATTCTATTGACTTTTCAAATTATAGTTTAGAAGATTTAGAAAATGTTTCTGCAAAAACCATAATGTATGTTCCTGCATCTTCTCAAATTAATCAATATAATTTATCTTTAGATTCTTTAGGAAATGATACAAATACATATTTTTATAGTCTAGATAATCTAGAAGAAGGATCTAGAGAATTTATATTAAACTCTAAAGTAAATTTTGGTTTAGAAGACTTTACATTAGAAGGATTGATTCAATCTATTGGAAATTCTGATGAAATTTGTATTTCAAATTCAGTTTTTAATACTTCAATTAGATATAATGATTTAGTTGATTTTAGTGAAGAAGAATTAAATGTTATTAGAAACAGTCTAGAACAAGTAGAAGATTGTTCATATAATCAAACAGGTGGGGGGATGTCTGGGGAATAATTTTTTTAAAGTTATTCTTTAAATATCTTTTGTTTTACAAGTTAATTAATTAAAAAAAGAAAAAAAGAGAAAGTTTATGGATTTATTGTTTTTAGGGTTTTTAGGAGATATGGATTTAATTATCAAAATTTTTTTTATCCTTGCAATTGTTTCTTTTTTTAAAAGAAAGGTTGAAAATAAAAAAATGTCTATATTTTTTATAATTATTACTCTTTTTGTAACTTTGTTCTTTTTTTGGCCAATTTTTAGAGTTGGGTATATTTTTTATGTTCTCTTAACAATTGGAATTGCAGGAATATTTATTGACTTCTTTTTTGTTAGTGCTGGTGGTTCTCCAGAAGAGATGCTTAATAAAAAAAGTAATACTCCTGGGTCTCCTGGAGGTTTAGAAAATTCTATGAGACAAAGAAAAGTATCAAATATGATAAAAAGACCAGGAGGGCCTTAAAATGTTTTCTGAAAAAGGAAAAATGTTATCTTTTTTAGGTCCAATTCCTATGATTTTCAAAATTATAATTGTAATTATAATTGGAGTTTTAATTATTCCTGGAGCAATGGTTGCTTTTCCAGTAGTAAAGTATTTAATGATGGGTATTATTGTATTTTTTATATATGAAACTATTGTAAATTCAATTGGTAAAGGAATTTTAGCATATATTTTGACAGGTGTTTTAGCTTATTTTTTAGTTTATAAATATCTTTATCTTACAGCAAGTATTACTATGTTATATTTGTTTTTAGGATTTGGATTAATATCTACATTTATATGGGGAACTTCTACTCTTTCAAGAAAAAAATAATTTTTTTTTACTATATTTTTATTTTTTTAAAAGAATTAATTATATTTATAAATAAATCTACTAATATATATTTAAGGTAGATTTATTATGTTATTTAAAAAGAATATTTTTAATATTTTAATATTAATTGTTTTTATTTTAGGATTGTTTCTGTTAATGTTTGCAATTGATACAAATATATCTATGTCTTCTGAGTTTAGTTTAGTTGATACTTTTAAAGATATATTTGGTTTTTCTAGTGATATTTCAAATCTAAATTTTCCAAAAGATGCAAGTGAATTTTCAGGAAATACAAAATATTTTTTAGATGAAACTCAAATGACTAATAGA
The DNA here is from genome assembly GCA_028700115.1 of Candidatus Iainarchaeum sp. GTDB lineage: Archaea > Iainarchaeota > Iainarchaeia > Iainarchaeales > CSSED10-239 > Forterrea. Next base: position 31,833 of record JAQVTI010000005.1, on the reverse strand, counting down.
TTTGATAATTATTTTTTCTCACCTATTACCTTTTATTCTCCTCATCAAATAGATTCTGAAGATAATAATGTTGAGAAATTAACTTTTAGATATTTACTTACAAGTCCATCTTGTGATTCTTGTAGAAATCAAGACTCTAAATATCCTGATTTTGAATATACTTCTGATAATCTAAATTATAATTATGACAATTATAAAAAAGAACTAGAACTTGTTAAAGATTTAAAATTAGAATTTGAGACATCTGATGTTATTGAAAAGGTTTTTTCTGATTTTGATTTTATAAATTTAAATTTAACTCCTTCTTCTCCAATTAATTATATTTATTATCCAAATATTTATTCTGAAGAAAAAGAAAATGAAATAAGTTCAAAAAGAATATTAGATCCTTACTCTTCATCTTTATTAGAAAAAAATTATTATTATGAATCTGGAAGATATAATCCTTCAATTAATCCTTATTTAAAAAGTTCTAAAAAAGAGACCTTTTTAGAAGATAGAACAAAACCTGTTAAATCTTATGAGATATTTGAAAAATTACCTGTTTTTGTTCTAAATTATAATTTTAATTATGATTCTTTGACTTTAGAAGAAAAAGAAGTTATTAAATATTATGAAAAATATCCTTTAGAAAATAAGATTGCATTAATTAAAAGAACACCAGATGAATTAGGAAAACATTTTTCTCAAGAAACTTTACAAAGTATGCTTGAGAAAAGATATCTTATTCCTAGAGCATATTTAAATAGAGCAATTGCTTATATAAAATCAGATTATACTTTTGAAAAAGAATCAACTTTGAAATTTAATTTAAATAATATATATAATTCTTTAGAATCTTTGCATATTAATATTTTAAAAGATGGAGCTGTTGTTTATCCTAAAGACCAAACTGAAGAAAAATATTTAGAAACACATGAAGATTTAGATTTTTATAAAGAAGATAATTTTGCAGGGATAAATGATTTAGGAGAGCTTATTTCTCAAGAAAAAGGTTGGAGAGAAGTTCCTATTGAAAATTATGCTAAATTTAGATATTTTGAAAAATTAGATACATATGATAGATGTATAGAAGATAATGAGCATACTGGACTTTATATTTGTGATTTTTCATTTGTTGAATCTAAAGAAACTTATATGAATCATTTTGTTAAAAATGCACATACTTATAATTTCTTTTTTAGTGAATTTATAAATGTAGATGAATCTGAATCTTATAATAAAGTTAACTATCCAGAACCATCAGTAAATAAAGCTGGACTTCAAGGAAGGACTATTAAAGTTTCTGATTTTTATAAGAAGTTTTCAAAAGAAATAAATGATTATGAAATTTATAGTAGATATTATTTATTTTATTATGATAATTTTGTAATTAAATTTAATGGGTTTAATGAAAATTTTGTAAATTTTGAAATTTCTTTTTTAGATTTATCTTCTAAAAAACATGTTTTAGAAAATAATATTCCTTGTAATATTAAACAAGATCCTTTTGTAGATAAAACTAATGCTACTCCTCAAGAACAAATTGATTCTGATGAGTATGTTGTTTTAAGTTGTATTTCTGAAAATTCAAATGGAGTAAAAACAGTTTATTATTATGATGTTTTTAATAAATATTATGTTTCTCAAAATGTATTAGAAAAACATAATTTTACAATTAATTTTAATAAGAAGATTGGTGAGAGTGAATTTAAGAAAGTTTCTAGAAATTATGTTTTTGATAATTATATATTTGAAGGATTAGGTGGAGATGAATCTAGATTTTATTTTACAGATAATTATGTTGTTTATCATGATGCTATTTTGAAAAAATATACTATTTTCCAAAGAAATACTTTTCCAGAAAAAGAATTTTCAGATAGTTTTGAAACTTCTGTTTTTAATAAAGTATCAAATGGAAATATAGATTTTTATGTAAGATCATTAGATCCAATTTCTAATAATGTTACTTTAAATTTTAATAATAATTCTATAATTTATAATTATGATCGTAATATATTTGAAAATAAAGCTAATAAGAAATTACTAGATTTAAATGTTTCTGTAAATTATGATCCTGAAATAAAATATAATACATTAGTTGTAAATACTGATCAATATAATTTGTTTTTTGAAGAAAAATCAATTAATGAAAAAGTTAATCTTGGAAGTAAATTATTAGATGATGATGTGTCTTTTAAAGTTGGTTCTGGAATGGATTTATTGTTTTCAAGAAAAGCAAGTAGTGATTCTTATGATTTTATAACTTTTAATTGTAATCCTAATGTCTATAATTATTGTGATAAATTAAATAATTTTTATAATGTATATAATTATTTTGATTTTGATTTACAAAATGGTTATGATTTTAAAAATTTATTTATAGGTGGAGATATTTATTTAGAAACACCTTTTGTTTCTTTATTTGATTATAATTCAAGTTCTTCTGTTATAGATTATAAAAATATTGTGGATGTGAATTTAGGAGCTGCATTAAATAAAGATGATCAAATTGTTTTTGATATTAAAAATAAAATATGGTATAATGATTTTTTAATTTCACAAAATAATAATTTGCCAATTAGTGAAAATAAAAAAATCGAAGCATCTAATGAGAATGTAGTTAATTTTATTTTTGGTAAACCTTATATGTGTTTTAAAGTTCCATTTACTGGTTTATATGTAGATAGATTTGGAGCTTTTATGAAAACATATGGGTGTACTTATGATGGTTTAGAGGTTGGTTTTCCTATAAGAGAAAGTTATGGAAAAACAGAATATTTTGATGATTATTATTATGATTTTGATAAAGACGACTGGACTGAAATAAGAAAATTAATTTTTAAAGATTCTGGGGAAATTAATTTTAGTGCAATTCCAAATGAGAATAAATCTGGGGATATTTCTTACAATTATGCAAATAATATGTATAATTTTAAAATAGATGGTTTAGATAATTTAAACTATGTATTTAATTATAATTATCTTACTCCTGAAGACTTTAATGATTATATTTTAAATCATGCAAAATTAATTGAAGGTAGCTTTATTGATGAGAATGTAAACTATTTAACTTCAAATGATTTTAATTTTATTACAATTTCAGATATTTATTTTGAAGATTTAGATCTTACAAGTTTAAATGATGTTGAAAAATATAATTTTAAACGTAAAATGACAGATTTATCTGTTTTAAATGATTTAAAAAAATATAATAAAGAGATTCATTTTAATGTAAATATTCATAATTTAGATAACTCTTATAGTAGAGATGGATTAAATGTAACTGCATATGTGGATTCTGTAGAAAAAAGAGGAGATTCATATTATGCAATTTTAAAAGAAAATGTTTATTCATTTAAAGATAAAGAAAGAACTTATTATTTTAATTTTGAAGAAGTTAAATTACCTAAATTAGATTTAGATTATAATATTGTTGATAATTTTGAAAATTCATATGCAGATATTGATTATTCTAAAGCAATTAAAGAAATTAAAACAAATGTAAAGTTAGAACATATTACAGAAGCTTTTGATTATTTATTACTTTTAGGAGATTATGATGCAATTCCAGTAAAAACAGATGTTTTGTTTGGTAATTTAGCAAGTGATGTTCATATGGAAATTTATAATAATTTTAAATCATTAACAGATTTTCCTTTTGTTTTAGATAATCTTTATTATGGAAATGTTGATGATGATAAAGATGTTGAATTAAATGTTGGAAGATTAACTTTTGAAGAAATTAATGATTATTTAAAATATTATTATAAAAATTTAGATTTTGATTATGGAAGATATAAAGATAAAAATGAATTATTAAAAAAATACACACACATTCTATATCCTGATTCAGAATCTTATATTATTAATGTTGATAGATTTATTAATAAATTACACTCTATTGGTTTTGATTTTAAATTAGATTTAGGTGATTATAAATTAAATAATGTGCATACATTTAATACAGAAATATTTGATGAAATTCCATTATTTAAAAACAGTATTGCAGAAAGTGAAAACTTTTTAGAAAAATCTTATTATCCTTTTAAAGTTTCACCTTCAAAGGATGAATTAGTTAGTGATTTTTATAATATGGATCAAATTTATTTTATATCTCATGGAGGGCCAAATTTATTTGCAATTACTGATTCTTTTGGAGTTACAAAAGATTTATTTACAATAGATTATATTGATTCATATCTAGAAAATAGACCTGTTATCTTTGCACAAAGTTGTCTAACTGGAGTTTATTTAGGAAGAGAGTTTTTAGATAGAGGTGCATCTAATTATCTTGCAAGTTATAATTCACTTCATATTAATTATGATATGTTTCCTATAAATATTTATAATAATAAATTATCAAATCTTTTAAGACTTACACAAAATGCATATATTAATTCTGAAGAAAATAAACAAAATGGGTTAGAGTCTATTTTTTTACTTGGAGATCCTAGTATTTCTTTTAGACCTCTTAATTCAAATATAAATCAATCAAATTTAATTAGTGTTTCTAAAGATAATATATTAGAATATGGTTTGTATGCATATTATTCAGATGATGAAGGATTTTATGTGTTTTTAGATCCTTTAGAAAAAAATAATTTATTAAGTAAAAAAATATTTAGAAGTTCTGTAGATATTAGTGATTTAAAAATTATGTATTTTCCAAAAATTGGAACTATATTTACTAGAAATTTATTAAATAAAGATGGTGAACAAACTAATATTAATTATATTTATTTTGAAAATGATAGAGGTAAGGATGTTATCTTAAATTATTCATATAATTTTAGTAAAATTAAATTTACTAGCTCATATCCTTATAACAAGATATATCCTTATAAAGAACCTGAAAATAATAATTATAGAAATTTCTGGCTTTATGAAGATATCTTAAATCAAATTAGATTAAATCCAAATTTAGAAGATAATAAAAATTATTCCTTTATTTTAGAAAAACATTATTGGATTGATAAATATCCTCTAAGTAATTATATAAGAAATAGAGCTGATCAATGGAAAAAATATTCTATATACTTTGATGAAGTTTCTGGATATGTTTTGTATAATGAAAATGATGGGCCTTTTAATATATTTGGGGTATATAATCCTCAGAAAAATCTAATTTTTATACCTACATTATATATTAATAATAAGTTTATTAAAAAATTAGAATATGAAAAAGTTAATGATAGATTTTTTATAATTAATTTTGATTATTCTGATTTTATAGATTTAATTGATAAAAATATTTTTACTTATGGATATGAAATTAGAATAAAATAAATATTTTATAATTGGTCTTTAAACCCTTATAAATAAGGTTTTTAATATGAAATTTAGTATATTTTTAACAAAGGTTTAAAAAGCTTTAGATGTATAAAATTAAATATAATTAATGTTATCTTAATAGATAACGGGGGTTTGAGAAAATATGAATAAAAAAATGTTAATTGAAGAAATGGCAAAAAATTCTGATTATTCTAAAGCAGAACTTGAAAGACTTTTGAACATGGAAATGGATGTAATGAAAAAGATAATCAAGAAACATGGAAAATTACAATTAATTGGATTTGGAACTTTCAATGTTAAAAAAAGAGCTGCAAGAATGGGAAGAAATCCACAAACAGGAAAAGAAATGAAAATCAAAGCTTCTAAGACAGTTACTTTTAAAGTTGGAAAAGATTTCAAAAGTAGTTTATAGATTTTTATATATTAATTTCTTTTCAAATAATTTTAACTTTTTAATTTTTAATTAAAAAGTTTTTTCTTTTTCTTTTTAAAAATAATTTTTTAATATAAATATAGTAATATTCTTTTAATTTTTTTTAAATTATTTATTTAGTATCTTAAAACAATTTATATATTTGTTGGTACTTATAATTAAATATAAATAATATTTAAAAAAATTGTGGCTTTTATGAAAAAAATAGATATTTCACTTCCAAAAGGATTTAGAGATTTTTCTCCTGAAGAAAAAATTTTAAGAGATAAAGTTATTTCTATAATTAAAAAAGCTTTTGAAATTTATGGTTTTTCACCATTAGAAACTCCTATAATCGAAAGAAAAGAAGTTTTAACTGCAAAGTTTGGAGCAGGAGAAGATTCAGACATCGTTGGTGAATTATATTCTTTTAAAGATCAAGGAAAAAGAGAGTTAGGTTTAAGATATGAATTTACTTTTGCACTTGCAAGATTTATGGCTCAAAACCCACAAACTAAATTACCTTTTAAAAGATATCAAATAGGTTCTGTTTTTAGAGATGGACCTATTAAGAAAGGAAGATATAGAGAATTTTATCAATGTGATATAGATATTGTTGGAGCAAAGGAAATGATTGCAGATTGTGAGATTATTTCTGTTATTGCTTATGCTTTTAAAAAATTAGATTTAGATGTAACTATTGAGATTAATAATAGAAAGCTTTTATCTAAAATTTTAGATTTTGTAAAAATACCTAAAGATAAACAAAGTACAGTTATTATTAGTTTAGATAAACTAAAAAAGATTAGACAAGTTGGAGTTAAAAAAGAACTTCTAGAAAAAGATATTTTAGAAGAAACAATTGATAATATATTTGAAATAATTTGTCAAGAAGGAAACAATTTAGAAATTTTAAATAAAATTGAAGAAAAACTTGGACAAACTGAAGGCATTTTAGAACTTAAAGAACTATTTTCATATTTAGATAATTTAAATATTTCTTATAAATTTTTACCATCTCTTGCAAGAGGTTTATCTTATTATACAGGTCCTATCTTTGAAGTTGTTTATAATGATGAAAAGATTATGTCTTCTTCACTTTCTGGTGGAGGAAGATGGGATGAGATGATTGGTAAATATGTTTGTAATGATAATATGAATTTACCAGCAGTTGGGGCAAGTCTTGGACTTGAACCAATTATGGAAGTTATTAAACAAAAAGAAGGTCTAAACAAACTTACAACTATTGATTTTTATATATGTTCAATTTCAAATAAATTTTTAAAAGAAGTCTCAAAACTTGCTTTTGAATTTAGAGAAAATGGAATAAATACTTCTTATGATTTATTATCTAGAAAATCTATTGGTAAAAATTTAGATTATGCTAATAAATTAAATATATCTTATGTAGGTATAATTGGAGAAGACGAAATTAATAAGAATGTTATAAAAATTAAAGATATGGTTTCTGGAGATGAAAAAGAATATAGTGTAAAAGAAGCTATTTCTTTTTTAAAATCTAAACTTTAATTTTTTTAAAATTTATATTTTTTAATATTTCTATTTTTATATTTATTTTTATTTTTTTATAAATTAATAAAGTTTAAAAACAAATACTTCTTTATATATATTATATATTTTAAAATATATTTATATATTTATAAATGTGGAAATTATGGCAGAAACTTTACTTAAAAAGCAAGTTAGACCTATGTTTGAAAAAAACTGGAAGGAACATTATCAAGTTAAGGCTCTTACTAAATTAGGATATGAAAGAAAAATTTGTAAAAATTGTGGAGATCCATTTTGGACACTTGATTCTTCTAAAGAAATTTGTTCTGATTCTTCTTGTATGGGTGTTTCTTTTTTAGGTAAAAAAACAAAAGAATATAGTTATACTGAATGTTGGAAAAAAATAGAAAAGTTCTTTGAAAAAAATGGACATACTTCAATTCCAAGATATCCAGTTATACCTAGATGGAGAAGTGATTTGTATTTTACAAATGCCTCAATTATAGATTTTCAACCATATGTTGTAAATGGAGAAGTTAAACCTCCAGCAGATCCTTTAATTGTCCCACAGACTTCTATTTGATTTGGAGATGTTTCAAATGTAGGAGTTACTGGAACACATTATACAACATTTGTTATGTTTGGGCAACATGCATTTAATACAGATCCAAAAAAACCATATTTTAAAGAAGAAGCAATTAGTCTTGATTTTGAATATTTAACTAAAGTTATTGGAGTTAAAGAAAAAGACTTAATCTTTAAAGAAGATGTTTGGGAAGGTGGAGGTTATTTTGGGCCTTCAATGGAATATTTTGCAAATGGAGTGGAATTAGGAAACTGTGTTTTTATGGAGTTTCAAGATTTAAAAAATGGAACTCATAAAAAATTAGAAAGACCTGTTATAGATATGGGTGCAGGTTATGAAAGACTTGTTTGGTATACAAATGGAACTCCTACTAGTTATGATATTACTTTTAAAGAAGTATTAGATTATTTAAAAAAGAAAACAAAAATTAATTTTGATAAAAAATTACTTTTAGCTTTTTATAAAGATTCATCTAAATTAAATATAGATGAAGTAAAAAATTTAGAAAAAGAACAAGAAAAAATTGCAGAAAATTTAGGATATTCAAAAAAAGAATTATTTGAAATTTTAGATCCTATTTTTGCATTATATGCAATTGCAGATCATACTAAAACACTTTTATATACTTGTACAGATGGACTTTTACCAAGTAATTCTGGAGGGGGATATAATCTTAGAATTTTAGCTAGAAGGATATTTGATATGCAAAGAAAATATTCTTTTGATTTAGATTTAAATCAGATTTTTAAAATTCATATAGATTCTTTAAAAGAATTTGATCCTACAATTATTAAAGGATATAAATCAGCATGTGATATTTTAGAAGAAGAACGAAAAAAATATTTAGAAAATCAAATAAAAGCAAAACAAAAATTAGAATTATTTTTTTCTTCAGGAAAAGATATTTCTTTAAAAGATATGGTTATGTTTTATAAAAGTGATGGAATAACTAAAGAACAAATAATTCAAACTTCTTTAAAATTAAAAAAAGAAATTAAAATACCATCTAATTATTTTGAATTAATATCTCAAAGTAATGAAACTGAAAAAATAAAAGAAAATAATAAAATTGAAAAACTTTTAGAAAAAGAAAATGTAGAAATTATTAAAATGCTTTCAAATACAAAAAAAATATATTATGAAGATAAAACAGAATGTGTTTCAAAAATCATATATGCATCTAAAAATTTGGTTATTTTAGATCAAACTGTTTTTTATCCAGAAGGAGGAGGGCAGTCTTTTGATAAAGGGACTATTAATGGGTCTTTTGATGTTTTAGAAGTTTATAATTTTGAAGGTAAGATTTTACATATTTTAGATAATTTTCAAAAAACATTAAATGTTGGACAAGCAGTAGTTCTTTTAGTAGATGTAGATAGACAAAGGCAACTTAGATCTCAACATACTGGGACTCATTTATTAAATGCAGCTTGTAAACAAATTTTAGGAAATCATATTTGGCAAGCTGGGGCTTATAAAGATATAAACCAAGCACATTTAGATATTACTCATTATAAAGCTATCACAGATAGTGAAATTATACAAATTGAAGAATTAGTTAATAATTGGATATTTGATTCAATTGATATAAATATTTTTACATTAGATAAAGATCTAGCTGAAAAAAAATATGGATTTAGATTATATCAAGGTGGTGCAATTCCAGGGAATTCTCTTAGAATTATTGAAATTTTAGGTATTGATGTTCAAGCTTGTGCTGGTCTTCATTTAAATAATACATCTAAAGTTGGTGTTTTTAAGATTATTAAAAGAAATTCAGTTCAAGATGGTGTTGTCAGGATTATTTTTACAACATATAAATCTGCTTTAAGATATATTAGAGAAAAAGAAAATATTTTAGATAAAACTAGTGAAATTTTGTCAGTTTCTTCTGTAGAATTATTTAAAACAGTTAATGTGTTTTTTAAAGAGTGGAAAGAACAAAGAAAAAATATTGAAAAATTAGAACATAAAATTGCAGATTATGAAACAAAAAGTATAATTTCTACTTTAGATAAAAAAATAATTGCAAAATTTAATTTAGATAGTTCAGAAATTTTAAAAATTTTTAAAAAATTAAAGGATATTTCTAAATCACAAGATAAGACTATTGCAATATATAATAATAATTTAAATGTATTTATATGGAAAGGACCTAAATCACAAATTGAAATTTCTGAAATTATTTCAGATTTAGAAAATAAAGTTTCTAAAAAAATAAAAGGTGGGGGAAAAGATCTTTTTTGTGGAAAATTTATTTAATTTTTCTAATTAGCTCTTTTTTTTTAAATTTTTTATTTATAAAATTTTTATTTAAAAAATAATATATTTATGTGATAAATTATGAATTTTGGGAAAATAATTACTTGGATTTTAATACTTTTTGTAGTTTTATTAATTATTATTTCTTTTTTTGGAGAAGAAAATACAGATTTATCTAAAGTTGATTTAAATTCAGATTATTTAATAAATATAGATATTAATAATATTAAAGAAAAACCATCTATTATTTATGGGGATTTAAAAAATAAAATTGTTTATGGGTCTAAAGATAGAATAATTGATAGCGAAGTTTATTTTTGTCCAGAAGATAATTGTGAAGTTGAATTAATTAATTTAATTAATTCTTCAAAAGAAAGTATTGATTGTGCGATTTATGATATTAGTTTAGATGCAGTTTCATCTTCTTTAATTGATAAAAAAAAAGAAGGTTTAGAAGTAAGAATTGTGACTGATTATTTAAGATCTTCTACAAAAACTTCTAAAATTGGGGATTTAAAAGCAAATAATATTTTTGTAATATCTAATCCATCTAGTTCTTCTTATATGCATAATAAATTTTGTGTTTTTGATAATAAAAAAATATTTATTGGTTCTATGAATTTTACATTAAATGGGGTATATAAAAATAATAATAATATTTTAATTTTAGAAGATAAAGAATTAGCATTGTTTTTTAAGAAAAAAATAGATTCTTTTTTTGATGGTAATTTTAGTTTAGATCTAAAAAATAATTATTATATAAATCAATTTGGGAATATAGAAACCTATTTTTGTCCAGAAGAAGATTGTTATTCTCATTTTTTAGAAAAATTAGAAGTTGCTAATTCTATTGATTGTATGTTTTTTAGTTTTACAATTGATGAAGTTACAGATATTATTTCTTCTAAGGAAATTCCTTCAAGGTTTATTTTAGAAAGTAGAACTATTGATAATTATTCAGAATTTGATAGATTAATTGATAAAAATATATTTACAATAAAAGATAAAAATCCAGAAAGTATGCATAATAAATTTTGTATTTTTGATAATTCTTTTGTTATGACTGGTTCTATGAATTTGTCTAATAATGGAATTTCAAATAATGATGAAAGTATAATTTTTATTTATGACGAAAATATTACAAAAGAGTATATTAATTATTTTAATAAATATTGGGATCTTTGGAATAAATAAAATATATTTAATATAGATATAAATATAATTTATTGTAAAAAATCATATTTTATTAGGATTTATTTCTAAAACATTATTTTTTTTAAAAAAATTTATTTATAAACATATTGTTTCTATATTATATAGATATATATCATATTTTAAAAATATAATATAAATCTTAAAAGGGGCCATGGTGTAGCCTGGTCTAGCATGTGAGCTTTGGGAGCTTTCGACCCCCGTTCAAATCGGGGTGGTCCCATTTATATTATCTTTAATAATTTGATTTTTATGATTAAAAATAATTCAAATAAAAATAATAAAAAATCTAACTCTGAAAAAAATAAGAATCAATTAAAAATTAGGTTTAAAAAAACTTCTGAATATTTAAAACCAAAAATTTCTTTTTTTAAAAATAAATTTGAAGAATATAAGAATATAAATTTTTATAACTATTTAAATGTAAAAGAATCTAGATTTGGAAATTATTATAAAGCAGATCTTAGAAATGCATCTATTCATAATTTAGAATTATTTAATTATAATTCAAAAAATTCACTAGATTTTTTAAAATATATTAAAGATAAATATAAATTTTCGTCTTTGCCTAAAATTCCAGAAAGCAATTCAATTTTCAAATCTAATACAGAGGTATATTCTTTCTTTAAAGAAATATATGGTTATTTTTCAAAATCAGGTAAATTGAATACTAGTGAAAAAATAATTTTAAAAATGTTTAATTTAAATTTAAAATTATATTTAGAAAATAGTTCTAATCTTAATAAATTATATAAACATATAGAATATATTAATCATTTTAATAAAAAAAATATCACTGAATTTATAAATCAACAAAATCTTAAAAAAATAAAATTAAAAGAAGAAGCAAAAAAAGAATATTATTTTTCTAGATCTCTTGATTCAATTTCTAGTGAAGAAAACAAATATCAACAAAAAATAAAATATAGAATTATTTCAGAATTAAATTCTAAAATTGAAGAAATTAATAATAATATAAATAATTTTAATATAAATTTAAAAAAAATGAAAAATGAAAGAAAAGAATTAAATATATTAGTTTCTAATAATTTAAAAGATATTTTTGCTAGAACTAAAGTTTTAAATGATGTTTTAAGAGAATATTATATAAAATAAATTTAGATATATTTAAATTGTGTTTTATATATTTATATAATATATATAAACTATATATATATTTAAAATTAGTTTATATATTAATTTAGATTTATTTTAATATTTAATAATTTTTTAAATTATTTATTTAAAAATATATATTTTCTAATAAATCTAAATAAATCCTAAAAAATATTAAATTAAAATATGTGAAATATATGGTTAGTGAAGAAAAATATAAAATAGAAGACTTTAATGAATGGTTTAATGATATTATCTATAAAGCAGAACTTGCAGATATAAGATATAATATTAAAGGATTAGTAGTTTTTAGACCATGGTCTGTTTTTTCAATTAGCTATATGTTTAGAGTTTATGAAGATAAATTTAATGAAACAGGACATCAACAATTAATTCTTCCAACATTAATACCTGAAGAAAATTTTTTAAAAGAATCAGAACATGTAGAAGGTTTTTCTCCAGAAGTTTTTTGGGTTACACAACATGGTAATGAAAATTTTGAAAATAAATATGCTTTAAGACCAACTTCTGAAACTGCATTTTATTATATGTTTAGTTATTGGCTTAAAAGTTATAAAGATTTACCATTAAAAACTTATCAAAGAGCAAATGTTTTCAGATATGAATCAAAAGCAACTAAACCATTTATAAGAGGTAGAGAATTTTATTGGTATGAATCTCATAATATTTTTGAAACTTTAGAAGATGCAGAAGAACAAGTTTTAGAAGATATGCAAATTACTGAAGAAATGCTTCATGATACTTTTGGAATACCATTTATTTTTTTTAAAAGACCACAATGGGATAAATTTCCTGGTGCAATAAATACTTATGCAGCAGATGTTATTTTACCAAATGGTAAAATTTTACAACTTCCTTCAACTCATCTTTTAGGAACAAAATTTACAGAAACATTTAATGTTAAATTTAAAGATAGAGATGAAAAAGAAAAATTTGCATTTGGGACATGTTATGGTCCTGCAATTTCTAGAATTTATGGTGGTATGATTGGTGTTCATGGAGATTGTAATGGTTTGAGACTCCCTTTTGAGCTTGCACCTATACAAATAATTATTTTACCATTATATTTTAGTGATGCAGATAATCAAAAAATTGAAGAAATGTGTTTAGATATTGCAGAAAATTTAGATAAAATTGGATATAGAGTAAAAATTGATGATGATAAAGAAAAAACCCCAAAAGAAAGATTCTCATATTATGAAATGAAAGGAGTTCCTTTAAGAATAGAAATTGGACCAAAAGATATTTTTCAAGGGACAATAACTGTTTTTAGAAGAGATTTTAATGAAAAAATTAAGATTTATATTGCAGATATTTATGATGAAATTAAAAAAATTTCATTAGAATTTACAAATAATTTAAAAAAGCAAGCAGATTTAGAATTTTCTGAAAAAATTGTAACTGTTGATAATTATAATGATCTTTTAGAAATTTTAGATAAAGAAAATAAAATAATTAGAGTTCCATTTTGCTCAATAGAAGATGGAAAAGAATGTGCAGATAAAATTAAATTTGATACAAAAGGAGCAGATATTAGAGGAATTAGAATGGATTTTGATGAAAATCCTGATGAAAATGATACTTGTGTTGTTTGTGGTAAAAAGGCAAATTGTATTGTATATATAGGAAAATCATATTAGTTTTTGATTACATATATATTTATCTTTATTTTTTATATTCATTTGTTTTTTAAGCTTTTTCTATTATTATATTTTTATGAAATTTAAAGAGATTTGTTTATATTTTGAAAAAATTGAAAAAACTTCTTCAAGATTAGAAATTGCAAGTATTTTAAAAGAAATTTTTTTAAAAGTTAATTCTGAAGAACTTTCTAAATTAGTTTATTTTTTACAAGGGACAATTGGTCCTATTTATAAAGGAAAAGAAATAAATATAGGTCCAAAAACATTAATTAATTTAATTGCAAAATATCTTGGACAAACAACTGTTGCTGTGAAAAAAGAACTTAATAAAAAAGGAGATTTAGGAATTGTTATTACTTCTTTAGAATCTAAAGTTTTTCAAAAAACTCTTTTTTCAAAAGAACTTGAATTTTTAGATGTTTATTTAGCTTTAGAAAAGATATCTAATATTGATGGAAAAAATGCGATTTTTAAAAAATTACAAATTTTTGAATCAATTCTTTTTAACCTAGATAAAATTTCAGCAAAATATATTATAAGATTTCCTATTTCTTTTAGACTTGGTTTTGGGGATTCTACAATAATTGATGCACTTTCTTTTTTAGATGATTCTATAGATCAAAAAAAATCTAGAGAAATAATTTCTATAAAATATGAGATAATTTCAGATCTTGGATATTTATCTAAAATTATTAAAGAAAAAGGAATTTTATTTTTAGAAAATTTATCTTTAGAAAAATTTGTGCCCTTTAAGTCTGCACTTTGTGAAAGAGCAAAGAATTTTTCAGAAATTGTAAAAAGGCTTTCTGGACCTGAAAATAAAGAATTTATAGTTGATTCTAAAATTGATGGTTTTAGGCAACAAATTCATAAATTTGGGCAAGTAATTAAAATTTTTTCAAGAAATCAAGAAGAAATGAGTAATATGTTTCCAGATATTGTTGAAGAAATTAAAAAAATTAATTTTGATTTTATAATTGATTGTGAAGCAATTGCATATGATTATATTAATAATAGATATTTACCTTTTCAAATAACTATGCAAAGAAAAAGAAAATATGATATTTTTGAAAAATCTAAAAAACTTCCTTTACATTTAAAGGTTTTTGATATTATTTATTTTAAAGATAAAGAAACTTTTTCTTTATCAAATTTAGAAAGAAGAAAAATTATTGAAAAATATTTTAATATTTCTGAAATTATTAAACCCACAGAAATAATTATTACAAAAAATGTGAAAGAATTAGAAGATTTTTTTAATAATAGAATTGAAAATGGATTTGAAGGTATAATTGCAAAAGATTTAGATTCTTCATATAAAGCTGGTTCTCGTGGTTTTAATTGGATTAAATTTAAAAAATCTTATTATAATAATTCTTTAGATACAATAGATGCGGTTATATTAGGAGTATTTTTAGGACAAGGAAAAAGATCTGAAAATAAAGTTGGGGCATTATTAATGGGTATTTATGATTCTTTTGATGAAAAATATAAAACTATCGCAAAACTTGGATCTGGACTTAGTGATGATATTCTTAAATATCTTTGTAATATTTTTGAAAAAGATAAACTTTCTTATAAGCCTATAAATATATGTACAAATATAGAACCAGATTATTATGTTTTGCCAAAAATAATTGTTGAAATTAATTTTGATGATATTACTTTTAGTAATTTACATACTTGTTGTTATAGTAATATTAAAAAAACTGGTCTTGCTTTAAGATTTCCAAGGTTTATTAAATTTAGAACTGATAAGACTTGTTTTCAAACAACAACTTCAGAAGAGATAAATCGTATTTTTGATTTACAAAATAATTAGTTTTTTAATATAATTATTTAAATAAATTATAAAATAAAAAAAAAGATTTTTTTAGAAAATTTTAAAAAAATCTAATATTGTTTAATTGCACTCCACATAACTTCATCTTTAGGTTTTATATCTAATCCATGTTCTGTAATTTCACAAGGATGAACGCTTTGAGAATGTTTTGTACCTCTTAATTTTCTTATAAAAATAGATCTATTTGGTGGAATAAAATACATTGCAAAAATTCCATCAACTACAAATTCTTCAACACCATATGCACTAAAATCTCTTGCTCCACCTTTTGTTTCTGCTGTAAGCATAGTTGTACAATTTAAATCTTTTAAAGAATCTACAAATCTAAATAATAAATTTCTTAATTTTCCTTGATCAGACATCCATGCCCCAAAAGATGTTGTTGAATCTATTGTTAGTCTTGTTGCACCAATATCTTTTACCATAGAAGTAATAATATCTAATTCTTTGTCTATTTGTGGTTCAACAGGTTTTCTAGGGTCAATATGCATTCTATATATTTTCATTAAATTTTTTTGTTCTAAAGATTTAATATCCCATCCAAAATTTTCCATATTCCATACAATGTTTTTTAAATTTCCTTCAACTGTTACAAAAAGACCTGGATCTCCAAATTTTCTTGCACCTTCATAAATAAATGTAGTTGCAAAAATTGTTTTTCCAGAACCTGCTCCTCCAGAAACTAAAACAGAAGCTCCTTTTGGGATTCCTCCTTGTATAAGTTCATCAAAACCTTTTACACCTGTTGGTACTCGTTCCATATTTTTCAACTCAATTATTTTTATATTATATATATATTATTAGTTATATTTATAATTGTTTTCTTTATTTTTAAAAAAATTATTTTCTTTATTTTTAAAATTTTTTTTTATTTATTTTTAAAAATATTTTTTTATATATTTTATAATTAAATAATTTTTATTTTTAATAATTATTTTGTTATAATTTTTGTTATAAATATTATTTTAAAATTTATTTATATAATATACATTATTTATATTATTAAAAATAGCATTTTAATAATAATTATATTTTTTAAAAATTATAATCTAATTAATAATAATTAATAAAATTTGTTTTTAAATTATTCTTTTATTTTTTAGAGGAAAACAACAAACAGTTTATAAAGTTTTCGTTTCTTATATTACTTTATGCTCTTATTATCATCTTTCTATTTATCTGTGGCATTATTTGTGCTATTTTTTAAAAAAAGTATATTTATAACTATTTTTAATAATATTAAAGAGTATAAAAATAATAATCTAATCATTTATCTTTTTTCTTTATTTAAAGATCAAAGGTGTTTTTTTGAATAATAATTTAATTAAAAATTATATTATGGAAATTTATTAAAAATTATAAAAATGGTGTTTATTTTGGTAAAAAAAGAAACAAAATCTAAAAAAGTTTTTTCAAAAGAAGAAATTAAAGATGTTGAAATCTTAGATATAACTAGTTCTAAATCAAAAACAAAAGAAAAAAAAGAACCAAAAGAAAAAGCATATAAAAAGAAAAATAGAAGAGAAAGAAGATTAAAAGATCAAGTTATTCATAGTTATATCCCAGAGCATAGGATTTTAGATCAAGAAGAAGTTTTAAAACTTTCAGAAAAAGACTTATCTTCAGAAAGAATGCCTATTATATTTATTTCTGATAAAGCAATTAGGCATTTAGAAGTTAAAGTTGGAGATATAATCGAAATTAAAAGAAAAAATTCAAATGTTGGGGAAACTTTATATTATAGAAGAGTAGTTAAAGATTAATTAAATTAATTTTAAATTATTTTTTAAATTATATTTTTAAAGGTGTGATTTTAAATGGACAAATGGGCATTAATTGAATCTTATTATAAACAATATGGACCAATATATCAAAGAATAAAATCTTTTGATCAGTTTATTGATGAAAAAATTCCAGAAATTATTCAAGAATATTCTGAAATTGAATGTAATAATAATGTTTTAATAAAACTATCAAATGTAGAAATAACAAGACCTGAAATAAATGAAGCAGATAGAAGTGCAAGAGTTAGATTAACTCCAATGGAAGCAAGACAAAGAAATATGACTTATGCAGGGTCTATTTATTTAGATATTGAACTTTTTAGAAAAAATGTGAAAATTGATGAAAAAAGAGTTTATGTAGGAGATATTCCTATAATTGTAAAATCAAAATATTGTAATTTACATGGACTTTCAAATCAAGATCTTATTGATTTTGGAGAGGACCCAATGGATTTTGGGGGATATTTTGTTGTAAATGGTTCTGAAAAATCTTTAATTACACAAGAAGTTTTAGCATTAGATAGAATATTACTTGGGGAGACTGATTTAGGAGTTATAAAAGCACAAGTTATTTCTGTAAAAGGTGCTTTTAAAGGAAAAGTTAAAATTGAAAGAAATACAGAAGGACTTTTATATGTTACTTTTCCATCTTCTCCAAGAAAATTAGCATTAGTAGAATTAATTAATGCACTTGGTATTGAAAAAGAAAATAAAATTATAGAACTTTTTTCTGATGAAAAAATAATTAGAAATGAAATTTTATTAAATCTTGATAAAATAGAATGTACTTCTAATCAAGAAGCATTAGATAAAATTGGAAAAGCTGTAGCGCCTTCTCAAACACAAACATATAGACTTAGAAGAGCTCAAGAAGTTATTGATTCTTTTTTACTTCCTCATATTGGTCAAGATAAAAAAGATAGAACTGCAAAAGCTTATTATTTAATTACAATGGCTACAAAAATTATAGAAAAAGCATATAATTTAAGACCAGATGCAGATAAAGATCATTATTCTAATAAAAGATTAGAACTTTCTGGGAAGCTTATGGAAAATTTATTTAGATATTCTTTTAAACATTTTATAAATGATTTAAAATTTCAAATAGATAGAACTATTTCAAGACATAGAAAATTAAATATAACAACTGTAATTAGACCTAATGCAATTACAGATAGAATTAATTTTGCTGTTTCAACAGGAACTTGGATTGGTCAAATTACAGGTGTTTGTGCTTTTTTAGATAGAGTAAATTATGTTGCTCCACTTACAAATATGAGAAAAGTAAAATCTACATTAGATTCTCAAAGAGAACTTTATGAAGCAAGAGATGTTCATGGAACTCATTGGGGAAGACTTTGTCCTATAGAAACTCCTGATGGGCCAAATTGTGGACTTTCTAAAAATTTATCTCTTATGGCAAGAGTAACTACAGATGTTTCTAATGAAGTTGTTTTAAAAAATATTGATGTTGAAGAAATTAATATTTAAAATATAATATATAAAAATAAAAAAATGTGTAATAATTATGGCAATAAATAAATGTAAAGTTTATATAAATGGAAGTTTAATAGGTTTTAGTAATAATCCTGAAAAATTAAAAAATGATCTTATTAAAAAAAGACGAAAAGGAGAAATTGATGCCCAAATAAATATTTCTTATATAAAAGATATAAATGAACTTTATTTAAGTACAGATTCTGGAAGACTTCAAAGACCTTTAATTATTTTAGATAATGGGAAATCTAAACTTACAAAAGAAATTTATCAAGAAGTTAAAGAAAATAAATTACATTGGAATGATTTAATTGAAAAAGGAATAATTGAATATCTTGATGCAGAAGAAGAAGAAAATGCATTAGTTGCAATTGATGAAAAAGATATTACTCCGGATCATACACATTTAGAAATTTCAGGGACTGCAATTTTTAGTATAATTTCATCTATGATTCCTTTTATTAATCATAATATGGCTGGAAAAGCTATTTTTGGTGCTAAAATTTTTAAACAAGCAGTTGGGCTTCCTTCTATAAATTATAAAAACAGATTTGATACAGAAATGCATGTTTTATATTATCCTCAAAAACCATTAGTTACAACTAGAACTGAAAAAATGCTTGGAATTGATAAAAGACCAATGATTCAAAATTGTGTTGTTGCAATTATGCCTTTTGAAGGATATAATATGCTTGATGCAATGATTTTAAATAAAGGTTCGATTGAAAGAGGATTAGGAAGATCATCTTATTATAGATCTTATTCTGCTCAAGAAAATAGATATCCTTCAGGGCAAGCAGATGAATTTATTGTGCCTTCAGAAAATATTTTAGGTTATAGAGGAGAAGAAGCATATGTTTCTTTAGGAATAGATGGTCTTGCAAATGTAGAATCATATGTTCCAAATGGAGGAGTAATTATAGGTATGAGTTCTCCACCAAGATTTGTAGAAGAAATTTCTGATTTTGGAATTGTTTCTGAAGATAGAAGAGAATCTTCTGTTACTGCAAGAAAGCATTTAGATGGTTTTATTGATAGAGTTTTAGTTTCTCAAACAGTTGGGGGAATTAAACTTGCAAAAGTTAAAGTAAGAACTACTTTAATTCCTCAAATTGGGGATAAATTTTCATCTCACCATGGGCAAAAAGGAGTTATTGGTGCTGTTGTTGATGAAGCAGATATGCCTTTTACTGCTTCTGGAATTAAACCAGATTTTATTATGAATCCGCATTCTATTCCTTCAAGAATGACATTAGGTCATCTTTTTGAAACAATTGCTGGTAAAGCAGGAGCTTTACTTGGTGATGAAATAGATGGTACTGCATATTATGCAGATAAAGATTATATTTTTAAACTTCTTAAAAAATATGGTTTTAGAGAAGATGGAAAAGAAACATTTTATAATGGAACCACAGGTGAAAAGATAGATATGCCTATTTTTGTTGGTCCAATTTCTTTTAAAAGATTATATCATGTAGTTACAAATAAAATTCAAGCAAGAGATGGAGGATCTATACAACTTCTTACAAGACAACCTACTGAAGGTAAAGAAAAAGGTGGGGGATTAAGATTTGGTGAAATGGAAGGTGATGCTTTAGTTTCACATGGTGCTGCTATGCTTTTACATGAAAAGTTGATGGATGATGCTGATGAATTAGAAGTTTATGTTTGTGATGATTGTGGTGTTTTAGCAATTGATGATAAAATAAGAAATAGAAGATATTGCCCTATATGTGATGGTGGTAATATTTCTAAAGTAAAAATAAATTATGGATTTAAATTACTTTTAGATGAGCTTAAATCTTTAGGAGTTTATCCAAAATTAAATATTGGAGATAAAATTGAATAAATTTTTATTTAAAATATTTTTAAATTAAAAACTTAAAAAAAATATAATTTATATGAAAAAAGGTATTTATTATGACTACTAAAAAAATTAAATCAATTGAATTTGGGATATTAAGTCCAGAAATTATTAGAAAAATGTCTTCTGTAGAAATATCTAGATCAGATACTTATGATAAAGATGGATATCCTATTGAAAGAGGAGTTATGGATCTTCATTTAGGAGTTATTTCTCCAGGTCTTAGATGTAAAACTTGTGGACATACTATGAAAGATTGTCCTGGGCATTTTGGACATATTGAACTTGTAAGACCTGTTATTCACCCTAAATTTTCTGAAAAAATATTTTCTATTTTACAATGTACTTGTAAAGATTGTGGAAGAATAATGCTTTCTGATGAAGAAATTAATGATTTTTTAAAAGAATCTTTTGATATAGATAAAACTGTAAAGGAATTAATTACAAGAATAAAAACTATTAAAAAATGCCCACATTGTGGTTTTGAAAAACCTAAATTACTTTTAGATAAACCTACAAATTTTTATCTTGATGGAGAAAGAATGTATGCTTCAGAAATTTTAGATTGGGTTATAAAAGTTCCAGATAATGATTTATTTTTATTTGGATATTCTGATAAGCTAAAGCCACAATGGTTTATTTCAAGTGCACTTCCTGTACCTCCAGTAACTGTAAGACCTTCTCTTTCTTTAGAAAATGTGATTACTGCAGAAAGTGATTTAACACATATGATTTTAAATATTGTTAGAATAAATAATAGGCTTTTAGAAAATATTAATGCAGGAGCCCCACAGATTATTGTTGAAGATTTATGGGATCTTTTACAATATAATATAACAACTTATGTTGATAATAATACAGCAGGAGTTCCACCTGCAAAACATAGATCTGGAAGACCATTAAATACTCTTGCTCAAAGACTTCAAGGAAAAAAAGGACGATTTAGATATAATTTAATTGGAAAAAGAGTTAATTCTGCATCTAGATCTACAATAACTCCCTCTACAGAAATTGCAATTGATGAACTTGGAGTTCCAGAACAAGTTGCAAAAACATTAACTTTTCCTGAAAAAATTACTTTTTGGAATCTCCCAAAAATTAAAGAATATATAGAAAAAGATATGGTAAAATATATAATTACAAAAAATGGAAGAAGAAAAATTGTATCTCCTGAATTTAAAAAAGATATTATAGATTCACTTGAAGAAGGAATGATTGTTAAAAGAAATCTTGTAGATGGTGATGTAGTTATTTTTAATAGACAACCTACATTACATAGAGTTTCAATTATGGGTCACAAAGTAAAAATATTGCCAGGGAAAACATTTAGATTAAATCCAATTGCATGTGCTCCATATAATGCAGATTTTGATGGAGATGAAATGCAAATACATGCCCCACAAAGTGAATCTTCTATTGCTGAAATAAAAAATTTAATGATGGTTGAAAAACATATAATTAGTTTAAGAGATGGGAATCCATTGATTACTCCTGTAGAAGACATAATTTCTGGGTCATTTTTACTTACAAAAAAAGATACTATTTTTACAAAAAAAGAAGCTATGGAAATGTTATATTCAATTGGTATAAAAGAACTTCCTCCTTCAGATAGAGGAAAAGGAATGTATTCTGGTAAATTAATTGTTAGTCAAATTATTCCTAAAGATTTATCTATAGAATATAATAATAAGTTATATACTATTTTGAAAGAACTTAAAGGAAAAATAACAAAAAAAGATATAGAAAAATATGATTGTTCTTTAAAAATTGAAAAAGGAAAATTAATTTCAGGAGTTTTAGATGAAAAAATGACAAAACATAGAAATTTAATAGATGTTATTTCTAGACATTATCCTGAAGATAAACTTGTTGAATTTTATTATAAGCTTTGTAAATTAGTTTTTTATACTTTTTCTAAAAAAGGATTTACTGTTGCTTTAGATGAATATAATGCTCCAGAAAAACTTAGAAAAAGTATGGATGAAAAAGTTAAAAAATTAGTTGCAAAAACAAATGGGATTATAAGAAAGTTTGAAAATAAAACTTTACCATTAATATCTGGAAAAAATTTAGAAGAAACATTTGAACTTGAAATGATTTCTGCAGCTGGGGAAACTAAAAATGAAGTTTCTAATGAAATTTTAGATTTAAAGTTTAATGAAATTTTTAATGAAAGAATAATTGCAAATAATCATTCTGTTATGCTTGCAAGTGTTGGAGGATCTAGAGGAAGACTTACAAATATTGTAAATATGGTTGGACTTTGGGGGCTTGTAACTGTAAGAACAGGAAGACCAAAAGCAGGTTTTTCAAATAGATTTTTAAGTACAAATCTTGTTGGAACAAAATCACTTATGGATTATGGATTTGTAACATCTAACTTTTTTGATGGGTTAGATCCTAAACAATATTTTGTACATTCTATAGGTGGAAGACAAGGTGAAATTGATACAGGTGTTGCAACAAAAGTTTCTGGATATTTGTATAGAAGACTTTCAAATGCTTTAAAAGATTTAGTTGTAACAGATAAATTATCTGTAGAAACAGCAGATGGACAGTATATACAGTATATTTATGGTGATGATGGACTTTCTCCAGAAAAAGCATATCTTGGAAAAAATATTAATTTTTTCCATGAATAGTTTTTTAAAAAAATTTTTAAAAAATGTTAAAAAAAATGTGAAAAATTATGAGAGAATTACCAAAAATTATTTTGGATAGAATTGAAAATTATTGTGTGAAAAAAAAATTTACAGATTCTAAAAAAAAAAAATTAATTGAAATTGTTACAAATAGATATAATGATTCTTTAGTAACTCCAGGAGATGCAATTGGACTAATTGCAGCTCAATCAATTGGAGAACCTGGAACTCAATTAACATTAAGAACAAAACACTATGCAGGATCTTTAGAAGTTTCTGTTGGTCAAGGAATACAAAGAGTTATAGAAATTGTTGATGGTAGACTTAATGCAAAATATCCATCAATGAAAATATATCTTAATAAAGATTTTTTTAAAAATGATAAACAAATAAATAAATTTGTAAATTCTTTAATAGATATAAAAGTTAAGGATATTGGACATTTTGAAGAAGATTTTGAAAATAGAACTGTTTCATTTATTTCAAATGATGAAAAAATTTTAGAATTAGATTTAAATAAAGAAGAAGTTATGACTTTAGTGTATGATAAAATTGATGATATTTATGCATCTAAAAGATTTACACCAAATAAAAATGGAATTAATTTTGTTTTTGATAAATCTACATCTTTATATGAAATAAGAAAATCTTTATTAAAATGGGAAAAAATACCATTATTTGGAATTAAATCAATTGAAAAAGTAGTAATTATTGAAGAAAATGGAGAAAAAGTTATTGTTACAAAAGGAAGTAATCTTTCTGAAATTTTAAAACTTGAAGAAATTGATTTAAATAGAACTGTTACTAATGATATTAATGAAATTAATAAAGTTTTAGGAATAGAAGCTGCAAGAGAATCAATTGTAAGAGAGTTATATTATACTTTTAAGGCAAATGGAATTAGTTTAAATAAAAGACATATTTATGTTCTTGCAGATTTAATGTGTGCTAGTGGGAAAGTAAAAGGAATTGTTAGAACAGGAATTACTGGGCATAAAAATTCTCCATTTGCTAGAGCTTCATTTGAAGAAACTGTAAAGCATATTTTAAATGCTTCATTTTATGGGGAAATAGAACCATTAACTGGGATAACTGAAAATATGATTGTTGGTCAACCAATTTCTTCAGGAACAGGAAATATTAAATTAACATTAGATCCTAAACATTTAAAGAAAATGATAAAAAAACAAGAAAAATTAATTGAAAAAGAGGAATAATTTTTTTAATAAATATTTATAAATGTTCTTAGACTATATTATATATATCAAAAGAGTTTTTTCTTTTTGTATATTTTTAAATAATTTATTTATAGTTTTTAAGAAAGTTTATAATAATATATTTATTTTTAAAAATAATATTTCTTTTTAAGATTATTTAAGAATATATTTTATTATATATTTAAAATAAAAAAAATATTAAATTAAATAAAAAATATTAAGTTAAATAAAAAATATTAAACTAAATAAAAAATATGGAATATTTAAAAAATAAAATAAGTGAATATATATGAATTTAAGTAAATTTAATACACAATTAAGAAATACAGTTGATACTGGGAAAATAGTTTTAGGTATAAATGAAACTATAAAAGAATGTTTGGTTGGAGAACCAAAATTAATAGTTGTGAGTTCTTCTATTAAAGATATTAAAAAAAAACAATTAGAATATTATGCAAAATTATTAAATATAAAAATGGTATTTTATCCAGAGAATGGATATGAACTTGGGTCTGTATGTGGAAAACCATTTAGTGTTTCTGTTCTTGCAATTATTGATTTTGGTCAAGCTTCAATTATGGATGTTATTGATTCAAAAGAAGAAGTTATTAAAGAAAATTCAAAAGTAAAAATTAAAGCAGAAAAGAAAGCTAAAAAAGAAGAAAAAAAAATAGAAAAAGAAAAAGTAAAAAAATTAAAAGAAATAAGAAAAAAAGAAGAAGATGAAAAACCAATTCAAGAAGATGAAATGTTTAAAAAATTAGTTAAAATTAAAAAGAAATAATTGTAAAATGGTTAATTAAGGTGAAGATTATGGCAAACGGAGAATTTGCAGCAAAAAAAAATATTAAAGATAGAAAAAAATGGAATAAAAAAGATCCTAGACATAAAAGAAGTGTAAAAGTAAAAGAAAAGAAAGAACTTTTAAGAGGTGCTCCTCAAGCAAAAGGAATTGTTTTAGAAAAAAAAGGAATTACTGCAAGACAGCCTAATTCTGGGATTAGAAAATGTGTTAGAGTTAAGTTAATTAAAAATGGAAAAGAACTTACTGCACTTGCACCAAAAGATAAAGCTATTAAATTTATAGAAATTCATGATCAAGTTACAGTTGAAGGAATTGGTGGAAGAAAAGGAGGTCCTGTTGGGGATCTTTGGGGTGTTAAGTATAAGGTTGTAAAAGTAAATGGTCAATCTTTAGAAATGCTTAGATCAGGTAAAAAAGAAAAGGTTAAAAGATAGATTTTCTAAATTTTTAGAAAATCTTATAAAATTTATAAGAGTGATAAGATATGTTAATTTTTGGAAAATGGACTACAAATGATGTTGTAAGTAAAGATTTAGGTATTGCAAAATATGTTTCTTTTAAAGAAAAAGAAGTTCCACATACCTATGGATCTAATAAAAGTACACTTGTTGAAAAAGCAAAAGTTCCTGTTGTTGAAAGACTTGTAAATAAAATGATGAGATCTGGGCAAGGGAAAAAAAAACTTTCTGGTAAGTTTTTAAGAGGTAAATTTGCTTGTGGAAAAAAAGAAAAAATGATTAAAGCAGTAGATTTAGCATTTGATCATATTAATAAAGTTACTAAAGAAAATCCTATGCAAGTTTTTATATCTGCAATAGAAAATTCAGCACCTAGAGAAGACATTATTAGACTTCAAAGAGGTGGAATAACTTATAATCAAGCAGTTGATATTGCACCAATAAAAAGACTTGATGAAGCTTTGAAAAATATAGCATTAGCACCATTTAAAGCCACATATAAAACTAGAAAAGATATGGCAATTTCTTTAGCAGAAGAACTTATTGCTGCATCTAAAAATGATCAAAAAAGTTATGCTGTTAAAAGAAAAGATGAAATTGAAAGAATTGCACAAGGATCTAGATAGGATTCTTTTTTTTTATTTTTTTTATATTTTTTTTATTTTTTAAATATTTATTATTTTTTTATTTTTTTAAATAATTACTTTTTTTAAGAAAGTTTATTTTATATATCTTTCTTTCTACAATTATATTTAAAATATTTTTGAAATTTTTTTAATTAGTGATATTTATGAAGAAATATATAAAGAGTATAATAGAAAAAAAAAGACTTGAAAAGCTAAAAAAGTTTAAAGAATATAATGATTTAAAAGATGAATTTGAAGAGATAAATAAAAGTTTAAAAGATATATTGTCTGCTTTTGAAAATATTCTAAAATCAGATTTTTTCTTTACAAGAAAAGATGAACTTAAGACTTATTTAATAGAAAATGATCCTTCTAAAAAAATTATTTTAAGAAAAAAAATGTTAAATATTAAACAAACTTGTTTAGATCTTCAAACAAAAACAAAAATATTAGATTCATATTTTAATTATTTTTTAGAAAATGAAAATAAAAAATATAAACTTTTTACAAAAACAAATGATTTTAAAAATGCTTATAAAAATTATTTAATAGTCTTAAATTCAATAAAAGAAGCAGATAAATTTACTAGAGTTTCTAGTATTGTTTTTGATAATTAAATTTTGTAGGTTTATTATGATTTTTAAAAATAGTATAAATAATTTTAAAAATTATAAAAACAATTGGAATAAAGTTTATTCTTCTTATGTTTCTACAAATATAAAAAAACTTCCTTGGATTAGAACAAAAGTCTCTTTTTGGTTTAAAGAGGTTATTGAATCTGGGTGGGTTAAACCTTCTAAAGCTATTGATCTTGGATGTGGGAATGGGTATTATTCTTTTTTTCTTGTAAAAAAGGGTTTTAAGGTCTTAGGAGTAGATATTTCTTCAAAAATTATTTCTATTGCAAAAAATACATATGTTTCAAATAAACTTAAATTTAGGACTTTAGATGTCTTTTCTGAAAAGATGCCAAAAAAGCCTTTTGATTTTGTATTAGATGCTGGGCTTTTTCATAACATCTCTCCAGAAAAAAGATTAGATTATCTTAAAGTCCTTAATAAACTAACTAAAAAAGGTTCTAAAATTTTAATTTTTTGTTTTGACAGATCTGAAGAGACTTTTAAAAATAAAAAAATTTATTATAATGAAATAATTGATATGTATTCATATCCTTTGTCTAAAAAAGAAATAACTAGTTTGTTTTCTAAAGATTTTAAGATTGAAGAGATTAGAAGACTTGAGTATGGTACAAATAATTATAAGAAAAGATTTTTATGTTTTTTAGAAAGAAAATAGTTTTATTTAAAAAGATTATATATAATATATCTATATGAAATTTATTGAATTTTTTAAAGATTTAAACAAAGACTCAGTAGAAATTGCTGGTGGAAAAGGAGCTTCTTTAGGAGAAATGTATTCTTCTGGTATTTCTGTTCCAAATGGATTTGTTGTTTTGTCTTCTGCTTATAATAGATTTTTAGAAGAAACTGATTTAAATATTGAAATTGAGTCTATTTTAAAAACTGTAAAAATAAAAGATGTTTCTACAATTGAAAAGGCATCTGAAAAAATACAAGCTCTTATTAATTTAAAAGAAATGCCAAAAGATATTTCTAAAGAAATAATTTCTTCTTTTAAAAAACTTAAAACTAAACATGTTGCTGTTAGATCATCTGCAACTTCTGAAGATTCAAAAAGTGCAGCTTGGGCAGGTCAACTTGATACTTTTTTAAATACTAATGAAAAAAGATTAATTGAAAATGTAAAAAGATGTTTTGCATCTTTATTTACTCCTAGAGCTATTTTTTATAGATTTGAAAAGAAATTACATAATAAGAACGTTTCAGTTGCTGTAGTTATTCAAAAAATGGTAGATTCTGAAAAGTCAGGAATTGCTTTTTCTGTTCATCCTGTAACTGAAGATTATAATCAAATGATAATTGAAGCAGGATATGGTCTTGGAGAAGCAATTGTTTCTGGACAAGTAACTCCTGATTCTTATGTTGTTTTAAAAGATAAATTTGAAATTTTAGATAAAAATGTAAATATTCAAAAAAAAGCATTATATAAATGTCTTAGAAAAGGAACGAAATGGGAAAAATTAGATCAAAAAGTAAGTGAAAGTCAAGTTCTTTCTGATAAAGAAATTATTGATTTATCTAAAATTATTAAAAAGATTGAAGATCATTATAGTTTTCCTTGTGATATTGAATGGGCAATTGAAAAAAATAAAATTTATATTACACAATCAAGACCAATTACAACTTTGAAAAACAAAATTAAAATTAAAAAAGAAAAAGATGTTTCAGAAAATAAAATTGAATTTGAATTAGAATTTACTAGAGAAACTCCTATATTTATGTATGATATTTGGTTATTTTCTTATTTAAATATTTGTGAAAATATATTGAAATGGAATAGAAAAGATATAAATAATACATTTGGAGATTATAAAAATGGAGTTGTAAAAGGATATACTATTAAAAATAATATTAAATTGATGAAAGAAAGTTTTAATTTATTAGATAAGTTAGAATTAG
The DNA here is from genome assembly GCA_028700115.1 of Candidatus Iainarchaeum sp. GTDB lineage: Archaea > Iainarchaeota > Iainarchaeia > Iainarchaeales > CSSED10-239 > Forterrea. Next base: position 2,519 of record JAQVTI010000005.1, on the reverse strand, counting down.
ATAAATTATTAGATGAATATAAATTTAATTATAATAAATTATTAAAAAATTCAAAATTAGTTTTTAATAAAAAGTTTGTGATTTTATTATTTTCTGGATTTATTATTAATTTTATATTAGGAGATATGAAAAATAATGAATTGTGTGAAAAAGCTTTAAAATTAAGAACAAATACAGATCAATTATTTCCTACTGTTCAAAATAAGTTGTATAATAAAGTAAAAAATAATAATTATAGATTTTTAGAAATCATAGAAAATATTACAAAATCTAATGATATACTTGATAAAAGAAATAACTGTGAAATTTATGAAAATAAAATCTGTTTTAATAATATAATTAAATTAGAAAAAACATTTACAAGAGAGCATTCTATTTTTTATTGTAGTTTATGGTGTGATTCTAATTACAAAATTAATAAAAAGTATACTGGTAAGAATGTAGAAAATCTAGTTTATTTGTTTTATCCTAATTCTGATTTAATTTCTAGTTATTATAATAAAAAACAATTAATTGAAATTAATAAAAGTATTGTTAATAAATATAATTCTAAAAAAGACTATTTTGAATGGATTGAAAAAGAATTTTATAAATTTTGGAATAAATTATTACCTTATTTAAAAAAAGAAAAGAAAATTAAAAATATTAAAGAATTAAAAAAATATTATGAAACTGCAGTTAATTTTTATGGTCCTATGGCTGTAACTTATGTAGTTCCAGAAATTAAAGAAATCCCACAAAAATATAAATCTAAATGTTTGAAGATAAGAAAAAATACACAATATCTTGTAAATGATATAGGTTCTGTTTTTGTTGATTTTTTTGAAAATGAATTTTCTAATTTAAAACATTTAGCATATCATATTTTACCAGAAGAAGTATATTTATTAGAAAATAGAAATTTAACTAAAAAAGAGATTAAAACTATAGAAAATAGAAAAAAAAATGGTAGTTTTTTATATAATTGTAAATTATATGATTTAAAAGATTTAAATAAAGTTTTAAAAAAAGATAATATTGTAATTGATTCTAAAATTGAACAAATAAAATTAACTAAATTATATACTAGAGAAAGAACTTTATTTTTTAATTATTTAGAATATATGGGTAATTATAAAGTTTCTGATAAATACATTGTGGATTTTTCATTAGATAATTTTATTTATATTAATAAAGATAATTCAAATAGTTACTGGTATGATTTTAATTCTATAAATAAGATTTATGAAAATATAATTGATAAATATAAATCTGATAAGAAATATATTTCAAATATTAGTAGATTGCATGATAAATATTGGGATAAAGTAAAAGCTTATTTTAAATTAGAAAAAAATATAAAAACTTTAAAAGAATTAAAAGAATTTTTAGATAATACTTGGCGTTTTTTAAATTATATGTCTGTATTTTATGTTTCTCCTAATATTTCTGGAGTTGATAATAAATTTAAGAAAATTTCTTTAGAATATAGAGAAAAAACTCAAAATTATATTAATAATGTAGATATTATATTTAGAAATTTAATTAATAATAAATTTAAAAAATATAAAGAATATGTAGATTATATTTTACCTTCTGAAGCTTTAATTTTATTTAAAAGAGCTTTTACAAAAAAAGAACTATATGTTATAAAGAATAGAAAAGAAAATGGTTATATTTTTTATAAAGGAAAAGCTTATCCTTATAATAAATTAAAAACTATTCTTAAAAAAGACAATTTAGAACTTCCTGAATCAGAATATAAAATACAATTACATAAAGAACATTCTAGAGAATATTCTTTATCTAGAGTTTATGCATGTAATAAAATGTTTACACATTATTTTAAATATATAAAAGCAATTGGTTATCCTTTAAAATATAATTGTTTAATCTATAATGGCATAGATTTAGTGGATTCTTATTATAATCAAAAAGAATTATTTACTGCTTTTAAATATATAGAAAAACAAATTAATGAAGATTATAGTAAAGCAAATGATTTAATGGATAATTTTGAAAAAATATATTTTAATTTGAAAGAATATCTTAAACATAATAAATTTATTACTTCAGTTAAAGAATATAAATTTGTTTTAGAAAATCATAGTAATTATTGGACACATGTTGATTTTTTACTTGTTTTTTCAGATGAACTATATCTTAAAGCTCCAAAAAAGATTAAACAAAGAGCATTAAAATTAAGAGAAAAAACACAAGAATATAATGAAAGTTTAGAACCTTTATTTAAAAATTTTATAGAAACAAAATATCCTTATTTAGAAGGAAAATATAGATTTGTTCTTCCAGATGATATATTTAATGGAGATGTTAAAAATAAATCTTTAATGTTAAAAAAAATAAAACAAAGAGAAAAAGGATTTGTTTATTATCAAGGAAAATTATATACAGGGGATATAAATAAAACATTAGATAAATTAAATTTAGCTTTAGAAAAACAAGAAACAAAAGTTCAAGAAATAAAAGGACAAATTGGATATAAAGGAAAAGTTAAAGGAAAAGTTAGAATTATTACTTCT
>JAQVTI010000004.1 GCA_028700115.1 Candidatus Iainarchaeum sp. | reverse complement strand
TATTTAAGTTCTTTATCAAATAGTTCAATTCTACCTTCCTTACACCCGACACTAATGACACTAATGACACTAATCTATTATTTGTAGTTAACTTTGAAAGATTTTTCTGTATTTCAGTGTCTGTAGGTACATAGTTATCAGCATTATATTGCTTAGTTTTTAATTTCTTTTTAATATAAGACACATCATTATCAGATACAATATCACTTTCTAACAAATAATTTAAGATCTGTCTTACTAATCTATTAAGATATTTGTCTTCATTTATCTGTTCTAATTTTATTTTAATTATATCAGATAGCTCAGAAAAAGTATACGTATGTTTTTGCTCTTTTACAAATAATAAGGATAATTTGTTAATTAATCCAACTTCATAGTCTTTTACAAACTTTTTGTTATAAAGCCACTGTTTAAAGCTACTTACAGCAAACTGCTTACCATTGGGTGTCAACTGCTTACAACCATTGCGCATTAACCGAGCGAAACCGGTTACGCAGAGGACGGGATTCGAACCCGTGTAGTCCAAAGACTCTAGCTTAGCAGGCTAGTGCGTTTGACCACTCCGCCACCTCTGCAAAATACATTAAACAGATAAAACATTTAATTTTTAAAATTATTAAAAAGAAATTGCTTTAACTATAAATATTAAAGTAGATAAAAGTATTTAAAGGTATTTATAAAAATATTAAAAAAAGCGCCCTAGACGGGAGTCGGACCCGTCCCGCGACCTTGACAGGGTCGCATCCTAACCGATAGACTACTAGGGCAAAAAGTTAAATTAAACTTTAAAAACTAGATATATAATAAATAAATATTTATACAAAAACATTTAAAAATAGATGTCTTAAACTATCTTTTATTTTTAAAAATATAAAAAATAAATACAAATAATATTACAATTCCTAAAACAATTAAAATTACAAGATTATAAATATTTATAATAGATGCAGAAATACTTTCTCCTATAAAAAAACCTAAAATAACTAAAAATACATTCCATATAAAAGAACCAAAAAAAGTATACAATATAAATTTAGAAATATTCATTTTAAAAATACCAGCAGGAACAGAAATATATTGCCTAACAGCAGGTATTAATCTACCTATAAAAGTTGTAATGTTCCCATATTTTCTAAAAAAAATTTCAGATTTATTTAAAGTTTTAAAATTTATAAATAAAAATTTTTTCTTTTTTAAAATAAAATGGATCCCTAAAAATTTACCAATAAAATAATTTATTAAAGCCCCAATAATAGATCCTAATATCCCAAAAAAAATTACTAAAAATATATTTAAATTCCCTTTAAATGCAAGATATCCTGCAGGTATCATAATTAATTCTGATGGAAATGGGATAAATGAACTTTCAATTAACATTAAAAAAAAAATACTAAAATAATTTATATTTGATAAAAAAAAATCAAAAAAGAGTAATATTTCTTCAATCATATTTTGTCACTATAAAAATTAAATATTAATTCTAAAAATTAAATTAAATATTTAAGAGTAAAAAAGATTAAAATACTTACTGGTAAAAATAAAACTAGATATACTACAAATTTTTTAGAATTATCTTCTAAAAAAGATAAATATATTGAAGAAATAATAATATATTCTATAATATATATAATTGAACAATAATAACTTACATTATATAAATTTAAATTAGAACTAAGCCCTAATAATGTAATATCTAAAGAAGAAGAAAGTTTTGAAACTAAAGAAACAACAATACCTAATATTGCTGGGACAATTATTCCTCCTGCAAAAATAATAGTATATTTTTGCATTAAGAGAATAGATTTTCGTTCATTTATAATTTCTTTTGATTTTAAAAAATTATTTGCTAAATTTCTAAAATCTTTTATAGATACAGTTCCTGATTTTACAATTAATTCTAATAAATCTATAAAATTAGAAATAAATCTAGAATGATATTTATTCTTAATTAAATCTAAAGAAGAAGATGCTAAATGCCCTTTTTTAATTTTAGAAGAAATTAAAATAAATTCTTTTGACAAAATTTTAGTATCTGATTTACTTAACTTTTCTATAATAAACTTTAAATCATTTACTTTAGGTAATGATGAAAGCCTTAATAATTCTAAAATTAATTCTTCTTCTAATTTAGTTGTTTTCAAAACATTTAAATATTTTATAAAAATATCTTTTAAAATAATATATGCAAAAAATAAACAAAATAAAATTATTAATATTAAAAATATATTTATATTTAAAAAAAATAAAATAGAAAATAAAATAAGAGAAAATAAAATAAATAAAATTAGTTCTTTAAAATAAATCATAAAATCTAAAATATATAACTTTCTATTTAAATTAGTCTTATAAAAAAATATATTTTGAAAAAACTTTAATAAACTTATTTTTTTTATAAAATCACCCTATAATAAATTTTTATAATCTAAACAAATTTTGATTTCATAATCAAAAGAATAAACATATCTATTAATGGAAAAATAATTACAGTAAAAAATATAATTGTAAAAGCACTAAAAGACATTGCTAAAAAATTACTTCCTACAAGTGTAAAAATCAAAAATATTGCAGGAACAATTGCAGAACAAACAATAAATATTAATGATAAAAAATTAATTTTAGAAGAAGAACTTCTAAAATTATTCATTTGCTTTTCAATAAAAGAATCACATAAAATTCTTAAAGAACTAACTCTATCTTTACCCCCAAGTGAAAAAACATCTTCTAATTGATAAAAAACAACACTTAAATCTTTACTTTCTTTTGAAACTTTTAATAATGCTTGATTTAAAGTAAATCCATAATTTTTAACTAGATTTAATGCAGTTCTAATTTTTTTACCAATAATAGTATTATCACTTCTATTTTCAAGACATGTTTTTAAAGATAAATTTCTTTCTAAATCATTAGAAATATTTATCAAAAAAAATGGAATTTCTGAAATTATTTTTTGATTATAACTATGTTCTTTTATTTTTTTTATAAAATATTTTATTGAAAAAAACATTAAAAATGTTGCAAAAAATATATATATTATAAAATTTATATTAAAAAAATCATAATAAATTGAAAAACAAAGATACATAAAAAAGATTATAAAAAAAGAAATTATAAATTGAAAAATTATTTTTTTTTGCTTTTTTAAAAAAGAAAAATCTAACATATTTTTAACCTATAAAAAATCATATTTTTTAAAATAAATACATTATCTACAATTAATATAAGTCATATTTCCATAAATATCAAATTCATATTCTGGAAAACAACCAATTTTAGATTTACATGTAATTTCATCTAAATCTACACAAAAATCTTCTCCAATATTTGTAATATTAAATAACAAACTATCTAATATATTTGTATTTTTTAAAACATAATCCACAACTTGAAAACTATTTAATTCTTTACTTTTTGTATATCCTCTTAAATCATAAGTTTTAATATAAAGAGTATTATTTTTATTTAATATAATTTCAATAATTTTATAAATAACATTATTATATTCTATTTCTAATAAATAATGATAATTATTTAATAAATTTTTAGAATCTAAAATGAATTCAATTTCTTTTTCAAAACCTTTTTCTTTTAAAGAATATAATATTTCATTAAATTCATAAGTTTTATTAAAAAAATCTATATTTTCATCCTTTTTTGAAATATTAAAAATATCCCTATAATCCGAATTATATTTTGTAATAATAATTGGTTGAGAATAAATATTTAATTCTAAATATTCTTTAAAATATTTTTTAAATTCTGTTTCAGAAATATTTTTTAAAATAATTTTTTCAGAATAATTAAAATCATAACTATTTATTAAAGATCTTATTTTAATATTTCCAGAAACAAAAACATTATCATTAAATGAATTTATATATTCTATTTCAAAATTACTATTTTTTTCTAAAGAATTAAATAGAAATAATTCTTTTATAAAAATAAAATATAATAAAACCCCAAAAATTATAATAATCAATAAAACTAAAAAAAATTTTATACTATAAGAATCTTTATTAAATTTTAAATAATTATTATCTATTTTAATATCTTTCTCTCTTTTTAGATTTTTAGATTTAGATTTTTTTAAATTACTTTGAATATTATTATCTAATTGTATTTTAGTATCATTTTTATCTTTTAAATTAGAATTATTATCTTTTTTTATATTGTTATTTTTAGAAAAAGAACTTTTTAAATTAAATAATAATTTACTTTCTTCTATTTTTATATATTTAAATGAATCTTCAATTTCTTTTTTCGTAAAACCATAATTATATAAAGCTTGTTTAATATATTTATCTTCAACTTTTTTCTTTCGTTCTGATTTAATATAATCAATTAATTCTAATTTCATATAATTACCATATAAATTATAATATATTTTCTAAATAATATTATTATAAAAATTTTAAATATATATCAAATCATAATCTAAAAAGCTTTTAAATATATTTATAGTTCATTTTCTATAAACTTACAACTATCTTTAAATAATTTATCATATTCTTTAATATTTTTAATCCCAAATGAAAATTTAAATTTATTCATTAATTTTATAGGATTATTTATTTTTTCTAAAACATCTTTAAAAATATTATATTTATATAAAATATTTAAAAAAATTTTTCCATTTTTATCAACAACTTCACAAATTTCTATTATTTTCCTAATATCTTTATATCCTTCTTGTGTATATTTATTAAATCTTTTTTGATTAATAATTATATCTAAAGATAAAAGATCAGATTCTAAAATACCATAAGACATTATTCGCCTAATACTTTCTAATGACGAATTTGAATGAAATGTAGAATATGTTCCTTTTGCTTGACCACAAAGTATTGATTCCATAAAAGAAATAACTTCTGTCTTAGATCTAATTTCTCCAATTATTACTCTATCTGGTCTCATTCTTAAGGTATTAATTACTAAATCAGAAAGAGTAACTGACAAATCTTCATTTACCAAAAGATTTACAACATGAGTAGCCTTAAAATTAATCTCTCTAACATCTTCAACAACAATAAATCTTTCTGTAGAAGGAATAAAATTTAAAAGTGTATTTAATGTAGTTGTTTTTCCAGAACCTGTATTCCCAACAACAAGAATATTTGAATCTGTTAAAAAACATAATCTTAAAAAAGCAAGTGCTTCTAAAGAAATAGTTTTTGTAGAAATTAAATCTTTTAAAGTAAATGGTTTTTCAGAAAATTTTCTTATAGTTATACTAACATTATTTGTAATAGGAGAAATTACAGCATTCATTCTTGAATTATCTTCTAAGTATGTATTTAATATTGGATTTTTTAAAGTTATAAATTTATTTGAAGACCAAGATAATTTATTAATAAGTTCTCTTAAAAGATCTTTTGAAAGATAAACTAAATTACTAATTAACCAACCATAATATTTATGATAAACATATATTTCTTTATTAATATCTAAAATTACAATTTCTTCAAGATCATAATCATCTAATGCTTCTGATAAAGGTCCATATTTATATAAAATATTAAAAATAGTTTCAAGAATATAATTAAATTGATCAGAATCTAATTCTAAAGAATTTATAAAACAAAAATCAATTAATTCTTTTTCTAAATCTTCTTTAATTTTAATTGCACTAATATCTTTTAAATCTTTATTATTTTCTTTGTAATTATCTAAAACAGAATTAATTATTTCAATTTCATCTACACTTAATATATTTTGTTTAAATAAATAAATTTTTGAAGAATCTTTTTTTTCATATACATTTTTAGATAAATTCCTTAAAATATCTTTATGTTCAATAATCTTAAATCCTAAATTTTTATTAATTATTTCTAAAGAATCATCTATAGATTGATTATCTACAAGTTCTAAAAATTCAGGATAATTTTTATAACAATACATTGCAAATGAAATTTGTGAACACAAATCACATTTATAAGCTTTATTATTTTTTAAAATAATTGCATTTTCTTTACATGCTTTTACACATTCCCCACAACCATCACATTTATCAGGATCGATTGAAATTATTCCTTTTGAAGAAAAATAAATTGCTCCTTTTTTACAAGCATGAAGACAAGGTGCATCTTTACAGTTTTTACATGCAAAAACTTTTTTTATATCTTTTTTTGAAAAACCATATGGACAATTAGTAAAAATTTGTTTTGGAATTTCATTTATATCTTTTTTTTTTAATTTTAGATACATTCTAAATATATTTAATGTATAAATATTTAAAAATATATGCCAATTTAGATAATCTCTAACATATATAAATATTATTATCTTTAATATATTAGTTTTTTATAAAAATAATTTATTTGAAAAAAGCTTATGAAAAAATATGGATGAATATATTATAATATCAGGAAATAAAGAAAGATCAATTGCAAATACAATTTCTCAAAAATTAGATATTCCTATAGGTGAAATGAATATAAGTTATGTACAAGGACATGAGACAAGTGTTGATATTAAAAGTTATTTAAATTATAAAAAAGTTTTTTTAATATATAATATTATCCCCCCAGTAAATGAATATATAATGGAATTAATGTTTGTATGTGATGCTTTAAGAAAAGAGGGTGCTGAAAAAATATATCTTATAACTTCATATATGCCTTATACAAAAATAAAATATAAAACAGAATATAAATTAAATTTTAATTTATTTTCAAGACTTTTAGAAAATATAAATATTGATAAAATATATACTTTTGGACTTTATTCCCCAAAAATATCTTTTTATTTTAAAATACCATTATACAATATTCCAATAACAAATATATTTTCCAAAATATTAAATGATAATTTTAAAGAAAATAAAAATTTAATAATATCAACAATTGATTATGAAATGCAAGAAATATCAACAGAAATTGCAAATAAATTAAAAACAGAAACTATATTTCCTATAAAAGAAGAAATAAATGGAAATATTAATTTTCAAATTAAAGGAAATGTAAATAATAAAGATATTTTAATAATATCAGATAGTATATATTCTGGAAAAAATATTATAAATTATTCTAAATTTTTAACATTTAAAGGCGCAAAAGATATATATGCAATTGTAACTCATGGAATTTTTGATAAAAAAGCAATTAGCTTAATTAATAATTCTGTAATTAAAGAAATTTATTCAATATCAAACTATTATGAAAAAACTAAAAAAATAAAAATAATTTCTATAACAAATATAATAGAAGAAATAATTAAAAGAAATATTGAAAAAAAGAATCTAAAACATATTCTAAAATAGTTTAAATATGTTTCTATTCTATAATATATCTATATATTAAAAAATATATAAAAAGGTATTTATATGATAAAAAGTAAAATGCAAGATGTTAAAGAAAAAAATGATAATTATTTAACAATTATTTTAGATGATGGAGATGAAGTTATCAAAAGTATAGAAACTGCTTTTAAAGAAAACCAAATTAAAAAAGCAATTTTAATTTCTGCAGAAGGAAATATAAAAGATACAAGGATAGCAATATCCAGAGCAGGAAATTTAAGACAAAGAATATATTCTGAAAGCCTTAGAATTAAACAAGTTTCTGGAGAATTTAATAAAGTAAATGATGATTATTATGGAGATGTAAATATTTCAATAGAAAAAGATCCAATCCATATAATTAGTGGGGTATTATTAAAAGCTCATGCAGATAAAGAAGTTATAATTAAATTAAAAATAATAAACAACATTAATTTTGGAATAAACTCAAAAGACCATAAAGAAAATATTAGTGCAATTAAACAAAAAATTTTAGATGAAACACAAAAAAAACCTAAGCCTATGATTATAGCTTAGGTTATATTTTTTTAACTTTTTTTAAGAAATTATATAATAATCCCAAGAAGGGAATTGAAGCCAAATTATCGTCTTTTTAAAAATTTAACTTCACATTAATAATATATTTATTTAAATATATATATATTTTTAAACACAGTAAATGACCAAGAAAAATATTATTTTTTAATACCAGATACAAAAAAAAGAGTTTTTTTTTCAAAAATCTTAAAAAACTCAAAACCTTTCACATTTTCAGAACATTTTAAAAAAAAAATATTGTTTTTAAAAAACCATTTTTTTACTTCTTTTAAAGAATGATAGGATTCATATGGAACAATATATCTATCATATAAAGTATTTTTAGAAACATTTTTTCTTAAAAAAAAAGTTTTTTTAGAAGAAAAAAACCATTTATATAATTTATTAAAATCTTTTGAAATTAAATTTTTTAAAAAAAATCTGATAATTCTAAATCTAATTCTAGAATATCTATGATATAAAGCAATTAAAATAATACCATTTGGTTTTAATAATTTGGTTAATTTTTCAAAACCTAAATATGGATTTTCAGTATGATGTAATACTCCAATACAAAATATAATATCATATTTTTTTAAAAAACATAAATCATCTTTAATTAAATCTTTTTGATAAACAGTTATATTTTTGATATTGTTTTCTTTAATTTTTTTATTTAAAACAGAAAGCTGACCTTTAGAAAAATCAATAGATGTAACATTTGCAAAATATTCTGCAAAGAAAATAGATTTATCTCCAGTACCACATCCAAAATCTAAAACATCTTTATTTTTAAGATCCTTTGGTGAAAAATTAATATATGATAATATTTTTAAAATTAATTTTTTATGATTTCTTTTTTGTCTATAAGTATATAATTTTAAATTAGGATAATTATAAATATCATAAAATTTTTTAACTTCTTCCATAAGCAACTCTCTGTAAAATATCTTTATTTTTATTAAAATAATTTAATATATTTTTTAAATAATTATTTATTTTATTACTATCAAATTTATTATAATTTATATATTCTTTTATAAATTCAAAAGATTTAATATTTTTATTAATTAAATTATATTTTTTCAAAGCTTTTTTTTTTGAATTTAAATCATTTTTTAAAATATCTACTTTTTTTTCTAAAAACATAGATTGCAAATGTTGTATAAAAATAGTATCAAATATCTCTGGTTTTAAAGAATATTTTTTAGAAATTTCTATTGCAGAAAGATATTTTTTTTTATTAAAATATTCTAAAAATAATTGTTTAGAATAATTTTCTAAAGCTTGTTTATAACTTTGTATTCTTTTATCTTTTTTATATAAATTAACACCTTGGAAATAAAAATCACACAAAAGATTAAGTTTATCAATTTTATTCATCTTTCTAAAAGAACCATATTTTTGTTTAGAATAAAATCTTTTTAAAATCATTCTTTTTTCAACAGAAGTTTTTGTTCTTTCTTCTAATTGTATTTTTTTTAATGGATCAAATTTTTTTTTAATATTAGAAATAATTCTCATAAAAATCAACTTATTTTAAAATATCTAATTTTTTAAATATATTATATATTTATAATTATAATATTTAAAAACTCTTTTATTTATAATATTATAAAAAAAATAAAAAAAAAGAAAAGAAAAAAAATTATTTAAAATCTTATTTCTTTTTTGACCAAGCAACAATTCCTAAAACAACTAATTCTGCAGGCATTACCAAAAAATTAATTAAAGGAATAATACTTAATAAAGGTATTAATGAAAGCCAACCAGGAAAGTTTCTTCTTTCATATATTTTCCATGTCCAAATAATAAAAAATACTATATTTACTATTGGAATAAAAAATAAAAACCCATATCCCCATTCTTTTTTAGCTAAAATTGGTAATAAAAAGAAATTAGCTATAGGTATCCATGCTAACCATGGTTTGTTATATTTTAATTTTTTTGCAATAGTTTGCCAAACAAGAGCCATATAAACATACATTGCAATTCCAAGAATTACTCCCAAAAATGCCATTGCTGCAAATATCCCTAAAATTGGAGCAAAATTCATATTACTCATTGCTAATAAAGGAATCATTTATCCACCTCATTTTTTAATATTTTAAATATATTATAATATTATATAAAATATATAAATATAATATTAATTTGATTTATAAAACTATTGTTTATCTATAAAAATAATAAAATATATAAATATAATATTAATTTGATTTATAAAACTATTGTTTATCTATAAAAATAATAAAATTATAAAAAATATCAAATTATTTTTCAATTTCATCTTCTGAATAAATAAAATCTAAATCAATTTTATCATATGAAAAAATTTCATCTTCTTTAAAAAATCTATAAATTTCAATATTTGCATTTACTTTAGAGTCAGAGGCATGAACTACATTACATTGACTAGAAATAGAATAATCTCCTCTAATTGTTCCTGCATCAGCTTCATACCCTTTAGTAGACCCTACTAAAAATCTAACAACTTCTACAGCATTAACCCCTTCTAAAACTGCTACTAATGATGGTGCTGAAGACATAAATCTTTTTAATACAGGAAAAAATGCTTTATCTTTTAAATGAAAATAATGACTACCTAAAATATCATCATCTAAATAAATCATTTTCATAGCAACAAGTTTTAATCCTTTTCTTTCAAATCTATGTAAAATTTCCCCTACAAGACCTCTATTTAATGAATCTGGTTTAAAAATAATTAATGTTTGTTCCATAAATCCCCCCACCATTTTTAATATTTTTATAAATTTTAAATTTTTTCAAAAATACAAATATATCTATTAATTTTAGATTTGTTTTTTGGAGTAGAATAAAATATAGGATTTTCTAAATGCATATTATCATCAATTTTAGAAACATCCAAAAATTTAAAACCATTTTCTAAATAAACATTCTTATTTATATCATATGTGGTTTTTTCAAAAGTTTTTAATTGAGGTAAAACACACACAACTTTTGATCCTTTTTTTAAATTTTTAGATAAATTCTCAAAAATTTTAAAATAAAGTTCATTTAGATTAGATATAATTTTTTTTGCTCTAAAATCATTAGGCAAATTATTCAAAAAAGGACCCATATAAGGTTCAAAACAAACTCCATCTGCTTTAAAATTTATTTGATCTGAAGATCTATTAATTATTTTAAAGGTATTTTTATTATAAAGATTAAAATTTTTAATAATCCAATTACAATTATCTTTAGAAATTTGACACATTTCAGAACTTTTATCAGAACCAATAACATTATATTTTAAAAAAAGACCTTCTATTAAAAAAGTACCTGTACCACAAAAAGGATCATAAAAAGTTTGATTTTCTTTTAAACCTAAAAGATTAATCATAATTCTTACAAGCCTAAAAGATGTTGCATAAAGTTCTTTTTTTAAAGGTCTATTTTTATCTTTAAATTTTAAATCATTAGAATTAAAACAAGCTATAGTTTGCCCAACATAAATTATATTCTTATAATCAATTAAAAATAATTCAAATCCTTTTTTATCTAATTTCCATGAATAAAAATTATCTGGATTTACAATATAATTTTTTTCTTTTTCACTATGTTTTCTTGGTTTTTTATATACTGCTTTTATTTTTTCTTTTTTAAAAAAATCTTTTAAAAAAAATTCCATTTCATTCATTAAATCTTTAGAAGCATCTATTGATGAAAAAGAAAAATTAAATTTATTATCTATATATTCTATAAAATCAATAAATTTATTATCAAAATCTTTAGAAGAATTATATTTTTTTAAAATTTTTACAATTCTAGTTATTCCTCCTAAATCATATATAATTTTTTTAAAATCTAAATCTTTATTAAAATCTAAGATTAAATATTTTTCAGTTTGTAAAATAAAAGAATAAGAAATATTTTGCTTATTTAAATAAATAGCAATTTCTAATTTTGAAAGAAAAGGATCTCTTCCAAGTAAAAATAAATACATAAAAACATCTTTTTAATAAAATTTTTAAAAATAAAAAAATAAAGAAGAAAAAAATCTTCTTTTTAAAAAATTATTTTTTAGCAGCAGATTTTGTATCTTTTGTATTAACTGCACCTTTAACATTTTTTTTAGCATCTTTTGCTTTTTGCTTTTTTTCATCTGCTTCTTTTGCTTCTTGTTCTGCAATTGCAAGTAATTTTCTTCTTTTCTTTGTAGTTCCAACAGATTTTATATTTTCTGTATTTTTTTCAGCAACAATTCTCATACTACAAGGAAATTTAGATCCAACTTTTGATAAAAGATCTTTTACAATCTGTAAATATTCTTCATCACAAAGAATACTAAAAATCTTTTGATTAGGTCTAACTCTTGAAGATCTCCCAATAACCTTACCAAAAGGACATTGACTCATCCCTTGTTGAATTCTGTCCGCATGAGCTCCTTGTGCCTGTTTATTTTCTCTTAAGAAAAATTGAGGAGTAACTCTTAATTTCATATAATAATTTTGTTGAGTTAACTTTTTGTTTAATTGTCTAACAATTGTAATTCTAACAGCTTCTAGCGCATTATCTCTAATTTGTATTTTTTCTTTAGTTACATAATGAACAACATGTGTATACTCTCTATCTCCAAATCCCATATGGAATTGTCTGATTTTAAGTCCTGGTACACCACCAACAAAGTTTTTCTTATGAACTTTTTTAGCAAATCTTGTATATGCTCTTTTTTTTACTTTCTTACAGTAACAATGTCCTGGTCTAAGTCCCATAAATTTCACCTTTATATTATCTTAAAAATATTTAATCATAAATAAATATACATTTTAAATATATTTAATTATAGAAAAATAGCTATAAAATTAGCTTAATATAAATATTATATATATAGAAAAGTATATAAATGAAATTATCTATAATAAATCTTAATTAAAACTAATATGAGATGAATAAAATATGAATTTAAAAATAAAAGGCTTTTATAACTTAGAAATTGAAAAAAAAAATATAAAAAAACTAAAAAAATCTAAAAAAACAATAAAATTAGATGAAAATATATATATTGAACAAGAAAATAATTTACAAGTATATGTTATTACAAAAATTAATAAAAAACTAAAAATTAAAGTAGGAATAATACAATCTAAAATAAATAAAGAATATATTTTAAAAAACAAAAAAGAATTATCTAATTTTATAAAACTTAAAATAAATAATGCAGAAAATGATTTAGATAATGTTTCATCTAGACCATATAGTATGCCTTTAAACTATTTTTAAAAAAAAAGGGAGAAAAAGAGAAGAATTATCTTCTCTTCTTATGTCTTCTTGCAAATAATACAATTAGAAGTGTTAAAACTACAAATGGCACAACTGCAAAAATAATGTGTAATAAGACATTAAAACTTGACACTAAAGTTTTAATCAGTTCAGAAAACTTAACAAGTATAACGTCTGCATAACTTGATTGTTTTTCTCTTAAAGAATAGTTAATTGTACTATATTCTACTCTCTTATCCATATTGTTTATTGAATCTTCTAAGTATTTAACTCTTCTTTCTTGATAGAAAATCTTATCTGTTAAATCAAGTTTGTCTTCCATACTAATATCATTAGTATCATATAACTCATTATATTTTCTTAGTTTTTCTTTTTCTAGTTCTAATTCAATATTCTTATTTGTATAACTCCCTGTTATATCTTCTTTATTTTCAGAAAAGCTTTTAACTTCTCCAATAGTTTTAAGTTCATCTACTAAATTTAAATATTCTTCTGAATTAACTTTAATTGTATAAGAACCATTCATATATTTCTTTTTACCAAAACCTGATTCATATACATTTTCATTTAAAATAAATGTATCATATTCTGATAAAATTCCTTTAAATTCATTTTCCTTAGATTCAAAATCTTTGTATTCTACTTCAGAAGATAAACTTGAAGAAATTGTAACAATTCTATCAGTTATTTCAGGAGCAAAGTCTGTTTCTCCATAATAATAACTAGATTTACCCATTGCTTCATTTGTAAATCCTTGATCATATGATGCAACCATATCTCTTGCTGAGTAGTTTGTGATTCCACCAATTCCTATGATAAAAGGAACAATTACAAATAAAAGCACAACAATTAAAAGAATAATAAACCAGTTTTCTTTTAATCTATTTGTTTGTTCTTTAAAACTCATATTTTCACCTTTTTTAAATAATTTTAATATAATTAAAGATTATTATATAAGATAAAGTTTATAAATAGATAAAAAATAGTAGGAAAAAACCTAAATAAAGTGAGAAAAGGGAGATCCAGGGATCTGCCTAGATTTTATAAAGATTAAGACAGTTTGTTCTCGCCTTCCTCTTTTCTGCCTTTTTTGATTTGTGAAATTAGGTAATAGATTTACCGATATATATTATCCAGGAAAATGTTTATATAAGGTATAGTCTTTACTTTCTGAAATAAAATTAAAAAAATGTTAGAAAAACAAATTAATTTCTAACAAGTACATCCTAAATCTGCACAAGTTTTTCCCCAAGCAGTTGCCATTGCTTGACAGTTTGCTGCTGACACACTAGTTCCATAAAAAAAGGCAGTAAAACTAGAAGTCACTTTAGAAATATCCCAAGAAGAAAGATCTTGATTAAAATAATCTAAAGAATAAAACATACTATTCATATTAGTAACCTTAGAAGTATTCCAATCACCTATATCTTGATTAAAAGATTTAGCATCATTAAACATAAAACTCATATCAGTTACATTTGAAACATCCCAGTTATTTAAAGGTTGATTAAAATTATCTGCAGAATAAAACATCCAATCCATTTCAGTAACTTTAGAAGTATCCCAATTATTTAAAGGTTGATTAAATGAATCAGCAGAATAAAACATCCAATCCATTGAAGTTACATTTGAAGTATCCCATGTAGATACATCTCCATTAAATAAATTAGCCATCATAAACACATAAGACATATCTGAAACATTTGAAGTATCCCAATTATTTAAATCTTGATTAAATGAATTTGCATTATAAAAAATATGTCTAATATTAGTTACTTTAGAAGTATTCCAATCATTTAAAGGTTGATTAAAAGATTTAGCACCATTAAACATACCACTCAAATTAGTTACATTTGAAACATCCCAATCATTTAAAGGTTGATTAAAATCTACTTGATTTTCAAACAAACCAGACATACTAGTAACATTTGAAACATCCCAAGAAGAAATATCTTGATTAAAATGACAACCTGTAATAAAAGTACCAAGATGTTGACTATATATATTACAATTAAATAAATCACCAAGATAAGTTATATTTGAAACATCCCATGTTGAAATATTTCCATCAAAATTAATTGCTCCTGAAAACATTTGAAAAATATTACTTAAACTAGAAATATCCCATTGATCTAAATCTTGATTAAAAGCATATGCTTCTTTAAACATATAACCCATATTAGTTACATTTGAAACATTCCAATCATTTAAAGGTTGATTAAAAACATAAGCATTTTGAAACATACCATTCATGGTAGTCACATTAGATGTATCCCAATTATTAACTGCACCATTAAAAGATTCACTTCCATAAAACATTTTTTCAAAAGTTGTTACTTTAGATGTATTCCAATCATTTAAAGATTGGTTAAATGCTAAAGTTTCAGCAAAAGTTCCATATAGTGTAGTTACATTTGATGTATCCCAATTATTTAAAGGTTGATTAAAAGCATCTGCATTATTAAACATATTATTAATATTAGTAACATTAGAAACATCCCAGTTATTTAAAGGTTGATTAAAAGCATCTGCATTTAAAAATAAAGATCCCATATCAGTTACACTAGAAACATCCCAGCTATTTAAAGGTTGATTAAAATTATTTGTATTTGAAAACATCCCATACATATCAGTAACATTTGAAACATCCCAAGAAGAAAGATCTTGATTAAAAGAAGTACCAGCAAACAAACTAGACATATCTGTAATATTTGAAACATCCCATTGGTCTATATTTGGAATTTGAGTTAAACTTGAACAATTACAAAAAAAACAAATTAATCTTGTAACTCCAGTTAAATCCAAAATATCAGTTGCTGTAATATCTAAATTTTCACAATAACTAAATTTACTATTTTTAGGACTAAAATCTCCCCATTGAGAAATTTCAGTTAATTTATACCTATCACTAGAATATTCAAAAGAAATACCTTCAATAGTTCCCCACATATTCACATCATAAATCCCTGAAGAAGCATAAGTATGTGTTTTATCAGGATCATTATATGAAGTAATCTGTGAAACTGAACCATCTCCCCAATTTACATTAAAATCATAAGTTCCACTTGAAACTAAAGGAAGATTTATTTGATTAGAAGCACTTGAACCATATCCAGTAGTTGCTGTATTCCAAGTTGAAGAAAAATAATTAGGAGGACAATCTTGTAAACATGAAGCTGTGTTTTCTACACTTGAAGAACAAATGCCATCTCCACAAACCGCACAATCAATTGCACAAGTATCTAAATTTTCATCAGGAGCAGAACAAACACTATCCCCACAACTTCCACAATCTGAATAACAATTTTCAGAAGTTTCATCTCCTTCACATAAAGAATCTCCACAAACAGGATAAATAACATCATAACTATTAATTGTTATAATTTTATTAGGACATGTTTGAAAAACAAGATTTACACTTAAACTATTTTCATCTATATTTGTTGTATGTGTTTGAGAAGTATATGTGAAATTCTCAGAAGATGTTAAAAAAGATTTAGTTTGTGCTTTATCTATATAATCTTCAAACTCTCCAACCCATTTAATATCTTCCCCAGATAAAGTTTTTCCAAAAACAGTTATTTTTGGAAAAAAAAGTTTTTGTGAAGAATTATTTACTATTAAAAAAGTAAAATCATTTGTTGCATATCTAAAATCTATAGAATCAATATAATAAACTAAATCATTACAAGTTAAATCACTTACAATTTCTCTTGACTCCTTAGAGGTTAAAGCCATATTTTCTTTAGTTGAAGATTTAGACCAAGATAAAATAGCTCCAGTTAAAACAGATGCAATTAAAATAATTAAAATTACTGCTATTATTGGAGAAATTGCTTTTTTTGATTTAACTTTACATAACATAATAATAAAATAAAAGAAAACATTTATAAAATATATCATTATCTAGAAAGACCATTTCCAGAGTTATATAATGCAGAAACTTCATCTTGGGTTAATTCTCTTTCCCAAATTCCAACTTCGTCAATATAACCATAAAAATCATAAACTGAATTATTATTAAATTTAATATTTCTACCAATTGCAAGTTCAGTATCATAATTTGTATAAGTTCCTTCAGGAGTAGTATCTGTTACTAATAAATTATTATTAATATATATATTATATATATTATTAGTTAAATCAACTGTAATTACAACATAATTCCAATTATTATATTCTTCATAACTAGAATCAGAATCTCCTAAATAAATAGATACAGAATCATTATAAAGTACAGAAGACATAGATCCAATACTATTTAATTTAAAATCAAATTGATAATATGGAGGTGTATGAGAAGTATATGCTTTACTTAAAACCCATCTCCAGTTAGAAGTTACATTCTCTAAAGAATACATCCAAAAAGATATAGAAAAACTATTTCCTGGATCAAATAAAGATTCAATTGCATTATTTTTTCCTAAATTAATATAATCCCAATCCCCATCAAATCTATAACCTTGATTAATTAAACCATAACTAGAACTATTTAATGCACCACTAACTGTTCCATCACAAGTTCCAACTTGATCTTCTGCATTTCCATCAAATGAATAATATGCAACTATATTATTATCTAAAGTTGAATGCCCGCTAAAATAAGGAGATGGTTCTGCAGAAGTAATTGTTTCATATGTATCTATTAAAAATATTTTATTTGGACATGTATTAAAAACAATTGTAATTTCTTCAATTGAATCAACATCTAATTGATCAGTTTCATGAGATTGATAAGAATAATTAAAATCAGAAGTTGTTGAAAAAGTTTTACTTTCCATTTTATCTATAGAAGAATTAAACTCTCCAACAAATCTTAAGTCTTCACCAGATAAACTTTTTCCTAAAATAGTTATCTTTGGGTTATAAAGTTTAATTGTTGAATTATTAAAAAATAAAAAATTAAAATCTTTTGTTCTAGTATCAATTACAACATCTTCAATTGAATATTCTATATCACTACAAGTTAAATCATCAACTATTTGTCTTGATTCTTTAGAAGTTATTTCTAATTTATCTTTAGTTGAAGATTTAGACCAAGAAAGCATAGCTCCAGTTAAAATCGCTGCAATTAGAACTATAAAAATAATTGCAATTACAGGAGAAATTGCTTTTTTTGATTTAACTTTATATAACATATACTATTAAGATAAAAGAAAATATTTATAAAATATATTTTTATCTAGAAAGCCCATTTCCAAGATTGTAAATATCCATTACTTCTTTTTGAGTTAAAGCTCTTTCCCAAATACCAACTTCATCTATATCTCCATCATAATCATAAACATTAGTATATCTACCTATAATTAAATTATATGAAGGAGTTACTGTTTCAGTATTATTTGCAGTATTTTGATTATTTAAAATTCCATCAATATATAATTTAACTGTATCTGAATTAGTAGTTCCATCCCAAGTAAACACTAAATGATGCCAATTTCCATCTCTTAAATCACCTACAGGAGAAATTTCTAAAACTTTAATTGAAGATGCTTGAGAAAGTTCAACATGTCCAGAACCATATATTGAAACACCATAACTTTGAGTACCATCACTATTATTTTTAAAAATACTACACCAACTAGTTTGAGAAGTTTTTAACCAAATAGAAATACTTTTTTCACCTTTAGGAGTTATTATTGAAGAATATTGAATATAACTATCATTGTTAGAATTAAATTCAGCACCACTATTTATTATTCCATTCATAGTTGAATAATTAACACTATTAGAAATTCCATCATTTGTTCCTTTTGAATCTTCTGCGTTTCCATCAAATGAATAATAAGAAACTAAATCTTCTTCTAAAGTTGGATGTGAACCAAAAGGACTAGAAGGATAATCATTTATATTTTGATCATATAAATCAGAAATATTTTCATCAGATAAAGCTTCTTCATATATTTTAAAATCAGAAATATTTCCATCAAGTCCATAAAAACCAGTATTTGTTTTTCCAATTATTAAATCATCTAAAATGGTACTAGTTATAGCTCCACTTACTTGTTTACTTTTTGAAAGATTACCATCATAATATATTTTCATTAAATTATTATCATAACTTGCAGAATACATATGCCAACCAGTTTCAGTATAATTATTATCAAACAATTGATAATAACCTTCATTTGTATCTAAATTAAATTTAATTCCTTGTTTAGATTGACTAATACCATCTTGAGAAGATGAATTTATTTTAAAATTAAAATTATTATTTTCTCTAGTATCATATCTTCCAACAATTCCAGTAGATCGATCACTATAACCTTGCAAATATAAATATTTACCATCATAAAGCCCACCAAAAAAACCTTTAAAACCAGAATTTAAACTAGAAGTATCAAATACAGAATAACTAGAATTTTCTAAAAAATCTTTAGAAATATCATATTTTATTAAATTTCCATGATAGGATCCATTATTATGAGGCACAAAATAAACATATCTCCCATCAAAAACAGCACTTCTATATCCTTTATAATTTGAATTTAAATTAGTTAATTCAAATACAGAATAACTTTTAGAATTATCAAAATCTAAAGAAGTATCATATCTAACAACACTTGAAAAATAATCACCATTTGTATAAGGCACAAGATAAACATAAGTTCCATCAAAAACACCTCCAATAAATCCTTTATAATTAGAATTTATAGTTTCTAAATTAAAATATTCATAACTTGATGAATCTGTAAAAGATTCATATGTATCATACCTTAAAAAATTACCCTGTCTAACTCCATTATGAAAAGGTATAAAATAAATATATCTATTATCAAAAATCATTGAAGCATATCCTTTATACAAAGAATTAATTGTAGATAAATCAAAAACAATATAACTAGATGAAGATGTAAAATCAGATAAAGTATCATATCTTATGATCTTACCAGTATAACTACCATTATTATATACTAACATATAAACATATCTTCCATCAAATAAACTACTAAATAAACCTTTATAACTAGAATCTAAAGTAGTTAAATCCATAAATTCATAACTAGATGAAGATGTAAAAGAAGAATTTAAATCATATTTTAAAAAACATCCATTAATACTTCCTGAATAGGTACTTAAATATAAATAATCACCATCAGAAGAAATTCCTGTAAATCCAGTACATTTTGAATTAACTGTACTTAAATCAAAAAATTCATAACTTGAAGAAGAAATAAAATCTTTTGTAGTATCATATCTAAAAAATTTATCATGATATACAGATCCATTATGATAAGGTAAAAAATAAACATATCTCCCATCGAAATATTCATCAAAATAACCAGTATAACTAGAACTTATTGTTTGTAAATCAAATGTTTCAAAATCTGCAGAAGACAAACTTGTATTAAAACTTTCTTTTGAAGCAATTGTTTGTTCATCTAAATTGTTTGTATTAACCCATGCATTTATTGTAAACCCATCAGACAAATCTAAACTATTAGAATCATTTGAAGTAACATAATCTGATTTTTGTTCATTATACACACTTTTAACTTCACTTTCACTAAGCTCTTTATTCCAAATCTTAACATCAGAAATATCTCCATCAAAATTAAATAAATCAAAAGACCAACCAGCAGCACCAATTACAACTTCTCTTGAACTTAAATGCCTATCTCCTGTTAAAGTTACTTCAGAAACTAATTCACCATCTTGATATATTTTTGCAGAATCTCCTGTTTGACCTCCAGTTGTTAAAAGAATATGCACCCATTCTTCTAAAGTTATAATTTGATTAGATTGTAAATCTCCATCAATTCCATCTCCTGCATCATTAAACATATCAACTCTTGGATATCCATCAGACAACATAAACTGCCAACATCTATCTGTACCATTATCCCTTTTATTTATAAGCCAAGAATAATATAAATCTCCTGCTGCATAATAATTTGTAGTCCATGAATCTGCATTTATCCAAAATGAAACTGTTAATGGATATTTATCTTCTTTAATTGGAGAATTAATTATTAAATAATCACTAACCCCATCAAAATCTCTAGCCATAGCCTCTCCATTTTGGTTAATTGAAGCAACAGATCCTGAATTTGTAAAAGTATAACTATATCCAGAATCATCTTCTAGACCATTTAAATTTGCATCAACTATTAAAGAATCCCTATAACTATTATCTAATTTTAAAAAATTAATATCAACTTCATTTGTTTGCCAAAAACCACTATTTAAATCTCCATCTAAAGAATTATCAGATAAATCATTAACAATAGTTCCACTTCCTTCATTAAAAAGATAATGTAAACCTAAAACAAATAAAGCAACTGGAGTTGTTTCACCACTTACAATCGCACCTATAATATCCCAATCTTTAAAATATAAAATATTTGTAGGGCATGTTTGAAAAACAAATGTAATTTCTGAAATATTATCTGAATTTAGATCAGAAACTTCATGTGTTTGAAAAGAAAAATAAAAATCAACTGAGTTTGTAGAAAAAACTTTAGTTTCTCCTTTATCTAAAGATGAATTAAAATTACCTGTAAGTCTAATATCTTCTCCCAAACTATCAATCCCTAAAATAGTTATTTGTGGGTTTTGTAATTTATAACTAGATGTGTTTGTTACAAGTAAATTAAAATAATTTAAATCAGAATAATATGTAAATGACTCTACTTTTAGATAAATATCCTTACATTCTAAAATATTTAAACTTTGATTAGAAATTTGAGAAGAATCTGAAAGTGAATTTTTAATAGAGGATTTAGACCAAGATAAAATTGCACCAGTTAAAACTGATGCAACTAAAATTATTAAAATTACTGCAATTAATGGGGATATTGATATTTTTTTATTAAAATTATATATCATAATAAATCTAAATCTCTATTTATAAAAAAATATTATATAAAATATTTAAAAGTCTTTGCAAAGTTTAAAAATTTTAAAAAATGTTAAAATGGAATAGATTTATATAAACTTATAAAATCACCAATTAACTTTTTGTTTAATTTTTAATTGCTTATTTTTTTTTAAACAAGGAAGTTCAATAACATATCTTGCTTTTTCTTTAGGAATATAAAATCTAAAAGGTCTAAAATTAAATTTAATATCAACTATTTCTTTATTAGAATTTAAAAATAAAACATCAATTGGAAAAAATACAAAAAACATATGAAGAGAAGAATTAATTTTGTCTTCATAACTTCTATCAAAAATTAATGCAAAATTAAATTTAGATCTTGGGTAAAACATTAAGCCTCTCATTTGTCCAAGATTTAATGCGAGTTTAATTTTTTTAAAAATAATTTTGTTTTTTTCAATTTTATAAATCATATTAATTCAATTTTTTAAAATAATTTTATTTATAAATTCAATAATTATATTCATATAAAATAATTATATTTTTGTCTACTTTAATTAATTCAAAATTAAAAAAAGAAGCATCTTTAATTAAAATAGTATATTCTAAACAAGAAGTATCTTTACACAAATTTACATCTAAAGGTTTAAAATAAACTCTATCTACAGTTGTATTTTCTGAAATATATTTGGAACTTAAAGATTGTATAGATATAATATTTTCTAAATAAAAATAATCTATATCTTCAAGATTCATATAATTAATAGTACTAATTAAAACTTCTTGAGCTTCTGGTTTTGGAATTACAATTTGAAATAAAATTATAATAATTATAAAAAAAATTCCAATATATTTCAGATAACCCCCAAATTTATTATCTTTTATAGTACTTATAACAAAAGCTGTAAAAAAAGATAAAACAATTGCAATATATAATATAAAGTTATCAAAAAATATTCTATTCATAGAATCTAAATAATTATACCATAAAAAATTACTTCCAATTAATATATCTAGATAAAGTAAAACAAATATAAAAACTATAAAAAACACAATAGATAAATTAAATAAATGACTAAAATATCTTTTTTTTTGTTTATCTTCTCTAAAGAGATTTATATCTTTTGAAATTTTTAAAAAAATCTGATCTAAAGAAAGTGAAGTATTTTTTAAATTATTAAATAATATTAAAGTATGATTTAAAATATCACTATCTAAAGAAAAATTCAAACATTTTAAAGAATTTTCAAAACTATCCCCCCAAGATACTCTATTAGATATTTTTTTAATATCATTATCTATCCCCTTATAAACATTTGAATTAGAAATATTAATTAAAGATAATGATAGATTTTTTGTTTTTTTATAATCTCTAGATAAATCAGATAAAAAATAACTAAATACTTTTTCTAAAGATTTAGTTTTATATTTTTTAATAAAATATTCTAAAACAAACCCAAAAAAAGAAACTATAATTCCAAAAAAGAATAATAAATAATAAAGTTCACTTTTAAAAAAAAATTTATTTGTAATAAATAAAATTAAAAGCCCAGATAGAAATCCAGATAAAGTTAATAATTGATATTCATTTTTTAAAATAAAAGTATTTATTTTCAAAAATTTCTTTTTATCCATAAAAATTCTCATTTAATTTATATAAATTTAAATAAATATTTTAATTTTTATTATAAAGAATTAAAATCAAAATAAATTCAATAATTGGAAGAATTATTGCAATAAAACCTAATAATTGTCTTATAGTTTGATTAGTTATTGGAACTATAAAAACTATAATTAATAATATTATTATAATTAAAAAAATAAATATATTAACTTGAAATAAAATATTTATTTTACTTTTTCTTTGTTCACTTAATTCTTTTCTAGAAGATTCTATTTCATTTAAATAATTTAAAACAACATCTTCTAAATTATCTTTCTTATCTAAAACATCTACTAATTTTATTAAAAAAAATTTTTCAATTTCTGAAAAGGTATTTTCAGAAATATATAATAATGAATTTTTTAAATTTAAATCATCTATAGAATTAGTAATTATTTTTTTTGTATTTTCAGAAATTAAATAATTATCTTCAATAGATATAATTATTCTTAAAACATCTAAAACACTTAATTTATTATCACAAATTACAGATAAATGTTTAAGACTATTTTCAAATTCAATATCAAGTTCTGTTTTTTTTATATCTAAAAGATAATATGGGAATTTAAAAAGTACTAAGAAAATCATTAAACCAATTGTAAATGATATAAATATAGTTATAAAAAAACTAAATATATTAAAATATATATTTAATTTAACCATTAAAAATATAAAGATAAACTCTAAAACAATAACTAAAAATAAAGAAATAAATAAAATATTTGAAAGATAAGATACTGCATTTTCATTTACTTTTATATAATTTAGAACTTTTGAAAAATTTTTAAAATTATCTTGTAATTTAATAAATATATCTTTAAATAAAAATAAAGAAATATGTGATAATATTTTACCAAACATTATTTATCAACTCCAAGTTTTTTTAAAATATTATCTTTATCTATATAATATTCATTTACAATATTATTAAAATCTTTATAATCAAAAATATTTGATTCTAATAACCAATTTATAACTTTCTCTTTATTTTTAATATCTATAATATTAAAATCAGAATTTAATAAATTTACATGGTATTCTTTATCTTTTACAATAAATTCAAATATTTTTTTTTGATTAGAATTAATTTCTAAAACTGTGTTAAATTCTATTAATTCTCTATATCCAAAATTTATTCTCTTAATATCTATTATAATTGCTTTTTGATTAACAGAATTTAGATTTTCTATTATTTCTGGAAGTATTTTTTTAGGGCAAGTAAATAAATCTATATTATACCATTGAGAATTAAATAAATCTTTCTGAAAAACATCAAGTATTATATAATTTGGTCTTTCAGAATTTGTTTGATTAATTAATATTTTTTTTGTAATCCCATCATTTTTAGATACTTTTCTTTTAACCCATTCTTTATGTGGTAAAATTATTTTATCATAATCTTGTATACTTACAATTCTTTTTTGAGGGAAAAATAAAGCAATAGAATTATATATAATAAAACTATCATCTTCTCCAGTGATAATTATTTTATATTTATTTTCAATAGCTTGCCAAAAATATGCAAAAATAACATTTATTCCAACACCTATATTTACAAGACCACATGGAGTTATTGATTTTTGCAAGTATTTTTTAATAATAAAAGAAGACCCTCTACTACTACTATCTCCAGTAGAATAAATTCCTTCTACTTTATAACCATTTGGGAGATATCCATCAATTATTGGATTTGTAGAACTAATATATAACCCCATATTTTTTGTAAGATTTAAAACAAATTCATTTAATTTAAAAATATCTTCAAATATAATATTTGTTTTTAAAAGACCATATTCTATATGATACACATATAAATAAGAATTTTCTCCACTACAACTTATTTCAATAATTTTATAATCATCTAATAAACTTGAAAGTAAACCAAGACCTGAAAAATCACTAAGAATAAATTTTAAAAAAAGTTTTCTTTCTAAAGAATTAATTTTAAAAGATAATTTATTTAAAGTAACATCATATATTTTAGAAATATATTCTTTTATTTTATGAGAATCTCCTTTAAAATAAAAATAATCTTTATCTATATTATTATAAAACATATCTTTTATTTGATTAAATAACTTTTGTTGATTATTATTAAGTTCTGGCTGTATTAAATCATATACAAGCCCTATAGAATTATCAAAATAAATATTTACAAAAGTAAAATCATCTAAAGAATATTTTTCATAAATTTTATTTTGAGAAAAATCTATATTTTTTATTGGTAAAGAATAAATTAAATCTTGAGATATAGACTTTTCAAAATTATTAACTACAAAATTTTTTGAAGAATCATTTACTGGCAAAATATAATCTATATTTGATTTTGGCTTTAATTTATAATTTGATTTTTGAGATCTATTTTTATTATTTAAATTTTTATTATTTAAATTTTTATTATTTAAATTTTTATTAGAATCATTTAAATTAACTTGTAAAGATTTGTCTTTTTTAAAAATATTATTTTTAAATAATGACTTTTTAGAAAATTTTGATTTATTTTCAATATTTTTTAAAGTTTCATTTTCTTTATTTATTTGTGTTGTATTTTTTGTATTTAAAAGTAAATTTTTTAGATAATTATCATCTTTTAATGCTTTATTATATATTAAATTTATATTTATTTTTTTAGATGGATCATTAAAAGCATTTTTTTTAGAATTATTTATATAATTATAAACAACATCAGATAAATCTAATACATTATCTTTAGATATAAAAAAAGGAATAGTAGATTTTTTTGAAATATCCTTTTCATAACTAGAAAATTCATTTGATATTACTTCTTCTAAATTATTAGAATCATCTTTTATTACAAAAATATCTGGGACTTTAATTTCTTCAAAAATACCTATTTTAGATTCTATATTTGTTTTTTTATCTTTTAAATCATTTTTAATAAAATTTTTTTTAGAAAAAGAACTTTGATCTAATACATTTAAGTTATCCATATTCTCATAAATTTGGTCTATTTTAGAATAAAGATGTTTTATTTTATAATTATCTAAAGATATTTTATTAACTTTTGGATTAGATTCTAAAAATGAAAATTCTTCTAAAAAAGTTTCTTTTTTATCAAGATTTAAAGCCTTTTTATTTAATTCAGATAATAACTCATCAATATCTTCTGTTACTTTAATTTTATTTTTATCAAAATTAATTCCAGAAACAACATTATCTTTAGAAAAATGATATTTTGTTTTCTTATTTATAGAAGATTTATCTTTAGAAAAAGACAAATATGCTATAGATTTTAAATTTGATTTAAGTTCTTCTTCTGTTATAAAATAATTATTATTTAAATTTTCTTTTTTATTTTTTTTTTTTAAAAAATTATTTTTACTTAAAGATTTATTATAAACACTAATATATTCTTTAAAATTAGAATTTAAGAAACCAATTTTTTCAGAAGGAATAACTAATGGTAAATTATTAGAAAAAATTATTTTTTCAGAAGGAATAACTAATGGTAAATTATAATTATTAATATTATCTTTTTTTAAAGATACTTCTAAATTACTTTTATTAATAACATCTAATTTTGATAAAGGTTTAATTATAGTATAGTCCATAGAATATACTTTTCTATCCTTTTCTGAGATATTATCAAATAAAGATAATTTAGATACATTATCTTTAGTAGATATTGAATTTCTTTTATCTATAATATCTATTTTTTCTAAAATACCCATATTAAAATATATTTTTAAATTAAATATATTATATGATTAATCATTAAATTTTTAAAGTATATCTATTTTTTGTTTATAATTAAACTTATTAAAAATAATTATTAAAAATAAAAAAAACTATAAAAAGAAAATAAATATATTAAAAATATTATAAAAAGATAAAATAAACATAAAAATATATGCTAAAGTAATAGATACTACAAAAGGAACTAAAGGAGAAACCCATATTGTCTTAATATTATGTATTTTAGAAAAAGCTTTTAATTGTTTAATTTCTTTATCAGGAGATATATTTGGTTTTAAAGAAATAATATATTTTAATTTATTATTTTTAAAGGAAAATTTTTCTAAAGAATAATAAAAGTTATTTAATTTTTTAATATTTATATTAATTCCTAAAAACATTAAAATAATAGATTTAAAAAAACCATGTTTTTTTGGAAAATTAAATGTAGATAAATTATATATAAATAAAAATAAAGGTATTAATAATGTTATAAATAAAGATAAAATAATTATACTTAAAATATAAAATTCAGTGAAAATATTTGTAAAACTTAATGCAAATAAAGTATATAAATCTCCTTCTCCAATATATATAAATTTACTTAGTTTACCTAATATAAAAATTATTAATAAAAATACAAAAATAATTATTAATTGATAAAAATAAGAATACCATAAATTTAAATCATTTTTAAAAATAAAAACCCATAAATAAATAATACTAAAAATCACTAAAAAAATTAAATAAAATATATTAATTTCTCTTTTTTTAATATCTTGAATAGAAATTATTATTAAAATTAATATAGTTATAATAATTATTGGTAAATATAATAAATTCATATTTATAAAAATATACAAAACAATTATAAATATAATAGATTATAAATATTTTATATTTTACAATTTTTAAAGGAATTAATTATGGAGAAAAATAAAATAAATTCTATTGGTTTTATTGCAGATGGAAATAGAAGATTTGCAAAAAAAAAAATATTTAATTTATATAAAGGATATTCAAAAGGAGCAGATAAAGTAATTGAAAACTCAATTTATATCTATAATAAATATCCTGAAATTAAACAAATTAGCTATTATTTATTATCTACAGAAAATATAAATAGAAATAAAGACGAAATAGATTATTTAGTAAAAGTTTTTGATGATAAATTTTATGTTAAAGATAAATTTAAAAATTATGATATTAATATAAAAATATTAGGAAATTATAATATAATTCCAAAAAAATTAGAAAAAAAATTAAAAGAAATTGAAAATAAAAAAAAAAATGCAAGACTAACAGTTTATTTATGTATTGGATATGGTGGAAGACAAGAAATAATTGATGCAGTAAATAAAATAATATCTAAAAATATTAAAAAAGTAACTTTAGAAAATTTTACAAAATATCTTTATGACAAAAATTTTATAGATCCTGAAATTATAGTAAGAACCGGAAATTATAAAAGACTTTCAGGATTTTTAACATATGAATGTATTTATTCAGAATTAGTTTTTCTTAAAAAATTATGGCCAGAAATAAATAATAAAGATATAGATAAAATTATTAAAAATTTTAAAAATATTAAAAGAAATTTTGGAAAATAAATTTAATAATCAAACAGATCTTTCTGTAAGATACATTAAATCTTTATAGGCTCTAATTTTTGTTTTTCTAGCAGTAGATCTCTGAAATAAATCATCATCATATTTCCCAGGAGGTCCAACAGCTTTTATTTTTTTCTTACTTATTTTATTTAATAAATCTTTGTTTTGTTTAATATAATCTGTTTCTTCAAGAATGTATTTAGGTATATCCATAGTTAAGATACCACTTCCAATACCATCTAAAGTATAACTACCTGAACCAGCAGTTACATAACTTGCAATTTTTCCAAGTTTAATTGCTGCTTCAAATCTATATACAACATCATAACTTTTTTGATCTAATTTATGTGTAAAAAATTCACTTAATTTAGATAATTTAATTGTTTTAAAAAAAGATTTTATTTCTAAAAAATCTAAAATAGATCTTATTTTTCTTAAAAAGAAAGAATCATATAAATAATAATATAAATAACCAATTGTTCCAGTATATGCTTCAACACCAATTTTTTTATCTTTAATTAATTTTTCTAATTTATCTAAACCTAAAATATATGATGCAGAATTAGATATTAATCCAAATGGGTGGGCAATAGAAATTAGATAATTTTTTTTATTTGCAAAATCTATTAATCTTTTTAAAGACACATTATCTTCATATAATAAACTATAATTATAAATATCATCATCTGGGGAATAAATTAAAACCTCGCCAGAATCTGTTTTAATTTTAATTCCAGGAATTAAAATCATTCCTTTTGGTTTTCTAACTAATAAATCATAATATGCTTTTTTTGGATTTAAATAATTATATTCAGTAATAGCTGTTCCAATTAAATTAGATTTTTTTATATATTTCCAATAAGTTTTTGCAGACCCTTTTTTTGGTCCTAAATGAGTATGCATATCTAAATTATAAAGCATATTTTTTACCATATTTAATTTATATAATAATTATATATCGTTTCTTTTATATTTTTTACTACTTTACCAAAATTATTATATTTAAATAAAACAACAAAAACAAAAAAAATATCAAAAAAATTAGAAAATATTTTCTAAATTTTAGTTTTAAATTTAAAAAATACTTTTATAAATTAACTAAATTAATTTTATTAAATAAATTAGTTTACAATTTTATTTTAGATTTTCTAAAAATTTTTTATAAATATAATCTTTTTTTTCAAGATTAACTAAAAATAAATTAATTAAATATTCTTAAAAAACAAAGATAAATTTTAAAAAATAAATAAAAACAAAAACATCTTTAATAATTATTTAAAAAAATAAATTAAATTATAACAAATAATTATTAAATTTATAATAATATTCTAGAATCTACAATATATAAACCATTTTCATTAATTATTAATGGATTTATATCTAATTCTTTAATATTATATTTAATTGCAAGATTTGAAATATTATAAATCATTTCTTTAAGTTCTTTAATAGGATATTTTTTATTTCTAAAACCTTTTTCTAAAATAGACCCAATTTTAGTTTCTGAAAATAAAAAATTTAAATCCTTTTTAGAAATAGGTAAAATTTTAATTGAAGAATCTTTAAAAACTTCTGTAAATATACCACCAAAACCAAACAAAATAACTTTCCCAAATTGTTTATCTTCTTTTATACCAATAATTATTTCTATTCCAGGAATTTGTTTTTGTAATAAAATATCATATTTTTTAATTTTTTCATTAAAAATTACTTTTTTTAAAGAATCATATGAATTTTCTAAATCTTTTTTATTATTTAAATTAACAAAAACAACTTTTTTTTCAGTTTTATGTAATAAAGAAGAACTTAATTTTAAAACATATGGATATTCTTTAAAATTTTTTAAATCTTTTTTAGAAGAAATTAATGTATAAGCTAAAGTATTAATATTATTTTTATTTAAAAAATCAAAAGAGTCTTTCAAATTTAAAAAAGCCATATATATACACATATTCAAATATTATAAATATAATATACACATAGATATTTATTAACTTTGCTTTTAGAATATATATTAAAAATATAAATATAATTAATAAAAAATAAACTAATAATATATTATTATAAACTATAATTATAATAAATTAAAATCTAAAAATTATTATAATAAATTAAATTTTTAAAAATAAATTAAAAAAATAAATTAAATATATTAATAATTATAAATATAAAAATGGAAGTGATTTCAAATGAAATTAAAATGCCTTGGTGCTGGTCAAGAAGTAGGAAGAAGTGGTATTCTTATAAAAACAGATAATGAAAATATACTTTTTGATTATGGTCTTAAATTACATCCTAAATTTAAAAACCAAAAAAATAAAAATTTATCAGAAAAATATAAAATCGAAGAAGAATATACAGAAGAACCTCTAAAAATAAAAGAACATTTAGATGCAGTAATTTTAAGTCATGCACATTTAGATCATTCTGGAGATATACCTTCTCTATATAAAAAAGGAGATCCAAATCTTTTTTTAACAGAAGCTACTTTAGAATTATCTAATTTATTATGGCTTGATACTTTAAAAATTGCAAAATATGATGACAAAGAACCACCATTTAATAAAGATGAAATTAAATTTGCAAATAAAGCTGCATTTTATTTAAATTTAAGAGAAACAATAGAAATATCAAAATATTCTAGATTAACATTTTATGATGCAGGACATATCTCAGGAAGTGTTATCTCTATTTTAGAAACAGAAGGTAAAAAAATAATGTATACTGGAGATATAAGATCAGAAAAATCAACTTTATTTAAAGGATTTGATAGAAATCTCCCACAAGTAGATATATTAATTACAGAATCAACTTATGGTAATAAAAATCACAAATCAAGAGAAAATTTAGAAAAAGAATTAATTTCTGAAATAAAAGAAACCATAGAAAATGGTCACAAAGTAATTTTAGCTGCTTTTGCAATTGAAAGAACACAAGAATTAATTGCTTTATTAGATAAATATAAAATAAATGCGCCAATATATGTAGATGGAATGGGGATAAAAGCAAGTAGAATATTTGCAGATCATAAAGAATATTTAAATGATTTAAAAAGTTTTAAAAAAGCATTAGATAGAACTGAATTAATAACAAATCATAGAACAAGAAAAGATATTTTAAGAACCCCAGAACCTGCAATAATTATTACTACTGCTGGAATGTTAGAAGGTGGACCTGTTATGCTTTATTTAAAAGAATTTGGAAATAATAAAGATAACAAATTAATACTTACAGGATATCAAGTTGATGGAACAAATGGAGATAGACTTTTAAAAACTGGAAAATTATATATAGATAAAGAATTATATAAAATAAATTGCCAAATAAAACACGTAAGTATATCTGCACATCTAGATCAAAAAGAACTTTTTGAATTAATAGATATTGTTAAACCAAAAAAAATAATATGTGTTCATGGAGATTCAAAAACTATTGAAGAATTTAGAAAAGAAATTAATAAGAAAAAAATAGAAAATATAGCCCCAAAAGTAGGAGATATATTTGATATATAATAGGATAAAATTATGAAAAGATTTTGCCCAAAATGTGGAAAAGATATAGATGATAGTAATTCTATTAATAATTTTTGTATAGATTGCTATCTTAAAGATCATGAACTTGTAAAAATACCAGATTTAGATATTACATACTGTGTTAAATGTAATAAAATTAGATATGGTAAAATATGGTATAATAATTTCGAAAATGTAAAAGAAGCAATTTTAAAAAATGTTAAAATTTTAGATTTAAAACAAACAAAAATAGATCTTATTTTTGATCTAAATTTTGAATCAAATAAATATAAGGCTATATTTAATATAAAATCTTTACTTGGAAATAAAATTAAAGAAATTATAAAAGAAAAAGAAATTAATCTAAAAAAAGATACTTGCCTTACATGCTCAAGAATTTCTGGAAATTATTATACAACAATTTTGCAATTAAGATTTAATAATAAAAAATTTATGGAAATTGTAGAAGAAAAAATACTTAAAGAAATTGAAACTATAATAGATAATATTAATGAAAAAACAAATAAAATTAGTGCAACAATACATGTTGTAAGAGAAGAAAAACAAAAAACAGGAACAGACTTATATTTAGATAATTTAAAAATAAGCTATAATATTGTAAAACATTTAATGAAACATAAAATTGCAAAAGAATATAAAACTTCAAAAACATTAGTTGGAGTTAGTAAAGATGGACAAAGAGTATATAGAACAACTTTTTGTATTCATTTTAAAGATTTAAATGAAAATTAAAAAAAAATAGAAAAATAAGAAAATTATTTTAACTTTCTTACAGATGAGACTTTACTTTTTTTAGAGATTATTAAAATCTTATCTCCTTTATCAATTTTTAAATCATCATCTGGTATTAAAAATTTACCTTTCTTATAAATACCAATAACTTTTGTATCTCCAGGAATATGATCATTAAACTTACAAACAGATTTTCCAATAAATTTAGATTTATCATTAATTTTAAGTTCAACAATCTCAGCATCTCCTTTTGAATAAAAAGAAAGATCTAAAACATCAGGCTGTGTAATTAATTGTGATATATATCCAGCAGCAGCAGCTTCTGCATGAATTACAATATCTATACCTAGTTTCTTTAAAACTGA
The DNA here is from genome assembly GCA_028700115.1 of Candidatus Iainarchaeum sp. GTDB lineage: Archaea > Iainarchaeota > Iainarchaeia > Iainarchaeales > CSSED10-239 > Forterrea. The sequence continues at coordinate 24,107 of JAQVTI010000004.1, read as the reverse complement.
TTTTTGATAATCCATCTTGCTTAAAGAAGCAGCAACTGTATTTACACCAAGCTCTTTACACATAAGACCTATTATTAAATTAATTTCATCCATTTCAGTCAAACAAATAACAACATCTGCTTCATCAATTCCTGCTTTTTTTAAAACAGATAATTCAGTTGCATCTCCATTAATTGTAACTACATCTAAATCATTAGATATACTCTTACATCTCTTTTCATCTTTTTCAATAACAACTACATCATGATTTTCAGATGAAAGAGTCTGAGTTACATAAAAACCTAGATTCCCAGCACCTATTATAATTATATACATATTAATTCCTCTTTATAATTTAATATACTTAAATATTATAAATCTTCTTATTTATTTAAAAATTAATGTTTATGCTTTTTTATAAATATTAAACCTAATATTGAAAGAACAGGAATAATTTCTAATCTTCCAATCCACATATTAATTATAAGCATAAGTTTTGTAGATAAAGGCATAAAACTATTTGTAAGACCAATACTTAAACCAACATTACTTTGTGCAGAAATTATTTCAAAAGTACTTGAATTTATAGAATAACCATTAAAAGTAAATACAAAAATTCCAATAACTATAAAAAATAAATAAACTAAAATAAAAAAATAAATTGAACGAATTTCTTTATTTTCAATAATATTATTATTATATTTTCTTGGAAAATAAGCAATATTTGGAAGTGTAGATTGTTTTATTTTCCAAAAAATAGATTTTAAAAAGATTATAAATCTGTTTATTTTTATACCTCCTGTTGTAGAATTAGTAGACCCTCCAATAAACATTAATAATAAAAATATCCCAAAAACAAATGGTACTGAATTAAGTAATTGATTTGTAGAAAAAGTTGTAAAACCACCACAAGTAATCATACTTATAATATTTAATAAAATTGTAATAAGATCATATTCTTTTCCAAGTTTTAAAAAAACAAAAAACAAAGAAATTAATATTAATAAAATCATAGATATAAATTGTTTATCTTTAAAATAAATTTTAAAAGATTTTTTTTTATAAAAATTATAATGTAAAATAAAAGATGTAGCCCCAAAAATCATTATTATAATTAAAACTAACTTAATTAATGGAGTACCAATAATAGATAAACCTAAACTATTAGATTGAACACCATTTGTAGAAATTGCAGACATAGAATAATTAAATGAATCAAATAAAGTCATTCCTGCAAAATATAAAAACAAAACCCCCAGAATTGTTAAAATTAAATAAATTATCCACATATTTATTATAGTTTTTGAAGGACTAGGTCTTAATCTTTCATGTCCTTCTGCAGAAAAAAGTCTTGAACTAAAAGAAATGTTTTTAGATATTCCTAAATATGCTAAAACTATAATACCAAGACCACCAATCCATGATAAAAAAGATCTCCATATAATTAAACTTTTTAAAATAGGAACTCCTGTACTATACATTGAAAGACCTGTAGTTGTTAAAGAAGACATACTTTCAAAAAAAGAATCAATAAAATTTAATTCAGATAAAAAATAAAAAGGTAAAGAAGAAAATATAGCATATAAAAGCCAAATAAAAAAAACAATTAAAAGACTTTGAGAAAAAGTCAATCCAAAAATATTTTCTCTTTTTATAAATTTAAAAAATAAATACCCAAAAATAAATGTTAAAAGAAAAATTAAAATATATGTATTTGTTACAAAAAATCCTTCTTTTAAAAATAAAGATAAAATAATAGGTAGAAGTAAAGTAAAACTACTAAACATTATTGTTTTTCCAGTAGTATGAAATATATTTCTAAAATTCCAATAAAAACCCATATTTAATCTCTAATATATATTTTAAATATATTATAAGAAGAAGTAAGAATTTATAAACATATAGTTTATTATATAAAAAAAATAATTTATAAAAAAGAAAAATAATTTATAAAAAAGAAAAATAATTTATAAAAAAGAAAAATAATTTATAAAAAAGAAAAATAATTTATAAAAAAGAAAAATAATTTATAAAAAAGAAAAATAATTTATAAAAAAAATAATTTATAAAAAAGAAATTAGGGAAAAAAAGGAAAAAAAAAGAAAAAAAATAGAAAAATTTATTTTTTACTTTTCTTTACTTTTTTAGTAGCTTTAGCATCTGTTTTTTTAGTTTCAGAAGCTTTAACATTTTTCTTTGCCAAAATATTTTCCCCCATTTATAATTTTCCTAATATTTTAAAAAGATAAGTTTCAAAATAATAATTATTCATCATCTTCTTCTTCATCTTCATCTTCATCTTCTTCATCAAAGTCTTCATAATCTTCTTCGTCGTCATCAAATTTAAATTTATATTTAGATAAAAAATCTAAAACAAAATCATTAATTGATTCAACATTTAATTTATTTACCATCATAACAATCTATCCTCCAAAGTTTTTATTTAAAATAAAAGATTGTATTAATAAATATCTTAAGAATATTTACAATTTATAAATACATACTATTTAAAAAAAATACCGAAAAGATTTAAAAACAGAATAGGGATAAATATACAAAAATAATAAAATATAACAGACCGAATGGGATTCGAACCCATGATCTTCTGCTTAGGAGGCAGATGCGTTATCCAGACTACGCTACCGGTCTAATATTATATATATTTTTAAAAATGATAAGTCTTTTAAATATAATATATAACTATTTTTAATATAAATATATTTAATAAGATATATTTTAAATATAATCTTATTTAAAAAAATCACAATATATATAAAATTAAATAGAATAAATATGAAAAATTTATATATTATATTAGGTCCACAAGGATCTGGAAAAAGCACACAAGGAGAAAATATTAAAAACAAATTTAATTTAGGATATATAATTATGAGTGATTTACTTATAAAAAAATCAAAACAAAATAAAAATATTAAAAAAATTATGACTAATGGAGAATTAGTACCTCCTGAGATATCATCTGACTTAATGTTTAAAGAAATTAAAAAAATTAAAAATAAAAATATATTAATAGATGGATTTCCAAGAGAAATTGCTCAAGCAAATATGTTAGATTATTTTTTATATTTAAATAAAGATATAAAACTTAAAAATATAATTTATATAAAACTAAATAAAAAAGAATGTATTAAAAGATTACTTTTAAGAAAAAGATATGATGACACTAAAAAATCAATAGAAAATAGACTTAATTTTTATTATGAAAAAACAGATCCTGTAATAAAAGAATATAAAAATAGAAATAAATTAATTATAATAAATGGCAATAAAGAAATAAAAGAAGTCTTTAAAGAAATTACAACAAAAATAAAAAATAAAATAAAATAAATTTGTGTGAAAATATGATTGCAGATCAAAGAGTTATTGAAAATATAAAAAAATTAAAATCACTAGGAATGCCTGATAAAGAAATAATAGAAAATCTTATGCAAATGGGGCTTAGTGAAGACGATAGTAAAGATCTTATAAATATATCTAATGATAAAAATATATCTTCTAATCAATATAAAGATGAAGAAAAAATAGAAATAATAAAAGATATTGAAAAAGAAAAAAATATAGATGAAAAAAATACTGAAAATAAAAAAATAATTAATCAAAACCAACAAAAAGATACAAAAAAAGATCTAAAAAAAGAAAAACAAGAAGATACAAAAAAAAAATAAGAAAAAATAAAAGATAAAATTGAAGAAACAAATAATATAAAATTAAAAGAAGAAATCCCAGAAAACTTTTTTTCAGAAAATTATAAAATTAAAATCCCAGAGAAAGATATTGATAATAAAAATTATTTTAAAAAAGAAAATGAAAATATAGATTTAACAAAAGAAATAGATATTGATAATCTTAAAAATTATACAAAAGATGATGATGATTTTAAATTTGAATATAATTATTTAAACAAAAAAAATCAATCAGAAAAAGAACAAAATGAAGAAAACAATCAAAAAGATACAGATAAAATATGGGCTTCAGGAATAATTACAACAATTAATTCAAAATTAAATGAATTAGATATAAAACAAAAAAAATTAGAAGAATTTATAAAAGAAAAAGTAAAAATAGAAATGAATAGAATAGAAAACTCCGAAAAAGAAACAAAAGAAATAATTAATAAAAAATTAGAAGAAAATATACTTGAAGAATCAACAAAATTAAATACAAAAATAATATCTGAAATCACAAAATTCAAAATAATTGAAGCAAAATTAAATGCAAAAATAAAAACTTTAGAAGAAGATAAAGACAAAATAATAACATATAGTAATCAATTAGAAACTAGAAACAAAGAAGTAATTGAAAATATACAAAATACTAAAAATAAAACAGATCAAATAATAGAAAATACAGAAGATAATATATCAAAAATAATTTCAAAAATAACTACAAAATTAAATGAAAAAATGAAAGAAATAAATAGCACTTTAGCACTTCAATCAAGAATTACACAAGGATTAGTAAAAAATACTCAAGAAAATATTAAAGAACAAATAAAAAAATTAAATATTTTTAAAGAAGAAATAAGTAAAAATATAGATCCAAAAAAATTATATTTAAAATTAGAAGAATTAGAAAATTATAAAGAAAATTTAGCAATTAGATATGAAAAAAGATTTGAAAATGTTAAATTAGAATTTTTAAGTAAAGCAAAAAATTCAATGACTCAAGAAATTAAAAAAGAATTACAAGAATTAGAACATTTTAGAAATGAAATAGCAAATAAAACAGACCCAGAAAAAATAAATAAAAAATTAGAAGAATTAAAAGATTTTGAACAAAATCTTATTGTTACAATTGATGAAAAAATAAGTCAATCTTTAAAAATATATGAAGCATCAATTACACAAGATTTTAAACAAAAAATTAAAGAAGTTAATGAATTTGAAAAAAAATTAGAAAGAGATGCAATGGCCGTAAAAATTATTGATGAAAAAATAAAAGAAGTTGATAATTTTAAAAAACAATTTATTGCTGTAATTGATAAAAATATAGATAAAATGAATCAAAATATGAATCTTTTAAATAAAAAAATAAAAGAAATTGAAGAAACTAAAAATAAATTCTAGCTTCTATTATAATTTCTATGTTTTGTTCTAATTACACCTGTTGCAAATAAAACAATTAATAGTAAACAAAACACAACAATTCCAATAAAAATAGAAGAACTTAAATTTACAAAACCTGTAAGACCAAATTTTTTATTATCATCTAATTCTTCAATATTATTATCTGTTATATTTAAAATAATATTTCGTGTTAAAGTTTGACCAGAATCAGTTCTTATAATTAATACTGCATCTTGCTTTTGAGAAATAAGCTCAGAAATATTAATTTTTCCAGAAACTTCTTTTGTTTCTCCTGAAGAAATTAATATATTTGATTCAAATTTAACACTTATTTCCTGAGAGATACCAGCAAAAGTAATATCAGAAATAATAATATCTTTTAAACCAGTATTTTTAAAATTTAAGAAAATTATATTTTCTGAATTACTATCTAAAGTAAGTTCTTGAGGAAGAGAAAGAATTGATAAATTTAAATTATTTATTTGCTTAATTACAACAATTGGAAGAATTAAAACTTCACTATAATCAGAATCTTTACTATCAAGAATTATATTTAAATTACTAGTCATTTCTTTAGAATTATTACCAGTAGAAATTCTTATATTAATAGTTCCTTTAGAATTATTTGGAATTATAAAAGAATCATTTAATATATCTATTTCTAAATCATTAGAAGAAACAAAAGATACATCTATTCTTTCATCAAAATCTCCTAAATTATCTAAAACTATTTGAAATTGAGAAATTTCTCCAAATTTTACAACTAAACTAGATTGTAATAATGTAGATATAAGATTACTTTCTGGAGAAACTGCAAAAGTTAATGTTTTTTCATAAGTTGTTATTTCATCAAAGAAAGTAATATCTAATGGATAAGTTCCAGAAGGCACATCTTGAGTAGCAACAACTTCTAAAGTTACTTCTTGAGAAGCATATGCTTCTAGATCAATTTGTATATCTGAAAATGAAATTCCAAAAGGTAAGTCTTCTGAATGATTTATAAAAATTGTTTTATTATATCTAGTTAAATTCTTAATTGTAAACTCAATTTCTTTAGGTTTATCTTTTTCTAGAACATAATAACTTGTTTGTGGATAAATTACTCTAAATTCAGGATCTTGAATTAAAGAGCAATCATTTACATTTACATTAAATGTCTTATATGAAACAATATCATCATTATATATTTTTAGAACCATTTCATAGTTTCCAGGCATAACATCATTTTGCAGATCTACAATAAAATCTACTTTTTCATCATCCCCTCTTAAAAAGATAGGCAAATCCTCTCTTATGTTTGCAGGAAATTGTTCTGAACTAAGTTCTAGGTAATATAAATCTGAAACCTTTACATCTTCAAATGTAAAATATGCATGATTTGATTGACCTATACAATAAGATCTGTCTGATACATCAACTTCAAAGTCACCTTCATCTAAATCGTCTTCTGTTTCTATATCTATTGAGAAATAATTTTCTTCATTTGTAAGCATATCTCTAACATATATCTTTAAATCTGTTTTTCCTTCATCAATTGATTTAACTATTAAAGAAGTTTGTTTTGAAGAATAACCATTTAAACTCATTGTTTTTGAATAACTACATTCTAGTTCTTCAGAATCACACTCTGCATAAACTAGAAGTTGTATATCTTCTGCATATTTGTTTTCAATTGTATAGTTTATTCTTAAAGATAAGTCTTCCATTGTGTTATATGTACTTTTTTCAAAAGTAACATTTACACCATCAATTGGAGATGCAAAAATCCCAGCACTAAATAAAACAAGAGCTATTATGATTACTCCAATTACTAAATACATTCTTGAATTTACATTTTTTTTCATACAAATCACATTTAAATTTATAATTATAAATCTCCTTTATGTTTTTTAAAGTAGATATATCTTACATATTTTGCAGTAAATGAAATTACTAAAAATATTAAGATGATTATTAAAAAGATCTTAAAACCTAAAGAATTGAAAAAGTTCTTAATCTTTGAAAAAGAAAAATAACCTGAAAGATATTTTACAACTTCTAGAGATTCTTTTGGTTTGTTTTTTTCAATTAATTTAATTTGTTCTAAATATTCTTTATTATTACATACATAGATTAAATCTGTTTTTTCTTTATCACTATCTATTTTATAATTTAGAACTAATGAATTATCCACATCATATGTGTTTTCTTTAAAATTTGTAGAATCTGTTAAAGATTTTAGTTTAATTTGAGATGTTTGTGGATAATTGTTATCTAAGATAATGTCTAGATTATAAAGATCTGAGTTTGAATCATAACTTATGTTATAATCTAGGTTTATGTTACATACCCTATTATCGTTTTGAACTATTCTAAAAGAATATATCTTTTTAGAATTTTCAGTTGAGATTTCAAAACTTGAGAAATATACATTCTTTAAAGAGTTAATAATAGGATTTATTGTAAACTTAATTGTTTGAGAAGCATTTGGTTGTAAAATTACACTTGATGGGTTAATTTCTGACAGAAAAGGGGAAGTGTAAGCATTAAATTCATACTCTTGTGTAAAATTTGTAGTGTTTACAATATCAAAATCTAGAGTGATAGCTGTATTTTCTAAAGTTATTGCTTCTGGAAAGTATATGTCTAGTCCACTTGCTTGAATGTAACTTGAAAAACTAACTGTTGAAAATATACATGCTAATATAAAAACTAAAAAAACCATTAATTTTTTTATATTTCTCATATTCATATTTTTTCCTCAAAAAAACCTTTTTGTTAAACTCCATACTAATCAAATAAACCCGAATTGAATTTAAATGTAAAAGGGAGAAAAGATAATCTCGTAAGTGGGGATTTACAAGATTAACTTATTAACTTGTTAAGGTTATTTTGTAAATATATTAAGAAGAAGTAAGTTTATAAACCTTTTCCAATGACAAAGTTAATGATAAGGTTTATATACTACATATTTTGTTTAAAATTAATAAAAATAGCCTAAATTCACTTTAAATTTAGACCAATTACAGTTGTGTTATCCTTTAGAGTAACACCTATTATTTGATCAGCTCCAGAAACTACTGTTCCATTGTGAGAAACTGAAAGAATAGTTGTATCTTTTGATAGTTCTTTTATAAAGCTTAAAAGACTTAAAGCATTATAATCATCTAAGGCAGCATCTACTTCATCTAAGATATAAAAAGGAGACTTTTTATATGTATGAAGAGAGAAAATAAATGCTAGAGCAGTTATTGTTTTTTCTCCACCTGACATTATATCTATATCTTTTGTTTTTCCATTTTTTGTAAGATTTATCATAAGCTTTGAAGTTAATATATCATTTCCTTCTAAAGTTAGGCTACCTGATAAAAGTTTAGACATTTTCTTAATATTATTTTTAAACTCTTTACTTATTTTTTCAAAACAATCCATAAAAACTGTCTTTTTCTTCATATTTATTTCTGAAAGCATAGAGATTACTTGTTCTTTTTCTTTTTCTAAGATCTCTGCTTTTTCTGAAATCTCATCAAATTCTTTTGCTAGCTTATCATATGAAGAGATTGCATTGAAATTTATGTTTCCTAGAGAGTTTTTCTCTCTTCTTAATCTTCTTATTTCTGTGTTTATTTCTTCTAAAGAAAGATCTAGATCTTCCTTTTCAGATTGTTTAATATCTAAAAACTCTAAATTTTGTCTAAATTGTGTTATTTTATTATCATTTGTAGACATCATTATTCTTATATTGTTAATAGAAAGATTAATTTCAGAAACTAAAGAATCAAAACTTCTCTCTTTTTGAGAAAGTTCATTTATTTTAATTGAAATATCTTGTTTTTGTGTAACTAGATTTCCTTTCTTTTCATCTTCTTTTCTTATAAGTTCGTTTATTTTTATAACTTCATTATCTATTTCTTGTTTTTTATCATTTAGATCATTTATCTTTTGCTCTAGAGACTTTATTTTATCTAAATTAGATAAAATATATTTATCCTTACTTTCTATTTTTTCAAGTAAGATTTTCTTATCTGAAGACTTTGAGATTAATGATTGCTCTAAAGTGTTTATCTCTGAAACAATATCATCATATTCATCTCTTAGAGAATCATGATTTGATAAATTAATAGACTTTAGTTTTTCTTCAAGTTCTTCTTTTAGAGTTTTTTGTGAAGTTAGTTCTTTTTCTAGAGTTTCTAGTTCTTTAGATAGTTGTCCAAGATTTAATGTAATATCTTTACTTAGTTTAATATTTTTATTTAAAGAGATATCTGAAGATTTCTCTAAAACATCTTTTAAAATTTCTTTTTGTGTGTTATAAGATATCTTCTTAGATCTTAGAGAGTTATCTATTTCTGAGTATTTTTCATCTAATAAGTTATTTCTTTCTTCTATCTTATTTAGATTAATTGATATTTTTTCAATATCTTTTTCAATTGAAGAAATCTCTTGTTCTAGTTTCTTTGAGTCTTTAAAAGATATTTTCTTAAAACTAAATCCATCAAAATAAAAGTCTTTTATACTTGTTTTTGCTTTTGTTTTTGAAGTATGTAAATTTTTAAAATATGAAGACAAATCTCCTTTTTTTATACCTAAAACAGATAAAACTACAAAAGATAGATTATAGTCTATTTTTTTTATAATTTTTGAAATCTCAGAATCATTTTCTAAAACAACATATGAAGAGAAATATGATCTCTCAGATTCATTTAATGATATGATTTCATCTAAAAAACCATTAAATGTATTAAAATCTTTTAATTGTAAAGAAAGCTCATCTCTTTTCTTTTCTAGATTAATAGATGAGGATAGATTTTTTTTCAAAGAAGACAAATCTATTCTTTTTAGATTATATTTTTCAGAAAGTTCTTCCTTTTCTTCCTTTAGAGAAGAAATATCATATTTAACTTTTTCAAACTCTTTTTCAAGAGAAGAAATATCTTTTTCTAGAGAAGAAATATCTTTTTCTAAGGTAACTTTTTTAGTATCTAGATTTTTTTTAAGAACTTCTTGTTCTTTATCTTTATTCTCTAATGTTTCTTTTTGTAGATTATAAGAGTTTATTCTGCTTTTTACTTCAAAATACTTATCTTGCTTAGAGTTAATATCTTTATTATACTCAGAAAGCTTTTCATATAGCTCTTCTTGTAAAGATTTTACTTTATCATACTCTTTTTGACTCTCTAGTAGCTTAGATTTAATAGAGTCTCTTATTTGCGACTTATCTACAACCTTTGAGCTTATGTTTTTTAGAATAACTTCTAAATTTTCAAGTTCTTTTTTAGATTCATTTAAAACAGAAGTTGATCTTATGTTTTCTTGTTTTAAATAGTTAAGATTATCTGTATTAATATTAATATTATTTACATATATTTCTTTATTTGCAGAAACTTCAGAAAGCTTACTTCCATATGTAGATTGTACTTTTTCAGAATGATTTATTAGTTCTTGATTTATTCCTTCAAGTTTAGCTTCTAGATCTTTTTGTGTTTTTATAACTTCTTGCTTTTCTGTTATTAGATTGTTTGATTTTTCTTGTTTTTCTTCTAAATCTATAGAATATTCATCATTTTCTTTTTCTAGAAAAGCAATTTGTTTAGAATATAGATTATAATTATATTTTTTCTCTAATAAATCAAGTTCTTTAAATCTTAAAGCATTTTCTTTTTCTTCTTTTAATTGTTCAACATATGGCTTTCTTTCATTTAAAGCAATACTTACTTTTGAAAGCTTTTCAGATACTTTTTTTAGATTTGTTTCTGCTTCTTTTTTTCTTGCATCAAATAAAGAAATTCCAGAAACATCATCAATTATTCCTCTTCTCTCTTCTGGTTTTAGATTTATTATTTTAATTACATCTCCTTGTTGAACTGTATTATATCCATCTGTGTCTATTCCTAGATCATTTAGATAAGATGTAATTTCATGTAAAGCTTTTTTTTTATCATTTAGAGAAAAGATAGATTTTCCTTCTTTATCAATTTCTCTTGAAATTTCTATTTCATTTCCTAAATCATCAATCATAACAGCTCTAACTTTAGCTGTGTTTGCTTTTGTGTTATGATTTATTAGATTTGTTAGTTTATCTACTCTAAGTCTTTTAAGAGAAGTAGAACCGAACACAAAAAGTAGTGCATCAACTATATTACTTTTTCCAGATCCATTTGGTCCAACTACAATATGTAGTCCTTTTTTGAAAGGAATTTTAGTATAGTCAAATGATTTAAAGTTTTTTATAATTAATTCTTTAAGTTGCATGTTTTCTCTAAGTTTTAGTCTTTTTTTATAAATATTAATCAAAATATAATATATTTATATATAATATATAAACATAAATAATATAATAAAATAATAAACCAAAATATATATAAAGTAGTTTTTTAGGGGAAAATTAATCTATGACTACACCTATTCTTTTTAATTCTTTAATACCACTAGCCCTATCTTTTATACATCTATGAGAAATTAATTTATGTTGTGATTTTGTTAATTGAATTAAATTATTTTTATTATTATTTAATTTGTTACCATCAATATGATGTATTTCACAATTAGGTTTTATATCTCCAATATATTTACGATAAACATAAAGATGTACTAATTGTCTACTATTTACAAATATTTCATAACCATAATCATTAATTTTAACATCCCAACCATATACATTTTTATAAATTTTATTTCTTTCAGCTTTTAGACACTCTTTCTTTTTTAATAAATCTTGGTTCAAATCAGAAAGATGTTTATTTAATTTTTCATAACTATAAATATGTTTTTTTAATTCTAATTCTTCTTTTTTTGTTTTATTCTTTTTAGATTTAATTTTTTTAATTTTTTTATTAAGTTTATTTTCTTCATTAATATTAAACTCTATAGTTCTATTAATTTTTTGAATTTCTTTTTCAAGTCTATTAGTTTTTTCTTTTTCTATATTAAAATCAATTTCCTTACCCTTATTTTTTTCTTTTAATAAATTAAATTTATTCTTTTTAGAGTAAATAAAATAAAAAATAAATAAAATTAAAATTATAAAAATAATCAATATTAAAGTATTATTTCTTTTTTTTAATTTATCAAATTCATTCAAATCACACAACCCAGTTTCAGGATTTATATTCCCAGAAATACATTCTAAAGGGTTATTAGTTTCTGGATAAAAACCATTTTCAAGAGTATATTTTTGAATACATTTATTTTTATATTGAAATTCATTATTCAAACAATTACAATCATTTTTATAACATGAATCAAAAGTAGAATTACAGATATTTCTTACACAATAATTATCACCACAATCTATATCAGAATTACAATTACCCCCAATAGGAACTACACAAATATTATTATCAATATAATTAGAAATACATTCTTCTTTTTGTCCAGTTATAGGTATAGAACCATTTTCTACAGAATGTTTTAAAACACACATTTTATTTTTAAATTGAATTTCATTTTCAGAACAATTACAATTATTATTATAACAATTACCATCTACCATATTAGAACAAATTCCTTGTACACAAAATCCAGAACCACATTCATTATTATTAGAACAATTAAATCCATCATTTAAACAAACTTTATCTAAACATAAATCACATACAGTTTGATATTCATTTTTATCTATAGATTTAAAATGAACAAAATCATTTTCTATATAAATTAAATTAGATACTTCCACATATTTAGATTCAGAAAAAACAGCCCAATGTGAAAAATCATAAGTATTAATACCTGGCAACAAACAAATTTCTCTATCAGATTCATCATAATCACTTGCCATAAATCTATCATCAACATATATTCTAACTTTAAAGGAAATACACACATTAAAATCATTAAGATTATTAAATAATATAGGGGCTTGATTTCCATTTAAAATTTCATAAGTTATATAATTAATCTCTTGATCATTTTCTACAGAAACAGGGACAATTTCTTTATTTGAATTAATTAAAATATTATGTTGATATTGACAATTTAAATCCCTTTCTGAAAAAACCACATTATTAAATACAATAAATAGAAATAATATTATAAAAATTATTTTTTTATTCATAACACTTATTTAATTTAAATCAATAATAAAATAATAAACCAAAATATATATAAAGTAGTTTTTTAGGTGTTATTTTTAATTAAAATAATAGTTTATTTAAATATCATACACACAAATAATAATATGGAAAACATAAAAAATATAAGTAAATGTATTAATAAAATTGAATTTATTAAAAGAACACATATTCCTAGAGAATTATTAACACATCCAGGAGTTAAAAAACTAAATGAATTATTAGAAACTAGAAATGTATTAGGAATATATAATTTTTATAAAATATATTGTGACAAATATATAAATATTAATTATCAAACATTAAAAGATGATTTAACAAAAGATTCAATTAATTTAAAAGAAGAAGATATAAATTTAATAAATAAAATATGTAAAGATCTTAAAAAAATAAATAAATCAAAATTTATTATTGAAAATTTAGGGAATTTTATACAATTAAATAAATCCATAGAAGATATAAACAAAAATAAAAATTTATCAAAATCTTTAAAAATAAATCAATATTTTTATTATTATTTAACAACATACGAAATGATTATTAGTTTAATAGCAGAAATATATCTTATAATTGCAGAATCTAAAAAAAATGAAAATCAAGATTATATAGAAAAATATTATAAAGAACTAAATAAAGGAAATCATCTAACACCACAAAAACTAACAGAATTTTCTATAAAACAAAATTATTGTAAAGATAAAGATGAAAATTTTTTCAGACGTAAAGAATATAGAAATGCAATAGCACATGCAAATATATATTATGATGAATTTGATGATAGTATATATCTAAAAGGAGATTTAAATCAATATAAATTAGATCAATTTTTAAATGAATTTAAATATAGTTTTGATTTTTTAAAACAAATATTTTTAAATCTAACAGAAGATAATTTTAATTTTAAAAAAGAATTTAGCAAACATTTTTCAGAAATTGCAAAAGAATGGAATAAATTAATTAGATGTCCTCAAAGAATTGAAAAATTTATAAATACAGAATGATCAAATAATCTAAAAATTTATTTTTCAAATAATACAAAACAAGGCAATTTATCTAATTTAGTATATCTAAACATTTTATAATTTGCTCTTCTTGCAGTAGGAGACAATTGGTATTTTTTAATATTTGATTTAGGCACAAATGGATAAAATACAATTTTTTGATGAAATACATCTTTTTCTTTCCATTTAAAATTAACAATTAAAGGAGGAACCATATATCCTGATTTTAAAACTTTATTCATTATTTCCCACCCAGCACCAAATATTTCAGATTTAGGTTTAGAATTATTTGTCTTAACTTGTACTCTAAAAGAACATCCTGTACATTGTAAATCAAATAAAGGATAATTTTTAGGTAATAACATAAGTTTTTTTCCACAATTAGGACAAGGAACTAAATTAACTATATCAATTTCGCCTTGATCTCCAGAAATTTTATTATTCATAATCAAACAACCTTAATTTCTTTCTTATTTTCTAAAATACTATTTTTAATTAAAATATATTCATCTTCATTTAATTCAACAATATTTCTATATTGATTATCTTCTCTTAATAACTTAAACTTTTCAGAAAAAGTTTTAGCTAATATACCTCTTTGAGATAAATATATTGGTTTTAATTTAATTTGATAAGGATAATTACCTTTCCAATTATTAAATTCATTATCAACTAAATCTATAGCTTCAAATATTCCAAAAATAACCCCTTGTCCAAAATAAATAATATAATCTCCAATATTAACTATATTTCTTTCGTCTTTATTAATAAATCCACAATATTCTTTTGTTTTCACATAAGAATCAAAAGAATGGTTAATTATATAGTATTTCATATTTATCTAATTTAAATATATTTTTTAAAATTTTCTGCTTGTTCGAATATTTCTTTAAAAACTTCATCTCTAGGAACTGGTGGATATTTGTGTTTATCCATTAATATTATTAAATCCATTTTTAGTTCTGCCTTAATATCATCTCTTTTTGACCAATCAGTATATTTAGTTTTATCATCTACTAACTTTTTTATTTCACAAGAAAGTTTAATTAATTTATCATGAGAATATTTAAATTTATATTTTTCAGCAACTAATTTTAATATATCATAAAATGCTTTTTCTTCAAAATCAATTCCAATTTTTTCAAAAGAAGATTTTTCTTGTTTCAATTCATTAAATAAATCCGTAAATTTATCTACTAAATCATAAAGAACATCTGTTGCAAAATTCAAATCATCTTTTCTATCATTATAAACATCTACAAGTGTTTTGAATTTTTTTGAAAAATCAACACCTTTTATCTTATTTACTTTCTTAAATTCATATATTGCTTTTTTTAAAATTTGTTGAATTAATTTTAATTTAGTATTTGGAAGTTTGATTTTATCAATTTTAGCCATATATTCTTCGCCAAAAATATCAATTCCAGATTTAGCATTTTTATTTCCAATCTTAAATATTTCTTCTACACCTTCACTAACTAATGCTTCTTTAATCATTTCTTTTACATGAGCATTCATTTGTGCAGTGTCTGGTGCATCTCCTTTTGTTAATTTATGAATAATTGAAAAAATTCCAAAATAAAAATAAATATAATCTCTTTCTTTTTGAGTAATATCCTCACTAGAAACTGCGAGTTTATATGCAGAACGAAGTTTTTTTACAATATTCATAAATCTTTTTTCGGTTTTTTCTGTTATTTGAACATATTCTGCACCTCTGTTCAAACAATTTAGTTGTTGAAGAGGAGTTCCTTCAAAATAGTCCCTACTGTTAAAATTATTAAATAATTTAGTAAGTAAATCAAGTTGGTCTTTAACTACAACAACCATTTTAGAAATATCCTCAAAGTCATTAGAATCTACATCAGAATATTTCTTTAATGCTAAATTCATGTTTTTCTTAATTCCAATATAATCAACTACTAAACCAGCTTCTTTGTTTTCAAATACACGATTTACTCTCGAAATAGTTTGAATTAAATTATGTTGTTGAATTGGTTTATCTATATAAATTGTATCTAAAAAAGGAACATCAAATCCAGTAAGCCACATATCTACTAAAATTGCAATTTTAAAATTTGATTTAGAGTTCTTAAATTGTCTATCTAATTCTTTTCTATAATCTTTAGTCCCAAGTAATTCATATAATTCTTTAGGATCATCTTTATCTCTAGTCATAACCATATTGATTTTTTCAATTGGTTTGATTTCTTTCTTTTCTTGTGGAGTTAATTTCTTATCATCTGCACTTTGCTTTATTTTTACCCAATCAGGTCTTAATTTTATAACTTCTTTATAGAATTCATATGCTATTGGTCTGCTTGAACAAACAAACATAACTTTTCCTAAAACTGAAGCTCCTTCTAAAACTCTTTTTTCATAATGTTGAACAAAGTCTTTTGCTAAATCTTTTAATCTGTCGGGATCTCCAAGAATGACCTCCATTTTTGAAACTGCTTTTTTGCTTTCTTCAATTTGATATTCATTACTTCCATAATCAGCACATTTCTTATAATATTCTTCAATTTCTTTTAGTTTTTTATTATTAAGCATTATTTTGTTTGCTCTACCTTCATAAATAATTCTGACTGTTATTTTATCTTCAACAGATTCTTTCATAGTGTATGCATGTTGTACTTTTCCAAAAACATCTAAAGTCGCATCTATTGGAGTTCCTGTAAATCCTACATAAGTTGCATTAGGCAAAGAATCATGTAAGTATTTTGCAAATCCAAATGATTTTTTAACTCCTTTAGCAGTTAGTTTTATTTTCTGGTCTAAATTTGTTTGCGTTCTGTGTGCTTCATCAGAAATACAAATTACATTTGCTCTATTAGTCAATAAATCAATACTCTCTGTGAATTTTTGAATAGTTGTAAGATAAACTCCTCCGCTTTTTCTCCCTCTTAATTCAGTTTTTAGTTTATCTCTGCTTGTAATGTTTAATACATTATCATCCCCAATAAATTTTTTACCATTTGTAAATTGTTCTGATAATTGGTCATCTAAATCATTTCTGTCTGTGATTAAAACAATTGTAGGACTTGATAGTTCTTGAGATTTCATTAATAATCTTGTTAAATAAAGCATAGTAAAACTTTTACCGCTTCCAGTTGCTCCAAAACAAGTTCCACCTTTACCAGAGCCATTTGGTCGCATATTTTGTTTTATAGATTCAAAGAGTTTTCTTGATGCATAATATTGAGGATAACGACAAACAATTTTCATCTTTTTTTTGTTTGTATCAGGAAAGAATACGAAGTTTTGAACAACATCTAATAATATTTTTTTATTAAACATTCCAGTAATCATTGTATAAAGAGAATTTATTCCATCAACTTCAGGAATATCTGTTCCATCTTTTTTTCTCCAAGCATAGAAAAAATCATAAGGAGCAAATAAAGAACCTGCTTTATTATTCACTCCATCACTTATGACACAAAAAGCATTATATTTGAATAATTCAGGGATGTCTCTTTGATATCTAATAGTTAATTGTTTATATGCATCTAATATTGTTGTGTTTTCTTTTATAGCAGATTTAAATTCAATTACAACTATTGGCAAACCATTAACATAAACTATTCCATCAGGGATTCTTTTTTCAAAACCTTGAATTTCAAGTTGATTTACAATTTTGAAAATGTTGTTTTTTATGGTTTCTGAATCTATTAATTGAATAAATAAATCTTTTTTACTTCTGTCTTCTCTTTTTAGAATAAAACCATCTGCAATTAATTTCATTATTTCTTTATTTGATTCATATAAAGCAGATGATGGGAATAATTCTAATTTTCTTATAATTGCTTCAATTTCATTTTCAGTAATTTTTTCTTTTGAATATTTATTTCTTAAATATGCTTTTAGATCATCTTTAAGTAAAACTTGAGAAACTTCTTTATGAATATTCTCTCCACAAACATAAGTATAATTTTCTTCTAGAAATAATTCAATTACTGCTTTTTCCAGTTTTTCTTCAGTGAATTTCATTTTGCAACAACCTCAACAGGAATTTACGACATTTTTGAGAGAAGGATTTGTTTAAAATCTTCAAGTTTCCATATTTCATTTTTTATTATATCGATATATGAATCAATATGTTTAATAAGATTCGAGAATGTAATCTGAATATTTTTATTTGGAATAGTTATTATTAAAGTTGAAAATGCTCCATGTGTCAAATCTAACTGAGCAGAAGAACCTTCTGCTAATTCAATCATTTTTTCAAAGGTGTTTTTTCTTTTTAAGAACCAATATAAGTAGTTTTCTTCAAGCAACGAATTCTTAGGAGCAATTTTGAAACAATTGTTATAAACAACTCCTTCTTTATTTTTAAACACTAAACCAACTTGACCAGTTCGAGTTATAATTATATCGTCTTTTGTTGCAATATTTTTTTTAGGCACAGATTTGTCTATGAATATTTTTTTTGTATTATGTATCAGATCAGTAATTCTTAAAAGGGGTAGACCTTCATTTTTAATTAGATGAGCTGTTGTTGCATTCACACATAAACCTTGACTTAGATTTACATACCCACCAATTTTTTCAACTAACCAAGATTTAGGAATATCTCTATCTAATTCTTCATTATATTCCATTTCTCCGCCACTTGATTTATATGAATTTCCTTTTTCATCAGGAAATTCAAAATCTTCAAACCATTCTTTAAATATTGTCTGAGCAGTCTCTTCTAATTTTTGAATTAATTGACTATTTAATTTAATTCGATTAATAATTATATTATATTCTTTTACGATTTCTTTTTGAATTTCAATGTCTGGAATTGGAATTTCTACTTCGCATAGCTCATCCCATCCAAATCCTCCCCTTATTGCACTATCACATCTAAAAAAGGCATATCTATCAAACTCTGACCTTCTCATCCACATCATTAAATATTCGGGTAGAAGAACCTTTTCATCTTTAACTTCAAAAACTGGATATGCAGGAGATACAATTATCGGTTCTTCTTCAGCATGTAAAACAACTGGCAATTTATATACTCGTATAACTGACATAAAATCACATGCAAATTGATTTTTATTAACAACTTTATAATTTGACATATCAGTTCCAATTATATTAGAAGTAGTTTTTCTAAATTCTTTAGTCATACTTAATCCTCGAAGATCAGTAACGGATAAATCTCTGTTTCTTTTATCAACTCTTCTGATAAAACTTCCAATGGGCTTAAAATTTGATACCATATCCTAACTCCTCGAAAACTTTAAGTAACTCTTTTTTTGAATTCTCTTCTTCACTTAATAACTTAGAAAATTCTTGTTTCAAATTATTCATTTTTTCATCAAAATCAATATTTTCATCTCTATTAACAAATTCAATATATTTACTTGGTGCAAGAGAAAATCCTTTCTTTTTTAGTTCTTCTAGTTTTGCACTATAACAAAATTCTGGTTTATCTTGATATTTTTCTTTCCAATCTATATCTTGCCAATTATGGTAAGTTTCTGCTACTTTTTTGATATCATCATCGGTTAATTGAATGAATTTCTTTTCAAATGGTTCTCCCATTTCTCTCAAATCCATAAACAAATATTCATGTTCTCTGTTTCTAAGGTTCTTTACAACTCCATCTGGTTGAAATGTTCTTTCTCTTTTATTTTTATTAATAATCCATAAAGTTACACTAATATCTGTTGTATAAAATAGATTTCTTGGTAAAACAATTACTGCTTCAACTAAACCATTCTCAATTAATTTTTGTCTTATCTTTAGTTCTTCTCCGCCACCAGATAAAGCACCATTTGAAAGGATAAATCCAGCAACTCCATTTTCAGAAAGTTTTGAAACCATGTGTAAAATCCATGCATAGTTTGCATTTCCTGTTGGGGGAACTTCATATCCTGACCATCTTGCATCTTGTGTTAATTCGTTTGCTTCTCTCCATTGTTTTTGATTAAATGGAGGATTTGCCATAATAAAATCAGCTTTCAAATCTTCATGTTGGTCATTAAAAAAAGTATTGTCGGGAATTTTTCCAAGATTTGCAGAAATTCCTCTTATTGCAAGATTCATTTTTGCCAATTTATAGGTTGTTGAAGTATATTCTTGTCCGTAAATAGAAATATCTTTTTTATTTCCATGATGATTTTGAATAAAGTTAATTGATTGAACAAACATTCCACCGCTACCGCAACAAGGATCGTATATTTTTCCTTTGTATGGTTCAATCATTTCAGCAATTAATTTTACAATGCATTTTGGAGTATAGAATTCTCCTTTTCCTTTTCCTTCTGCAAGAGCGAATTTTCTTAAAAAGTATTCATAAACTCTTCCAATAATATCTTGTTCATCGTCTTTTAGAGTATCAATATTGTTTATTGTATCAATTAAAGAAGCAAGTTTATTTACATCTAAATCTAATCTTGAATAATAATTGTCAGGCAAAGCACCTTTAAGAGCAGGATTATTTTTTTCAACGGTTGCAAGAGCAGTATCAATCTTTAAAGCGATATCGTTTTGTTTTGCATTTTTCTTTAAATATTCCCATCTTGAAACTTCAGGTAAATAGAAAATATTCTTACTGGTATAGAATTCAACAATGTCGATATATTTTTCTTTTCCTTCTGTAATTAATTCTTTTTTTCTTTTTTCAAATTTATCGCTTACGAATTTAAGAAATATTAATCCTAAAACGACGTGCTTATATTCAGCTGGTTCAACTTTTCCTCTTAACTTATTTGCAGAATCCCATAAGGTTTCTTCTACAATTTTCACTTTTTTATTTTTTACAACTGTCATAATAATCAACTAAATTATATTTTAAAAATATATTTTTATATATCATATATATACTAAACTATACTTAAATATTATCTTTTATTTTAATTTTTTAATATCCCATATCCAATTACAACATTATCCAAAATCTTTGGAATTGTAATATTCCATCTAATTCCATTATCACTAATTTTACCTAAATACTTACTTAAATCATATTTTTCATATATTTTACAATAATTTAAATTAATTTCTTTATATTTTCTAAATTCATTCTTATTAGTAATACTTCTATTATTATAAAAAAAGTTTAATGCATACTTTCTATCTATAGGAACACATAAATTTGGTAATAAAAAATGCATTGTTTTTGAAAAAGTAACTATTTTTGTTTTTTGTTTACATAATTCTAAATTATTATAAAGAAAATACAATTTTTCAAAAATTTCATCAAAATTAATTAATAAATCTTTAAAAGTATATTTTTTTAAATCTATAATTATTTTTTTATTATTAAGTATAGATTTTTTAAAAATATTAATAGGTGTTAATCTTGCACCTCTAGAATTCATATTCCAAGAAATTAAAGTAGTATATATTAATTCTAAATTTTTATCTTCAAATATAGATTTATTATTTTTAACTACTAAATTATATAAATAATTTCCAGGATCATAAGGTCTATATTCTTTTTTTACAGTAATAATTACTTTTTTAAGAAATTTTTCTGAATTTAGTATTTTATTTAGTTTTAGATTATTGTTTTTGTTCATAATTATAACTATTAATCTTTATTCTTAGAAGAACTAATTTGATTATATAATGAATTTATAGATTTTATAAAACAATTAATTTCATTAATATTAATGAGCTTATTACCTTCACAAGCTGACCAATACAATATTTTATTATAAACATCAAAAAAAGAATCTAACATATTATTTTCTTTATAAAAAAAGAATAATTTTTCTGCAGATTCTTTAATATATTTAGTATAAGAACTAATTTTGTAATTTAATGTGGAAGATACTTTAGATAATTCTTTCAAATATATACTCAAACTATCTAATTCTTTAGAAACTAATACTTTATACATTTCTTCAATAAAATTAGATTTAAATTTACTTTCTAACATTTTATGAGGCATAAATAAAAATGCTGATTGTTCTCTATAATAATAAACTCCATTATCACATTGTATAGGAATTTTAGATTTACCTACAAATATAACTAATAATTTTTTAGAATTATAGTCATAATATTTTGCCTTAAATAAAAGAATTGATGGTAACAATTTTTTTGATAATTTATTAAAAATATGATTTTCAATATTTTCAATTTCTTTAAAACCAATTAATTCTCTATCATCATTAATTCCAATAATTAATTTACCACCATAAGTATTTGCAAAACCAGATATTGCTTTTTGAGTAGTATTATTTGTTTTAAAACCTGTTGAATCAAAATTTAATTTTAACTTCCAATCAATATCATACCATTCACCTGAACAATTGTTATTAATTATTTTATCAAATTCTAATTCTGCTTCATCTTGAGTCCATTCTTTTATTTCTTGCATAAACACCACATTTAATCAAAATCTATTTAGTCATTAATAATTTATGATAATTTTCATATATTTCTTTACGATTATAATATTTATTAATATTATTATAAAATCTACCTATATTCCATAATTTTGAAGGAGGCAACACCCATAATTCATAAGAATAACTACATTTTGTAGAGTAATTATATTTATTTAATATAGATAATATTACTTTTGAAGAAGAATTATAATTATCTTCCACTACATCTTTTTTTATACAGTTTGAAACTATAATAGATATATTTTTTAAATCATCATAAGAATTAACCCAACTACCTATAGTTTTAAGTAATGGCAAAAACATTTTAGAATTTTCAGAATCCTTTTCATAAAATAAAATTAATTTATTTACAATTTCTAAAATTAAAGAATTATTATTTTTTCTAAATTTATAAAATAATATAGATAACAAATAAAGTAAATGTTTTTCTAAGTCATAATTTTTAGATTTAAATAAAGAAAGTGAATAATCTATAAATTTAGAATACATTACTCTAATAAAATTTCTTTTTAAGTTAATATTCAATTTAATATTAAAAATAACATAAACTAATTCAATATAAGCATCTAAAAAAACAGAATCTCCAAAATTATCTTTTAATAAATCATTAGTTAAAGATACATATTTATTTAAAAAACTAACTACATTATCATTAATATGATCTTCATCTCTAATTAAATTAAAAATTTCAAAATTAATATTATTATAAAAAAATAAAGGTCTATATACATCATTATGATCAAAAAGATTAACATTATTAAATCTTCTTAAAGATAATATTTCATATAATTTTTCAAATAAAAATAAATCTGTTTTCTTATCATCTATATTTAATTTTAATTCAATAATTAAATATTCTCTATAAGTAGATACAATTTTTTTAAGTAAAAAACTAGAATAAGAATCATTTTGATTTAAACAAAATTTAATAATATCATTTATATACGTAGTGTATATATCCCAAGTTTTATTTTTAAGTATAAAATGATATTTAGTTTTTAATAAAAAATTTAAAATTAAACTAGGAGTTTTAATTCTATCAAATTTATTAAATAAATCATAAAAATATATATTCAAAGTATACAAAAATTTATTTTCTAATTTAGATTGGGAAGTAGAATATAACCTTTTTTTAACTAATTCTGATAAAACATTACATGAAAAAGAAGTAATTTCATCTAAAACTAAATAATTATTTTTATTATTAAGATAATATAAAAGATTAATTTGGTCATCAATATATATAATAAAAAGATCCTCTTCTAATAAATTTCTTGATTTAATATAGTTTAAAACTATATCTTCAGTAAACTTTAAAGTCTTTTTAAATAAATCAGACTCATTATTTACATTTCTTAAATAATCAAATAAAGGTTTAACACAGTCTATTGCATTTTCAAAAGTATATTTATTAATTTTAGTTATATGTTTTAAACAATATCTTTCTATAAAAATAATAGTATTTAATAATTGACTAGAATATAATATAAATAAAAAAGAATATATTAAAATAAAAATAACTAAAATTAAACTCAAAAAACCTAAATTATAAAATAAATAAAAATTATTAATTAAATTAAAAATAATCAAAGATAATGTGAAAATAAAAAAACTAAGAAACCAAAAATCCCTTAAAAT